>CALAEZ010000326.1 GCA_937891125.1 uncultured Treponema sp. | reverse complement strand
GCAAGCGCGGTAAGCAAGGTGTATGCAAGTTTTTTCATTTTTCTGCCTCCTTTTTTGTAAAGCCGAATGCTTCTATAAGCTTTTCCATTTCTTCTAGCGTCACCTCCACACTAGCTCCGTGGCGGATGGCGCCGCTAGGCCAGCTGGTGGTGTCGTTTTCTTTCCATGTCATAAAGTTTGTGGTTTCAAACGTGGCAAAGACTTTGCTCTTCTTTGCGTCGTGGGCGTCTAGCACGCAGAACCAACGATTTACGCCGCTGTACGGCTGAAAGCAGAACATGCCTTCGCCCTGATTGTAGGTGCCACCTGCCGCTTCCTGTACCTGCGTGCTGTTGTAGCCACGACCGTAGATGCAGTTGGTGTTAAACGAGTTTGGTAGGAGCGATTTTGAGTAGTTTTCGCCCATGCCGTAGTAGCCTGAACATTCGTCCTTAAAGAAAATGTAGTACTTTGAGCCGTAGCCCTTGACGACGCTTGCGTCAATGTTTGAGTTCGGGTTAGCA
Source organism: uncultured Treponema sp. (assembly GCA_937891125.1). Lineage (GTDB taxonomy): Bacteria > Spirochaetota > Spirochaetia > Treponematales > Treponemataceae > Treponema_D. The sequence continues at coordinate 732 of CALAEZ010000326.1, read as the reverse complement.
GCATCGGGTGTCGGTTCAAAGTACACCTGCGGCGCACTAAAGGTTTCAAAGTCGTTAGTAAAGTTTACGAACGTGCGGCGGTAGCTCGTCGAGCGTCCGGTAGTTGTCTCGTAAGCATTTTTCTTTGCGTTGTACGACTTGCTGGTGGTGCCGTTGGTTTCGCCCTGCCCGCTCCAGATAACGCCGTAGCAGTAGCTGTCGCCGGTTTCAGGGTCGGTAAAAATCACATCACCGTCGTTATGAATAATCTCTGGCGCCCAACAGAACTGGTAGTTAGCGTTTGCATCATAAAAAGCCTGCTTGTCGTCATCGCTTACCATCTGAATTTGGCGTTCATTGCTCCAGGTAATTAGGTCGTCGCTGTCAGCAAAAATAAGGCAGCTCGTGTTTACGTCCCAGTAGCTCGAGGTTGTGTAGTTCCAGCTTGCAATCTCGCTCGTGGTGCCGTCGTACAGGCGGTGATAGCCTAAGTCGCTTGCGTCAGCATCGTAGAGCGTCCAGTCGGTTGCAATCATTAAGTAGCTGCCGTCGCTCTTTTTTACGATGTACGGGTCGCGCACGCGGTTTCCGCCAATGGTAGACAGCATGAACACCGGCTCGTTGCCATTGAGCGACTGCCAGTGTAAGCCGTCGGTGGTAACCGCCAGATGCAGATTCTGCTCGGAAACCGTATGCGAGCTGTCAAGGAAGTAGCCCATAACGCGCATACAGGTGCCGCCGGTGTGGGCGCTT
>CALAEZ010000325.1 GCA_937891125.1 uncultured Treponema sp. | reverse complement strand
GGTCAGGCAGGCGGCAGTCAGGTTTCAGCATCTACGCTGTATATATAGTGTAAAGATTCCGAAACGCACGAGCGTAGCTAGCGTGCGGTCGTGGCGTAGCGTTTGGAATGACACTATTCAGCCGGCTTTTTTTTTGGGAGTAAATGAACATGACATTTTTTTTAGACCAGCACGGCTGCGCAAAAAATCAGGTGGACGGCGAGCTGTTAGTGCATGAGCTTACCGAGCGTGGATACCGCCAGACTTTTGAGGCTGCAGAAGCCGATCTCATTATTGTAAATAGCTGCGGCTTTATAGAAAGCGCAAAGACCGAAAGCCTGAACGCCGTGCTTTCTGCGCGTAAACAGTATCCAAAAGCAAAAATTCTCTTGGCAGGCTGCCTTGCTGAGCGGTATGCAGACGATTTAGGCGAAAACTTACCCGAAGCTGACAGCATTTTTGGAAACGGCGACTTGCATCAGCTGTACAAGGTTGTCGAGCCGATGATGAAAGGTGAGAGAGTCGTCTTAAAGCCCAAACAGAAGGGCGTGTGCTGTAGCGACCGTGATGTGCTGCTTTCATTTGCAGGGGCGGCGTATGTAAAAATCACCGAAGGCTGCAACAACCGCTGCTCATTTTGCGCAATTCCGATTATTCGTGGCGAGCTACGGAGCCGCCCGGCGAGCGAAATTGTCGCTGAAATACAAAAGCTTGTTGCAGCGGGCGTGTACGAAATCAATCTGATTGGGCAGGATTTAGCCGCCTATGGTACGGGGCGCGACGACAACGTGTTTGGCACCGGTCGCACGCTGCTTCCAGCAGGAACTCCCGGCAGTGTGGGCATTGCGGCTGCTGCCGGAGAGATGCGTGAAAGCGGACTTTGCACACTCTTAAAGCGCATTTCAAGCCTTTCTGGCACGTTCCGGCTGCGCCTGCTCTACATCCATCCCGACCACTTTAATGCAGACATTCTTCCTGTCATCAAGGCTGACAGCCGCATTTTACCGTATTTTGATATTCCGTTTCAGTCTGGTGATGACGACATTATTCACGCAATGCATCGCACAGGAACCGCTGCGCAATACAAGGCGATTGTCTCTCAGATTCGGGAGCAGTTTCCCGATGCGGCGATTCGCACAACGCTGCTTGCAGGCTTTCCCGGCGAAAGCGACGAGCAGGCGCTCCATACCGAGCAGTTCTTACAGGATTTGTCACCAGACTGGTCAGGCTGTTTTCCCTACAGCAAGGAAGATGACACTCTTGCCTACCGTCTAAAAAAGCAGGTGGCAAAAAAGGTAAAAGAGGCACGCGCTTCCCGCCTCGTTGAGCTACAGACCGCAATGACGCGCGAACGCCTCTCAAAGCGCTGCGGCAAGGACTATGATGTGCTCGTAGAGGAGGTGCTTTCGGTAAATGCAGAAGCGCCTGACGAGGGACTTGCCATTGGCCGCGCATGGTTCCAGGCGCCAGAGGTCGACGGCAGTGTGGTTATCCGCTACGACCGCTCTGACAGCGCGGCGCTTCAGGCAGTGCGCACGGGGCGGCTGGTGCGCGTGCATGTGGACGCAAGTGGCGATGTAGATTTGAATGGTGACTTTATTGGCGACAGTCCGCTGAACCAAAGCATTGCCGCATCTACACTCACGTTTGCAGAAAGCCTGTAGCATACAGCATTTTTTTTCGATAAGGTAACGCAAATGACGTATTTTTTTGAAACTTACGGCTGTCAGATGAATATTGCAGAAAGTGCGGCAGCCGAACAAATCTTTATTGAACGCGGCTGGCAGCGTGCCGAAAACGCTCAGGTTACTGACCTGGTGCTTATTAACACGTGTTCGGTGCGTGCGACAGCAGAAAATCGCATTTTTGGCAGGCTCGGTTGGTATGCGGGCCTAAAGGCTGTGCGCGCCTGTAAGCCTGATGCAAAGCATAAATCGCTTGACCGCGCGGTTGCGTATGTACAGGACGGCGCAAAGCCGCTTAAGGTTGCCGTCATGGGCTGTATGGCAGAGCGCCTGCAAAAATCCTTGAAGCGCGACTACCCGGTTGTTGACTACCTTATCGGCACGTTTGCAAAGCAGCATATCGGCGACATTATTGACGACATGGAACGGGAGCGCGGTCTTTCAGCGCAAGTGCCCGCTGTCACTAAGCGTGACGGCATTATTACTGAAGACCCCGTCTACGTGTTTTCGCCACTTTCAGCAGAAGAGGGCGCTTTTTCAACCTTTGTGCCGATTATGAATGGCTGCAACAACTTCTGCACCTACTGCATCGTGCCGTATTTGCGCGGGCGCGAGGTGAGCCGTCCGGTCGATGCGATTCTTGCTGAGCTTGACGAGCTTTCAAAGCGTGGCGTGCGCGAGATTATGCTGCTTGGACAGAATGTCAACAGCTACCACGGACGCATGACAAGCGATGCGAGTAGCGAGCAGGTGGATTTTCCCCGCTTGATGCAGATTGTTGCCGACCATGTGCGCCAGACCAATTCTTCTATCGGATGGGTGCGTTTTGATTCCTCTCATCCAAAGGATTTAAGCGACGATTTGATAGACGTCATTGCAAAAAATGACGTGCTCTGTAAGGGCATTCATCTTGCGGTACAGCATGGTAGCGACCGGATTTTAAAAAGCATGAACCGCCATTACACGCGCGAGGATTTTTACACGCTTGTCGACAAAATCCGCGCAAAAATCCCTGAAGCGTCCATTACGACTGATATTATGCTCGGCTTCCCCGGCGAAACCGACGAAGATGTGGAAAAAACGCTTGAGCTTATGCGACATGTGCGCTTTGAAAGTGCCTTCATGTATTACTTTAATCCGCGTGAGGGAACTCCTGCTGCGAGCATGGCAAATCAAATTCCACTTGCAGAAAAAAAAGCGCGCCTCCAGAAGATTATCGACCTGCAGCTTACAATTACGCAGAGCGAGATGGAAAAGCATGTCGGAAAGACTGAGAAGGTGCTTGTCGAGCGCTTGAGCCGTGATGATGAAACGGAAGTGCTTGCAAAGACCGACCGTGACGAGCGTGTGGCTTTTAAGGGCGATGCGTCGCTTATCGGGCAGTTTGTGACCGTGCACATCGACAGCCTGAACGGAAATACCTACAAAGGAACGCGCGTGTAGCGTAGCGGGGAGATAGTTATGCCATTTAAGCTTTTAGGAACCGTTATTCTGCTGGTGCTCGTCACCGTGTTTTGTGGATTTAACAACGGCGACGGCTACCGCTGCAATGTAAATCTGCTTTTTCGTACCTTTACTGATGTGCCCGTTTTTTTGACGGTGATTGCATCCTTTGCGTGCGGCATGATTGTTACGCTCCCGTTTACGTTTGGAAAACGCCGCCGCCGTGCTGACAGACCTGACAAGGCTGGAACGAGCGAGAAAACGCCGCAGTCTAAAAAACAGCGCTCTCAAGCGCACGGCTCTAGCTTTGACGCGCCTGAGGTGAAGGTGACCGTGCGTCCAGGAACGCTCTACGAAGATGCGCTTGCGGCAGGCACAGATCGAGTGGCAGGCTCGGAAGAACACGCAAGCGCAGCGCCAAGCTCGGGCGCGGCTACTGCTGTTAGTGCCTCTCAGCAGACACCTGCTGCTACACGTAAGTCTCCGTTTGCACAGGCACGCGAAAACGCAAAGCAAAAAAAAGCGCGCCTCAAGGCTGAAAAAGAAGCGAAAGCGCAGCAAAAAAATGCAGAAAAAAAGAGCGCGGAAAAAGCCGCGCCCTCAGTCAATGATGTTCCCAAAATTCAACGCTAGGTAAACCCGGCACCTGCTGCCGGGCTCTACAGTGTTTATTTTTCAGTTACCTGCATTGCAACGAATCTCTCTTGCATTATTAAGCCCTTTACTTCAGCGGTCTTTCCTGCAAGCACCTTTAAGTCGTCAAGCGTCAAATGCTTAGGCGGCTCTTTTCCCTGCTTTCCGTCGGGCGGATTCCCTGGTGCGCCTCCCATGGCAGAACCTCCTGCAGGCATTTTCATGTTTCCGCTCGGTGGCGCTGGTGGTTGTCCGCTTGAGCCGTTGTTTCCAGCGGGAGCTTTCCCCTGCGGCGGCTCCATGACGGTAAGCGTGTAGGTTTTTCCATCGCTTGCAGCAAGCGTCACCACATCGTCAGCTACCGAAATGGTTCCCGTGATGGTAAGCACTTTCATGTTGCCAGGACCACCATTTCCGCCTGGACCTCCTGCTGGCGGATTTCCGCCCGGCTGTCTATTTGGTGCGCCACCTTCTCCCTGTGACAGCGCCGCCTGCGTGCTAAAATTCATGCTGATTCCTGAAAGCTTACCGCCGTCAGCTAGCAGAATGGTGCGTCCGTGCAGGTAGCTGTTTGCTTTTTCGTCCTTGTTGTAGAACAGCGTGTGTCCGTTTGTCTTAATGTTTTTGTACGAAGAATCTTCCAAATCAAGAATGTTAACATATGAATCTTGTGTCAGAGAGATGCTTGCTTTTTTCGCAAGATTCAAGTTCACCATACCGCTGTTTGCTGCATTCAAGGCACCCGTAAATTTAGTGCCAGCGCCGAACGAGAGTGAAACCGAGCTGATTTTGTCTACCACAACGTTTCCGAAAAGGACCTGGTTCTGCGCCGTAAAGTCGAGCGTGCCGCCATTAGCTCCCTTGCGTCCCCAGCCGCGCTCGCTTTCGTTTCCTGTCGCCTGAATAAGCACTTCGTTGGGGTTTACAATTTTGGTACGCAACAGTGAAACTTTTGCGTTTGTGTTCGTTACATAAAAGAACGGACCGCTTGCCGTGCTCGTCAAGGTAGAATCTACCGCAGAGAATATGCTTGTTCCCTGGTTTGCGTCTCCGCTCATGCTCTGATAAAGCATAACTGCTGCATGCACATCGTTTGCATGTCCTGTTCCCGTGCCACCAGTAAGCGTGCTTTTTTCAATGGCGATGCTGTTTTTGCCTTCGATGACGGCAATTTCTGAGCCTGTTGCCATGCCAGAAAGATTGCGCACGGTGATGTTGCCGGTTGAGTAGATGACCGGAGAGCCTTCGCCGCTTGTTCGGGCAACGCCGCCATTTACGGTTACGGTGCCTTCGCCGCGGTCGGTTGCAAATGCAGCGCAGTGTGCGCCCTCTGTTGTTATGTCAACCTTGTCTGCGGTAATCATGCCGCCGTATGTTGCGTCTAAGCCGCGTGACGAATTTGACGTTGTGTGGATTTTTATGTTTTTAATCGTGACAAGCGAGCCTTCGCCGGTAGAAAATACTGCGTTTGCACCGTCAGCGTTAGTCGTTATCGTTACATTCTGCAGTGTGAGCGCACTGCCGCCTTGCGTTACTACGGCGGCATTCAAGCCGTAAAAATTGCTTTGTCCGCCGTTTGACACATCGCCGCCCGCTTTTTCAAACACCGTTTTGAGTGCGGTGGCAGAGGCGCCATCCTTTATCAAAAGGACGCTTTCGTCAGCTTTTTTAGTGCTGACCGTTTCGGCTCCGAGCGTTTTTGGGCTGTTTGCCTTGTTTACCGTGATCTTTGCCTGCAGATTTGGCGCCTTCTCGTCAGGCACCGTGCCAAATCCGTCAGGACCAGCTCCCTGCTGTCCGTTCATGGGT
>CALAEZ010000324.1 GCA_937891125.1 uncultured Treponema sp. | reverse complement strand
AAGGCGCGCGTTGCCTTAAAGCGCAAAAGTGCTTCCTGAATCAAAAGCTCAACAAGCTCTGCAAATGAAAGCCCTGCGCTTTCGCACATTTTCGGGAACATGCTTATAGACGTAAAGCCCGGAAGGTTATTGATTTCGTTTAAGTAAAGCGCGCCTGTGTCGCGGTCAATAAAAAAGTCAACGCGGCTTAAGCCTGCACAGTCAAGAGCGGCGTACGCTTTTTTTGCAATCGTGCGCACTTTTTCCTGCGTTTCCTCGTCCAGATGAGCCGGAATTAAAAGCTCCGCGCCGTCAGGGTCGTTGTATTTTGCGTCGTAGTCGTAGAATGTGTGCTTAGGCGCAATTTCGCCCGGTCCGTAGGCGGTAAGGGATTCTGCCTTGTCAGAGCCGCCGTCTGTCGTCGGGTTCCCCGTTACAGAACATTCAATTTCACGGGCGTTAATGGCTTTTTCAATTAAAACCTTGTCGTCCCAGTTGAATGCTTCTAAGAGTGCGGCGTTTAAGTGCCGCATGTCATCGGCGCGGCTTGCTCCGTCGCTTGAGCCTGCTGAACACGGCTTTACAAAAAGCGGAAAGCCAAGCGTTTTTTCTGCTTTTTCAAGCATCTGGTCGTAGCGCACGCTCGACAAAATGTCGCTCCGCTTCATGCAGAAGTAGGGAACGACAGGAACGCCAGCGTGCTCTAAAATCACCTTTGTTTTTTCCTTATCCATGCAGTTTGCACTTGCCGTAACACCGCAGCCGACGTACGGAAGCTCTGCCATTTCAAGTAAGCCCTGCACTGTGCCGTCTTCGCCAAAGGTACCGTGCAAAGCCGGAATCACGACGTCTGTCGGAATAGCATTTGCGCCAACGTGCAGCGCGTTTTTTCCGCCGCCGGGTATCACAGAAACGCTCATGGCTTCGTCTTCATGTATGGTAAGCGCGGAAGCATTGTCGCGCTTTATGCGCTCAAGCTCGGCTGCGTCCTGCAGATACCAGCGGCCGTCCTTTGTGATGCCGATCAGATGTACCGCGTGCTTTTGGGTGTCAATGTTACGTGCGATTGCCGCTGCCGACACAAGCGAGATTTCGTGCTCGCCTGATTTTCCGCCGTATAAAACTGCTATATCCATTTTTTTTACGCTCCCTTTAGAAATTACGCCTTCGCAGCATAGCTGCTAAAACTCAAAAAGAGTACATGACGGTAGCTTGCTACCATCTCGTGAATGAATCGACAGAAATGCCGATTCATTCACGCCCGTTCCAGCAGTAGGTGCAGAGCTTGCAGTGGTCAAGGCCGGTGGAGTCCAGCATGTCGTCAAGGCGGTGGAAGC
>CALAEZ010000323.1 GCA_937891125.1 uncultured Treponema sp. | reverse complement strand
GAACGGATTTGCGACTGGCAGCCATTTTTTGACTAAAAAGTGTATAATGCGATTGCTTTGGTTACCATCTTGTCAATTGTGGCGTGGGGTGGTATCTTTTGACAGCTTGTGCGACTTATTACATAAAAAGGAGTCCTTCCATGGCAAAAATCCAGATGAAGAACGCAATCGCCGAACTTGACGGCGATGAAATGACGAGAGTTTTGTGGGCGGTGATTAAAGACAAGCTGCTCACTCCGTTTGTTGACCTCAAGACAGAGTATTACGATCTTGGCTTGAAAGCCCGTGACGACAGCGATGATAAAGTAACCTACGATGCTGCTGCTGCGATTAAGCGCCTTGGTGTTGGCGTAAAATGCGCAACAATTACTTCAAACGCAGCGCGTATGGAAGAATACAAGCTTAAAAAGCTCACACCCAGCCCGAATGCCATTCTGCGCGGCGAGCTTGACGGCACTATTTTCCGCGCGCCGATTTTTGTAAAGAACGTGCAGTGCTCAGTTTCTAACTGGAAAAAGCCGATTGTGCTCGGTCGTCACGGCTACGGCGATGTCTACAAAAACTGTGAGATTAAGACGCCGTGCGCCGGAAAAGCAGAGCTTGTTTTTACTGGCAGCGACGGAACAGAAATCCGCAAGACAATCATGGAGATGAAAGGACCTGGCATCCTTCAGGGCATTCATAATCTTGACGCATCTATCGAAAGCTTTGCCCGCTGCAGCTTTATGTATGCGCTCGACCAGAAGATTGATTGCTGGCTCGGCACAAAAGACACCATCAGCAAGACTTACGACGGGAATTTCAAGGCGATTTTCCAGCGCGTGTTTGACGAAGAGTTCAAGGAAAAGTTTGAGAAAGCCGGTCTTACCTACTTCTACACGCTGATTGACGATGCGGTTGCCCGCATTATGAAGAGCGAAGGCGGTATGCTGTGGGCGTGCAAAAACTACGACGGCGACGTTATGAGCGACATGGTTGCAAGCGCCTGCGGAAGCCTTGCAATGATGACGAGCGTCCTGGTAAGCCCGTCTGGCGCATTTGAATATGAAGCAAGCCACGGCACGGTGCAGAAGCACTACTACCGCTACTTAAAGGGAGAAAAGACAAGCACAAACCCTGTTGCGCTGATTTTTGCCTGGACGGGAGCACTTGCAAAGCGTGCCGAGCTTGACGCAACGCCAGAGCTTGCAGCCTTTGCAAAAAAGCTGGAAGAAGCGACGCTCGCCGTCATCGAGGACGGCGTGATGACCGGCGACCTTGCCCGGCTTGCCAATCCTGCCGCAAAGCGCGTCGTAAATGCATGGGAGTTCATCGACGAAATCGCGGCACGGCTGCAATAATTGCCGCGCGACTGTAGCCGCAAAACACGAGCAAGCAGTTTTTTTTGTGCGAATGGCATGTGGATGAAGTGTCGTTCTGTATGAGTGGCTAGGGCATTCGCAGTATAAAAAGTGTAGGTAAAAATGGCGGGAGGGAGCGGAGCGGATTTTCGAAAACAGCCTGATTGTGCTGCCGCGCGAGCGGCAATTGTATATAATTACAAGCACAATCAGCCTGTAGCAGGCGAGCCTGCGGTTTCACAAAGACGAGTCTGCGACTGGTAGCCATTTGTGAACTGAAAAAATTGTATAATACGTTTGCCCTATATGAGTGACAGAACCCATTTGACAAATGAGGTGTAAGAGGGTATGCTGTGTACGTACACGCATTAAACGTGTAAAAAATCTGTATATAATCGCTCTGAAGCAGGGGAGCTTCTTGTAGGCATTGTAGGCAGTTGCATCACAAAAACAGGTTTTTAAAATATGACAGTAACGCAAATTGCAGAATTATCAGGAGTTTCTATTGGTACGGTGGATAGAGTGCTTCACAACCGTGGCAGAGTCTCTCCTGAAACACAGCAGAAGGTGCAGGAAATTATCGAAAAATTTTCTTACCAGCCGAATATTCTGGCTCAGCAGCTCAGAAAGAATAATCACTACAGAATCGGTCTTCTTATGCCAGAAATTACTGCCGACTACGGCTACTGGCAGCGCCTCTATACGAGCATTAGGCAGACAATTGAAAACGAGTTTTCTGCTTTTTCTTTTTCGCTGGTGCCTTTTTTCTTTACTCGCACCGTGCATACGTCTCTTATTGCGCAGTGTAACCAACTGCTCAAAGAAAATTGCAATGCATATATAATTGCGCCGGTACAGCAAGAAGAAATGCTTGCGCTGCTTGAGGCGTTTCCTGCAAATATTCCGTATTGCTTTGTCGATTCACCGCTCCCAGAGGCGTCGCCCCTTTTTACCGTTGCACAGAATCCTTATAAGGCAGGCTTTCTTGCAGGTCGGCTAACTGAGCTAACTGCAACCGACAAAAGCGGCGTTTACATTGCGATTCGTACGCATGCAGAGGCGTACAATCAGGCAGAACGTGCGCGCGGATTTTGCGACTGGTTTGCAAAAAAGGGGAAAAAAGCGGTCGAAATTATTCCTGCTGACACATCGCCTGCAGGAATTGTGCGGGAAACAGAAAAATTGCTTTCTGTTTTTGAGCGGATTGCGGGCATCTGCACGGTTACGGTTGAAACGCAGTTTGTTGCCGACTGCCTTACTAAGCTGGGGCGAAAAAATGATATTGCGGTGACTGGCTTTGACATGATTGAGGAAAACCTGCAGCTGTTACAAAGTGGTGCGATTGACTGCATTATAAGTCAGCGTGCGCATGAACAGGGGCAGCTTGCTGTGCAAAAGCTTGCTCGCAATCTGTTATACAACGAAAAACCAGCCGAGCATATTAACATTCCGCTCGAAATATTCTTTAAGGAAAATGTGCTAGAAGCATAAACATTGCATGAGGAGATAAAAAAATGGCAGACATTACATCTTACATTGAAAGCGGAAACGCTATTGTCGGAATTGAATTCGGCTCAACGCGCATTAAGGCCGTTCTGATTGACGAAAAAAACGCACCTGTCGCTCAAGGCTCTCATACTTGGGAAAATTCCCTTATCGACGGAATCTGGACTTATTCCGAAAAAGAAATTATTGAAGGCCTGCAGTCTGCCTACGCTGACTTAAAGCGTGATGTAAAGGAAAAATACGGCGTTACGCTCAAAAAGCTCCGTGCACTCGGCATAAGCGCGATGATGCACGGCTACCTCGCTTTTGACAAAAGCGACAGGCTCCTCGTTCCCTTCCGCACCGGCTACCCGATTCCCGAACGCTGGAGCATCTCGCACCTGTATCAGGCGATTCTAAAAAACGAAGAGCATGTGCCAAACATTGCGTTCTTTACGACTCTTGCAGGCTTTATTCATTGGCGGCTTACTGGCGAAAAAGTGCTTGGCGTTGGGGATGCTTCAGGAATGTTCCCGATTGATACGGAAACAAAGAGCTACAACAAGGCCTTCATCGAAAAATTTGACGCCCTCATTGCTGATAAGGGCTTTAGCTGGAAGCTTTCAGGTATTCTGCCAAAAATTTTACTTGCAGGTGAAAACGCAGGCAGCGTAACAAAAGAAGGGGCTAAGCTTCTTGACCCAAGCGGAGACTTAGAGGCAGGCGCTGTTATGGCTCCACCAGAAGGAGACGCAGGAACGGGCATGGTTGCCACAAACAGTGTTGCAAAGCGCACGGGAAATGTTTCTGCAGGAACGAGCGTTTTTGCCATGGTCGTGCTCGAAAAAGACTTGCAGAAAGCCTATAACGGTCTTATTGACCTTGTTACAACTCCTGACGGGGCGCTTGTTGCAATGGCACACGCAAATAACTGTATGGGCGAGTTTGACCACTGGGTAAATCTTTTTGACGAAGTGATTACCGCCGTTACAGGAAAGGCTCCCGACAAAGGTAAGCTTTACTCTACGCTCTTAAAATCTGCTCTTTCAGGAGATAAGGACTGCGGCGGGCTTTTGCCGTTCAACTATCTTTCAGGCGAAAGCATTACCGGGCTAACAGAAGGACGCTCCCTTTTTGTACGAAGCCAGCATGCTTCATTTACTATGGCAAACTTTATCCGTTCCCAGCTTTTTACGGCACTCGGCGCGCTCCGCACCGGCATGGATATTCTTTTTGATAAAGAAAATGTCAAAATCGACAGTCTTACAGGTCACGGAGGCTTTTTCAAGACTGCCGAAACAGGCCTTACCGTTATGAGTGCTGCCCTTCACACACCGGTTTCTGCTCTGGAAACAGCGGGAGAAGGCGGTCCCTGGGGCATGGCGGTTTTAGCAAGTTACCTTGTAAACGGAAAGGGAAAGCCTCTTTCTCTCTGGCTTAACGAACAAGTCTTTGCCACAAGCAAAAAGACCACGGTTGAGGCCAAAAAAGAAGACATCGAAGGCTTTAACACTTTCTTTGCCCGATACACTAAAGGCCTTGCAATCGAAAAAGCCGCAATTGCAAATATCGAATAAAAAAACGACACAGACAGGCAAGGACAAAAGCTAATTTTACACAATCTGCGTTAATCTGTATCCATCTGCGTCAAAAAATATCATCAAATTGGAGGAAAAAAGATGATTTCATTGGACGAATATGAATTTTGGTTTCTGACGGGTAGTCAGGATTTGTATGGAGAAGAAACCTTAAAGCAGGTTGCCAAAAACTCAAAGGCAATGGTTGATGAGCTGAACGAGCGCAATGTGCTTCCATGCAAGTTTGTATGGAAGGAAACGCTTTTGACACCACAGGCAATTCACAAGACGCTTGAAAACGCAAACGCTGACGACAAATGTGCCGGCGTAATCATCTGGTGCCACACATTCAGCCCTGCCAAAATGTGGATAGCGGGCCTGAACGCCTACAAAAAACCGCTTTTGCAGCTTAACACGCAGTTCAATGTAGAAATTCCCTATGCCACAATGGATATGGATTTTATGAACCTGAACCAGAGCGCGCACGGCGACCGTGAATTCGGCTTTATCACAAGCAGAATGGACTTACCGCGAAAGGTAATCGTCGGTCACTGGCA
>CALAEZ010000322.1 GCA_937891125.1 uncultured Treponema sp. | reverse complement strand
GGCTTTCCTGTTGTGCGAGCCATACCTTGCGCCACAAATCCTGCCGCCTGTTCATGGCGAACAAGCACGTGCTTGATTTTAGCATGGGCAAGGGCATCGTAAAATGGCAATATGTAGCCACCGGGGAGTCCTGCAACGGTATCAATTCCATGGAGCTGGAGCACCTTGATAATAATTTCTGAGCCAGTCAATTTCATATAAACGCCCTTCCTAACAAAAAAATCTGTAGCTAGTGTAACAAAAAGAAAACGCTGTCACAAGGCGTAAGAAAATGCTACACTCCAACCATGTCACTTAATTGCAACGAAATTGATACCGTGCTTGCAGAGCTGAATCTGGCAGGCAGCTTCATACAGGACATCGTGCAGCCGGGCTACGACAGCATTGCGCTCTACACCTACAAACCCGGCGAGCCAAAAACCGTTTTCATCAGCCTTGCTTCTGCAAGTTGCCGCATTCACGAAACGCGGCGAAAGATTCCCAAAAACGCAAAGCCGCTCCGATTTAACGAGCTTTTAAAATCGCGCATAAAGGGCGCACGGATTATGAGCTGCCGTCAGATTGGAAAGGAGCGCATTATCGCGCTTAGCGTGCATAAGGACGCGCCGATTTTTGTCATGCCCGCCGCTAAAGAAAAGCTTATCGCCGTGCAAAATGCAAAAGCGGCAGCCGTTCAGGCAGAAGAGCAGACAGACGCACAGAAAGCCGGCGCTGCTTACGAAAACGCTGGCAGCGCATCATACGAGCCTGAAGGAGAAAATTACACGCTCTTTATCCGCCTGTGGAGCGGCGCTGCAAACATCTTTTTGTGCGAGGCAGGCACAGCCGCGCCGGAAGCAGCATCGGTTATTATCGACTGCTTTTACCGCAGACCCGCAAAGGGAGAAACAAGCGGCGGCATATTCTCGCTTCCAGCCCCCCGCGCCGACAGCGGCAAAGAATGGCCCGTACGCGATTTTACAGAAACGGCAGCCGCCTGGCAGGAAACGCACCCTGATGCCGCACCGCTCACGTTCAGCCAGAAGATTGACCTTTTCTACAGTCAGAGTGCCTCCCAGTCTTCGCTTGCCACGCTTCGCGAGCAGGCAGAAAAATGGTACAACGAGCACAAAAGCCGCCAGACCGCAGCCCTGGAGCGCTTGCAGGAAAAACGCGCCGCCTTCCAGAACGCTGCGCAGTGGAAGCATCAGGGCGATTTGATTCTTGCCTACAGCTACCTGTTCACTCCGGCAGGAGAGCACGCTTCGACGGGGCTCAGCGACCACGCTGAAACCGACACGGCAGGCGGCGCGGAAAGCTCTGCTTCCCATGCAGCGGCAGCAGGTCAGTTTCTAGAGTGCGAGGATTACGAAACAGGCAGCACGGTGCGCATAAAAATCGACCCCAAAAAAAGCGCGCACGAAAACGCCGCCGCCTACTACGAAACGTATAAAAAGCAGACAAGCGGCTTAGAGGCGCTTGAATACGACATTTCGCGTGCAGAGCGCGCTCTTACCGAGCTAGACGCGCAGTACGAGCGCATGCAGGCAGAAACAAACCCATTAAAGCTTGAGCAGCAGCTGAGGAAGAGCACTACCCCCAAGCAGCTGCAGAAAAAGACGCATCCCGGCTTAGACTACACCGTAGACGGCTGGCAGATTATTGTCGGGCGCGACGCAGGCGAAAATGACGAGCTATTGCGCCACCATGTGCGCGGAAGCGACCTGTGGCTGCACACGCGCGACTATGCCGGCGGCTACGTATTCATCAAAAATCGGCCGGGAAAGACTGTGCCGCTACCTGTGCTTCTGTATGCAGGAAATCTTGCCGTCTACTACTCCAAGGCACGCAAGAACGCTGCCGCCGACTTGTATTACACGCAGGTAAAACACCTGCGCCGCGCGAAGGACGGGCCGAAAGGCTTAGTGCTTCCCACGCACGAAAAGAACCTGTACATAAAGCTTGACGAAGCAAAGCTCCGAGAGCTGGAAGCGCTGCAATAAGCTGTCAGAAACAGGCGAAAAAAACGGGGACACATGCAAATGAGCGACCGTCTCCGTTAAGCAAGTTTTGATAAACCGCCTGTTTTGATAAACCGCCTAGAGTCTGGTACACTACAAGGCGGGCTTTTTTATGCTCTCAGTCCTATTTATAAAGGGAAGAAATCCGCATGATGGGCGGTGCTTTCTGCAGCGCACGTTTTCTTCCGAAATTCTTCCGAAATTCTTCCGAAATTTCTTCCGAAATTCGGTATGTTTACCGATACATTGGATATGACGGAAAATTTGGTAAGAGCGCTGATTCAGGAAGGCGAAAATTCATGGATTGAATTCAAAAGATGTGGGAACGGCATCGAAAACGATGTGTATGAAACGGTCTGCTCGTTTTCTAATCATTTTGGAGGAACAATTCTCTGTGGCGTTCTTGATGACGGAACACTCATCGGTCTTCCAGAAAAGGCAATTCCATCTCTCAAGAAAAATTTTGTCAGTGTAATTTCTAATCCTTCAATCTTTTCTCCAACATTGATGATTGAGCCTGAAGCTGTGAAAATTGGCGGAAAAATCATTCTTGCGATTCAGGTTCCGGCCAGCTCTGAGGTTCATACTTTCAAAAAAAGCATTTACGACAGAGTTTTTGAAGCTGATGTAAAAGTTAGTGCGACAAGCCAGATTGCTGATATGTATATCCGCAAGCAAAATATTTTCACCGAAAAAAAGGTCTTTAAATATGCGACTCTTTCTGAGCTCGAGGACGGAATAATTACAAAATGCAGAAATCTTGCCCTTACAAAAAATAACGAGCATCCGTGGCGTAATATGAGCGATGAGGAAATCTTAAAAAGCACTCATCTGTACGGAAAAGACTGGCAGACAGGGGATGAAGGCATGACGCTTGCAGGACTTTTGCTTTTAGGTCGTGAAGATGTAATTATGTCAGTCTGCCCACAATATAAAACAGATGCTCTTGTGCGCAGGGTAAACTTAGACCGATATGACGACAGGCTTTTAATCTACAAAAATCTTGTGGAAAGCTATGACATTCTGATGCAGTTTGCCCAAAAGCATCTTTCAGACAAGTTTTTTAAAGCCTGTGATGATAGAAGACACGATGTTCACGCTTTCAGTTCCGCTTGATGAAAATTATTCTGCCGACTACCAGATAAGTCTGCCGTCTTCAAACTCTGAAAAATCTGATATTTCAGAGCGACAGCAAAAGATTCTTAGCCTTATGAAAGAAGCGCCTGAAATTACTGCCGTGCAAATTGCTTCTAAGCTCGAAGTTTCTTCACGGACAGTCGAAAACGCAATCAAGGTTTTGCGTGAAAAAAACTATGTCGAGCGGCATGGTGCGACAAAAGACGGAATCTGGGTGGTAAAGAAATAGTGCAGCAGGAAAAGCGCTTACAGACAGCCTTAGTGCGCTTAGCGCAAAAAACGCAGGCGCTCAAGCGTTCCGCCGCCGCGCCTGCTTCGACTTTCTGCAATCGTATAGACTTTTTATACATTCTTATGCTAATATCCTGCATATTTATACAATTTGCGAGGTATTAGCATGAAACTGTGGAAAGACGGAGCTTTTTTAGAAGGCTCGCATTTATCGGCCACGAGCGCAACGACGAAAGAAGAAGGCGCAAAGCGCACTATTGCATATTCAATCTTACAGAAGCATAACACAAGCGGAGACAGCGCAAAGCTTAAAATCAAATTCGACAAAATCACTTCGCATGATATTACCTACGTCGGCATTATTCAGACGGCACGCGCTTCCGGCCTAGAGCGTTTCCCGATTCCATACGTGCTTACAAACTGCCACAACTCGCTGTGCGCCGTTGGTGGCACGATTAACGAAGACGACCACATGTTCGGGCTTACCTGTGCCCAGAAATACGGCGGCATTTACGTGCCTCCGCATCAGGCTGTCATTCATCAGTTTGCCCGGGAAATGCTTGCCGAATGTGGCGCAATGATTTTAGGAAGCGACAGCCACACCCGCTACGGAGCTTTAGGCACGATGGCAATTGGCGAAGGCGGTGGCGAACTTGCAAAGCAGCTTTTAGGCAAGACCTACGATGTAAACTATCCGGGCGTTGTTGCAATCTACCTGACAGGCTCGCCGGTTCTTGGGGTCGGTCCGCAGGACGTGGCACTTGCAATCATTAAGGAAGTGTTTGCTTCCGGCTTTGTAAAAAACAAGGTAATGGAATTTGTAGGTCCAGGAGTAAAGAACCTGTCGGCAGATTTCCGCATCGGCATTGACGTTATGACAACCGAAACGACCTGTCTTTCTTCTATTTGGGAGACCGACGAAAAAGTAGAAGAATGGTACGCCATTCACGGCCGGCCGGAAGCTTACAAAGAGCTTCGTGCACAGGACGGCGCGTATTACGACGCGGCAATCGAGCTTGATTTAAGCGAAATCCGCCCGATGATTGCCATGCCGTTCCACCCCAGCTGCGCCTACACAATCGACGAAGTAAACAAGAATCTTTTAGACATCTTAGACGAAACCGAAAAGCGCGCAAAGGTAAGTTTTGGCGACAAGGTAAACTTCAGCCTTAAGAACAAGGTGATTGACGGAAAACTGTATGTTGACCAGGGCATTATTGCAGGCTGCGCCGGCGGCGGCTTTGAAAACATCTGCGCGGCGGCAGACATCTTAAAGGGAAAAGACACCGGTAACGGAAAGTTTGTCTTAAGCGTCTACCCGGCTTCCATGCCAGTGTACATGGAGCTAATGAAAAACGGCGCATTTGCCGCGCTTGTAGACACGGGTGCTGTCGTAAAAACCGCATTCTGCGGGCCGTGCTTTGGAGCTGGCGACACTCCGGCAAACGGCGCATTCTCAATCCGCCACTCTACGCGAAACTTCCCGAACCGCGAAGGCTCAAAAATCCAGAACGGGCAGCTTTCAAGCGTCGCCCTTATGGACGCACGCTCTATTGCGGCAACGGCAGCAAACAAGGGCTTCTTAACCGCTGCCACCGAGTTTGACGTTGAGTTCAGCGGCAAAAAATATTTCTTTGACAAGACGATTTACGAAAAGCGCGTGTACGACTCTAAGGGAGTTGCACATCCTGAAGTTGCAATCCAGTTCGGCCCGAACATCAAAGACTGGCCGGCTATGCAGCCGCTTTCTGACGACCTGCTTGTTAAGGTTGTTTCTGAGATTCACGACCCGGTTACCACAACCGACGAGCTCATTCCGTCTGGAGAAACTTCATCGTTCCGCTCTAACCCGCTCGGCCTTGCTGAGTTCACCTTGAGCCGCAAGGATCCGGCATACGTCGGCAGGGCAAAGGCTGTGCGCGACAGAAGCGATGAAGTAAAGGCAGAGGTTGCTGCCGTCGAAAAGGCGTTGAGCGCGGCAAAGCCTGAGTTTGCAGGACGCGCAAAAGCGGCAGGCTTAGGCAGCACGATTTTTGCGGTAAAGCCGGGCGACGGAAGCGCGCGCGAGCAGGCGGCAAGCTGTCAGAAGGTGCTTGGCGGCTGGGCAAACATTGCAAACGAATACGCAACCAAGCGTTACCGCTCAAATCTGATTAACTGGGGCATGCTTCCGTTTATCTACAAGGACGGCGACAAAAATCTTCCGTTTGCAAACGGCGACTACGTGTTTGTGCCGGACGTTGCGCAGATGATTAAAGAAAAGCTTCCTTCTGTCACTGCTTACGCGGTAAAAGCTGACGGCACCGTACAGGATTTTGAGCTTTCTGTCGGCGATTTAACCGATGACGAGCGCAAGATTATTCTTGCAGGCTGTCTGATTAATTTTTACAAAAACTAACCGTGCGCGCCCCGGCGGGGCGGCATTAAAAAATGGGGTGTGACTATGAGCATTGCGCAAATCTTACAGCAGAAAAAGCTGACCGTTTCGTTTGAAATTTTTCCGCCTAAAAAGCAGGACGGACTGGAAAGTGTAAAGCAGGCTTCACGCGAGCTTATCGGTCTGCACCCCGATTTTATCAGCATTACCTGCGGAGCGGGCGGAACGACGCAGGGAAACACGGCAGAAATTGCCGCAAGCATCCAGCAGGACGAGACCGCGTCTTTGGCTCACCTTACCTGCGTGCGCCAGAGCCGCCGGCAGATAGAAGAAGCAATCGCTTCATATAAAACGCTGGGCATTAAAAACGTGCTTGCCCTGCGAGGCGACATGCCCCGCGACATGGCTGAAGGCGAAAACGTATTTCCCTCCGGGCTGACCCACGCAAGCGACCTGGTGCCGCTTTTAAAAGAGGCGGGCTTTTGTGTGGGCGGCGCATGCTACCCGGAAGGACACCCGGAAAGCAAAAACCGCGACATGGACATAGAAAACTTAAAGCACAAGGTAGACGCAGGCGTGGATTTTTTAACCACACAGATGTTTTTTGATAACGACATGCTCTACAGCTTTTTATACCGCCTGCAGTCTGCCGGCATTCACGTTCCGGTTTTAGCAGGCATCATGCCCATTACCAACGCAAGTCAGGTAAGCCGCATGGTCGACTTATCTAACGCCTACATTCCGCGAAAGCTGCTGTCCCTGTGCGACAAATTCCGCGACAGCCCCGAAGCGATGTGGCAGGCGGGCATTGCCTACGCAACCGACCAGATTATCGACTTAATCAGTAACGGCGTGCGCGGCATCCACATCTACACGATGAACAAGCCCAAGGTCGCCCGCGCAATCATGCAGAACATAGACAGCATTGTCGCCGCTACAAACGGCGTAATCGGGGCGTAAAGGCAACCGCGGTTTCGCAAAGACGAATCTGCGACAGTGGCTTGCAAAAGTCAATTGCATTTTCCTGCAAGCATTGTTATGCTGTCGGTATGTCTGCCACAGTCTCACTCACACCATTTTCCTGGTTCAACACTTTTTTGCGCCGTCATCGGCTTAAGCTCGCCTTCGGAATGCTGCTCATGCTTATTACCTCCAGCATGACCGTCATCAACCCCAAAATACAGGGCTTTATCGTCGACCGCGTCATTTTAGGCGGCGCTTACCACCTGCTTGCGCCCTGCCTGGTAGCGCTTATCGTCACCATTTTGGTACGCATGGGCATTTTTTACGGCGCCCGTATGCTTTTTGAACACTGCTCGCAGGGCGTGCTGTACGACATGCGCGACGCCGTCTACCGAAAGCTTTTGAAAGAAGATTTTACATTCTACAACAACAACCGCACGGGCGACCTTATGTCACGGCAAACGGGCGACATGGATGCCGTGCGCCACTTTGTCAGCTTTGTTATCTGGCAGCTGTTTCGCAATGCGCTGGTGCTGACCATTGCGCTGGTGATGATTTTCTTTGTGAACGTGCGCCTTGCGCTGCTCTTTATCGGCGTGCTCCCATTTAGCGTGCTGGTGGTGGTGCTCCAGATGCGGGCAGTAGGGCCTGCCTTTGACCGCATACGGCAGTGCTTTTCTAGCCTGAACTCGTACGTACAGGAAAATATTGCGGCAAACCGCGTGGTGCGCGCCTTCGCAAAGGAGCCGTTTGAAATTGAACGTTTTAACCGCGAAAACGAAGCCTACCGCCAGAGTGAGCTTGGCGCGGCAACGGTCTGGCAGCGTTACGTGCCGGTTTTTGAGTTTTTCAGCTCGGTCATCAATGTGATTCTGATGGTCTACGGCGGCTACCTTGTCATCACGAAACAGATGACGCTCGGCTCGCTTGTTACCGTAAACGGTTTTCTGTGGATGCTGACTGACCCCTTGCGCCAGATTGGCTGGCTTATCAACGACGCCATGCGCTTCCGCTCTTCCATCAACAAGATTTTTACTACCTACTCCGCCGAGCCGCTCGTAAAGCAGCCAGCAAACGCGCTAAAGCCTGCCTTGCAAGGCGATGTCGAGTTCAAAAACGTCAGCTACAGCGCAGGCGAGGAAGCAATTTTGCACGATGTAAGCTTTACGGCGCCAAAAGGAACGAGCGTCGGCATTATCGGGAACACGGGTAGCGGCAAAACCACCATTATGAATCTGCTCTGCCGCTTCTACGATGTCAGCGGCGGAAACGTTTCTGTCGACGGGCACGACGTGCGCACGCTTGACCTTGCAACACTCCGAAATAGCATCGGGCTTTCCATGCAGGACGTCTTTTTGTTCAGTGACACGATTGAAGGAAACATTGCCTACGGAGATTCAACCTGCCCGTTTGAGCGCGTTGAGCAGGCAGCAAAGCTTGCCGATGCAGACGGCTTTATCCGCGCCATGAGCGACGGCTACGACACCATCATCGGCGAGCGCGGCGTAGGTCTTTCAGGCGGACAGAAGCAGCGCATTTCGCTTGCCCGTGCACTTTTGAAAAATCCTGCCATCATCGTGCTTGACGACAGCACAAGTGCCGTCGACATGGAAACAGAAGCGCACATCCAGCGCTCGCTCAAGGCCGTCCGCGGAAAATGCACGCTCTTTGTCATTGCCTACCGCATTTCAAGCGTCAAAGACTGCGACCAGATTTTAGTCATGCAGGACGGCCGCATTATTGAGCGCGGCACGCACGACGAGCTTGTGTCACAGTGCGGCTACTACGCGACAGTATTCCGCCACCAGTACGGCGACTTTGCACCGAAAGCGCACGAAAACGCACCGAGCGGAGGGGAAAGGAGATAAAATGGCACGCAACAAATACGATGTAGATGAAGACTTAGACATCGGCGCAAACTTTGGCGAACTGCGCCGCCTTGCGCGGTACGTCCGCCCGCATGCAACGGCAATGGTGCTCATCACGCTACTCATGCTCGTGACCGCAGGCTTAGGCATGCTCTACCCCTACTTTCTAAAGCTCGTACTGGACAGCTACATTCCAGCGGGCGACTTTTACGCAATCGTGCGCGTGGCGGCGGCAACGCTTGCAATCTCGCTTTTTACCGCCTCAACGCTCAAGGTAAAAATCCGCGTGCTCTCAAAAATCGGTCAGGGAATCATCCACGACCTGCGCAGCGACATTTTTACACACGTGCAGGCGCTTCCCTTTACGTATTTTGACAGCCGCCCGCATGGAAAAATCCTAGTGCGCATTGTAAATTATGTAAACCGCCTGTCTGACGTGCTTTCTAACGGACTGGTCAACACGATTACCGACCTGTGCACGCTCTTTTTTATCATCGGCTTTATGTTTGCGCTGAACGTGCGCCTTACGCTGGTGGTGCTTGCTGGGCTGCCGGTTTTTGCGCTGTATGTGTTTGCGCTCAAAAAACGGCAGCGACGCGCCTGGCGCATACAGAGCAATAAGGCGGCAAACCTGAACGCCTACATTTCTGAAAGCATAAACGGCATTCGCGTCACCCAGTCCTTTGTGCGGGAAGAAGAAAACGTGCGCATTTTCGACAATCTTTCCGCCGCCTACCGCACCACCTGGCTGCATGCGGTGCGCGTCGCCTTTTTAATGGGACCATTTGTGCAGACTATTTCGGTCGTCACCATGTGCGCCGTGTTCCTGCTCGGCGTGCGCTGGATGCAGGCTGGAGAAGCGGGGGTGACCGTGGGCGTGCTCATCGCATTTACCGCCTATATCGGTCGCTTCTGGCAGCCGATTACCACGCTTGCAGACTTCATCAATAATCTGATTACCTCACTTTCGTATATGGAGCGCATTTTTGAAACAATAGACGAGCCAGTCACCGTACAGGATGCGGCAGGAGCGGTGGAGCTACCGCCAGTCACCGGCAAGGTTGAGTATAAAAATGTAAGCTTTTGCTACGAAGAAGGCACAAAGGCGCTTGACGGCGTGTCGTTTACCGCAGAACCAGGAGATTCGATAGCGATTGTCGGCCCGACGGGAGCGGGAAAATCAACGCTCGTCAATCTGCTTAGCCGCTTTTACAATGCGACAGACGGACAGATTTTAGTCGACGGACGTGACGTGCAGGCAGTTACCATCCGCTCGCTCCGCACGCAGATGGGCGTCATGATGCAGGACAGCTTTATCTTTAAGGGCACCGTCATGGAAAACATCCGCTACGGCAACATGGAAGCGACCGACGACGACGTGATTCGCGCGGCAAAGACCGTCTGCGCCCATGACTTTATCATGCAGATGGAAAAGGGCTACCAGACCGAGATCAACGAGCGGGGCACCCGATTAAGCGCCGGTCAGCGCCAGCTCATTTCGTTTGCGCGCGCGCTCCTTGCAAATCCGCGTATTTTGATTTTAGATGAGGCGACAAGCTCCATCGATACCGAAACCGAGCTTTTGCTGCAGCAAGGCTTACACAAGCTTTTAAAAGGCAGGACAAGCTTTATCATTGCGCACCGGCTTTCAACGATTAAGAACTGCGACCGCATTTTCTACGTTGACCACGGCAAAATCATCGAAAGCGGCGCCCACTACGAGCTGATGGCAAAGCAGGGAGCGTATTACAAGCTTTACTCCCAGCAATTTGCCCTGCTGTAGCGACGGCGGTGTTGTGAATGCAATAGTTTCTGTTAATCTACGTCTATAGTGAGGAAACGTATGGCGATGCCAGCGGAGAAAAACAGTATTCCGTTTTGGTCTTGGAACTGCGAGGTTACCGAGAAGCTTATTGACAAGCAGCTTGCCGTGTTTGCCAACATGGGCTTTGCGGGCGTCTGTATTCACCCGCGCACGGGGCTTTCGATACCGTATCTCGGCGAGCGTTTTTTGTCGCTTGTAACGTATGCGGTGAATGCGTGCGCACAAAAAGGCTTGCGCTGCTGGCTGTATGATGACGACCGCTTTCCTTCCGGCGCTGCCGACGGGCTTGTTACGCAGAACTGGCGCACGATGGGCGTGTTTCTGCTCTTTACCGAATCGTATCCCCAGCGAGCCGACTACCGCTCTGTAAGCGATTTTTTGCTTCCCGACTACGTTGCGGACGCGGACACCTATGCTGCTCGTGCCGATGCGGGTGCGCTTCCTGCTGGCTACTTTGCCGCCGCCTATGAGCTTGAGTTTTCGGGAACGACGCTCGTGAGCCATACACGGCTTTCGGGCGCTGAAGAAATCGCGCAGGCGCTTTCCCGTGCCGCCGCAAGCGCCCACACGGCGCAGCCGCACACGACGCGGCGCGTCCGCTTTGCCTATGTCGCGCATCTTCCGAAAGAGCCATGGTTCCACGGAAACAGCTACATCGACACGCTTAGTCCGGTAGCGACAGACGCTTTTCTTGCAATCACGCATGAACGCTACAAAACGGCATTGGGCGCAGCGTTTGGCACAAGCGCAAGCGCCATCTTCACCGATGAGCCACGCATGTACCCGCGTTTGCAAGGCGCGTATCGCATAAAAAGCGCAGGTACGCATGAAGATTTTGCGGTGCCGTATTCGCCGTATTTTGCAGAGCGTTTCCAAAAGCAGTATGTCATGAACGCGCTCGACGCGGCTCCGTACTTTGTGTGGGAAACCACCGGTAGCGAAGGCGCACAGCGGCGCTGGCAGTATTATGACGCGCTTTCAGAAAGCTTTGTAAGCAACTATATGGATAGGATTGCCGACTGGTGCCATAAGAACGGCATTGTGTGCACGGGGCATGTACTCGGCGAGGAAACGCTTATTGCGCAGACCGATTTTCTGGGCGACTGTATGCGCTGCTACCGCCGCATGGACATTCCCGGCATCGACGTTCTGATAGACGACCGCTCTTTTCTTGCCGCAAAACAGGTGGTAAGCGTCAGCACCCAGTACGATAAACGCGGCGCCGTAAGCGAGTTGTACGGCGCCACGCACTGGAACTGCGACTTCAAGACCTACAAGCTACAGGGTGATTGGCAGGCGGCGCTTGGTATTACCGTGCGCGTGCCGCACCTTGCGCACATGTCGCTTGAAGGCGAAGCAAAACGCGACTGGCCAGCGTCCATTTTCTCGCAATCACCCTGGTACAAAGACTATCGGCTCATCGAGCAGCATTTTAGCCGTCTTGCCGCCTGCCTACAGCACGGTCGCCGCGATGTGTCTATCTGCGTGATACATCCGGTAGAAAGCTGCTGGCTGATAAACGGCGCCGAAGCGGAAACTGCCGCCGCCCGCCGCGAATATGACAGCGCCTTTACCGCTTTTGTGAACGGACTGCTTGCTGCGCTGCTCGATTTTGACCTTGTTGCCGAATCGTTGCTTCCAGAACTGTGCGCCACCGCCAAAAACGCCCGCCCCGCCGCCGCAGCTACCGACGAATTCCCGCGATTTGCGGTCGGCGCGGCTTCCTACCGTGTCGTCGTTGTGCCAGCCATGCGTACCATTCGGAGCACGACGCTTTCGGCGCTCAAAGCGTTCCGTGCACGTGGCGGCACGGTAGTGTTCTATGGGGAGCCGCCCGCGCTTGTCGATGCGCTTCCCTCCGCCGACTGCGCGACATTTGCTTCACAATGCGCCTGCGTACCGGAACGGCTTTCGGCGTTGCTTCCGCTGGTGGAATCGGTGCGCGATGTTGCCGTCTACAGCGCCGAAAGCGGCGCGCGCGCTTCGTCGCTTTTGTACCAAATCCGCACCGATGCGTCGGACGGTTCCCGCTGGCTGTTTATCTGTCATGCGTGGCGGGTGAAAGACGGCATTTCACATCTGGAACGCTACACGGTGCGCGTGCGCGGTACCTACACCGCAATCGTATTCGACACCCTGCGCGACGAAATCTATGCGGTGCAGGTGCAGCACGACACCAACACTACCAGCTTTGACTGGCACTGCTATGCCGAAGACAGTCTGCTAGTAAAACTTGAGCCGACCGCAGGCGACGCGGCAATTCCTGCTGCTACAGCGGCAAAGCCCGCCGCCGGTGAGCAGGACTGCTATACTCCGCTTTGCCGCCTTGAAACAATCAGCGCATGGGATTGTAGCGAGCCGAACGTCCTGCTGTTGGACTACGCCCGCTATGCGCTTGACGGCGCGCCTCTTTCCGAACGCATGGAAATTCTCCGGCTCGACAACTGCATCCGAAGTCGGCTTTCGCTTCCGCCGCGGCAAGACAATATGCAGCAGCCGTATGCCATGGAACGGGGGCGCGAGCATGACCTTGTGCTTCAATACGAGTTTGAAAGCAGCTGCGAAGTACCGGTGCGGCTCGGCATAGAACGACCGGAGCTGTATCGCATCCAGCTGAATGGGAAAGCGGTGCCCGCGGCGCAAAAAACGACGGCGACGGACTATTATGTTGACGAGGCAATTCGCGTCGTGCCGCTTCTGCCGCTCAAAAAAGGCACCAATGTACTTACGCTCTCTTGCCGCTTTCATCAGAAAATGAATCTGGAAAATCTCTACCTGCTCGGCGATTTTGACGTGACGATTGCCGGCGCTCATGCAAGCGTAAGCGCACGGCGAAAGACGCTCTACCTCGGCTCGCTCACTACGCAGGGGCTGCCGTTTTACACCGGCGCCGTTACGCTGGAGATGCCGTTTACGCTCTCTGCCGCCGGTCGCTACAGCGTGCATATTCCGCACCTTGCGGCGACTATCGTGCATGTCGCGGTAGACGGCGCGGAAAAAGGCAGCATCTACCTTGCGCCGCACCGGTTGCAGCTGGGCGCTTTGGAAGCCGGTACGCATACGCTTACACTCACCGTCATCGGAAACCGCTTTAACGGATTCGGCACGCTCCATAACGCTCACTCAAACTATGTCTGGTTCGGTCCCGATTCTTACCGCACCACCGGCGACAATTGGAGCGACAGCTACCTGCTCAAAGACTTCGGCATTACCGCGCCGATCGAGTTAGAATCGGTGGATAGCCGCGCGTAAGCACAGGGCGCAGCGAAAGCCGACAGCACTGTAGCTGGCGGCAATGCGCAGGAGCCTGCGGCACTAAGCGGAGGCGCACTGCTCCCCCTATTCAAGCTCGGATTCTATGCGCTCTTCTATGCTGTCGTCGAGGAGCGAAAAAAAGTCGAGTCCCGTGCGCGCTTCTACCTCGTCTACCGTGACGGCGTAGTCGTAAAAGGGCGCTTCGCATTTCTGATTCGGAATGATAAAGGCAAAGCAGGCAACATCACTTGCCGTTTCTGGCGTCGCCTTGTCGTCCGCATCGGCATAGAGCGGAACAAGCACCACCTTATAAAATGCGCGCGGCACGGCGACAGCGTTTTTGCCAATCGTCTCGTACGCACTTGCCGGCGATGACAAGACGGGGCCGGTCGCCACATACGCCCTGCCGTACTTCTGCGCCCACACACGAACCTGAGATTCAAGCTTTTGCCAAATATCCCGATTAAACGCAGGCGCCTGCGGTGTCATATTGCTCATAAAAAAAGTTTCGCTCATTGCCTGCTGGCTGTAGGCAAAATCAGCAGCGGGCGCCAAATGTCCGCGGTCATAGCCGCTTCCCTTGTAGTCAGCAAGCGCGGCGCTGCCGGTAGAAATAACCGGGTCGGGACGAAAATCATTGCTGCGCGTAGCCTGCTTAGTAAGCTCAGCGCGCTCTAAGCAGTAGGCGCTCCATTCTGCAAGCTCGTAGCTTTCGCGGTAGCAAAGCGCATAGTCGCTAAAGCGGCGGATTTCGTGATCTGCATCTCCCTGGCGGGCAGCACACACGGGCTCTTCAAGCCCTGCCGGCAGCGTGACAAGCACCACGCCGCCAGATTCCTCTGGCACCGGTGCAGAGACAGCGGAAGCATCAGCTGAAAAACCTGCGCCACCATTTGCGTGCGCGCCACCCACGACTCGCTCATCGGTTGCAGCACAGTCTTCTATAGCCGTATCTTCTAATTCTGACCGCGCCGCAGCTAAAAACGACTCTGGCGCCGTAACGGCCGCAAAGCGTGCTTTTAATGCTGCGCTGTTGGTATAAGCATAATACGCCGCTGCAAGCACAATAAGTAAAACCATGCAGACGGTCAGCGCCGTACAGACGCGGTCAGCCGTATGGGTGTGTCGCGGTGAAGCATTCGTTTTTTTTCTTGCCATAGAAGGACTATAGCACACCTTGCCGCAAGAATACAGTGGCGCCTGTCGCACCGTGACACGCGGCTCCCCGTAACTGCGCACCAACCATGCCCCCACCGACCGCGTGCACCAAAGCCGGCTGCTCGCTCTACACGGTAGCCGTAAACAGTGCTATACTGCAGGCATGTTTAGTATCAAACACAAGATTATACTTTCTAACGTGGGTACCGTTGTTCTCGCAAGTGCCCTCATTGCAGTACCGGTCATCACCGCACAGGTTCGTTCTCTCAAGGCAGATTTGACTGAAAAAGCGGTCGCCCAGGCAAACAGCGCCTGTGCAAGCATTAGCTCATTTCTGCTTAAGCCGACGACCATCGTAAACGACATGGCAGTGTTCGTCTCTTCTCACGGCATTGAAAAAACAGAAGCAGAAAACGCCTTTGACGCTGCCATTACCGGCGACCGCTCACTCTATGCGCTCTATTTTGCAGACACCGTACCGATGAACGCAGGCGGCATTATGTACTCAAACGACGGTTGGGATCCTGGCACTGACTACGACAAGCAGAGCCGCGAATGGTATGCAAAAGGCATGGTAAGCACGACTCCCACGATTACCGAGCCGTACATTGACGCAGAAACGCACTCGCCAGTAACAACCATTACCCGCCGTGTTGACGGAAAGACTGCAGGAAGCGCTTCTGGCGTTGTTGCGCTCGACATCCTGCTTTCAGACCTTACCGACATTGTTTCTCCCATAAAACTTTCTGCAAGCGGCACCTCCTTCCTGCTTGATGCAGACGGGAACTACCTGACAAACAGCGACGAAAAAAAGCTTTTACAGGCAAACTTTTTTAAGGACTACAGCGTGCTCGCAGGCTTTAAGAGTGCGGCAGCGCAAAAAACGGCGCAGATTTTTAATGCGGGCGGCTTAGTTGCCGTTTCAAAGCGCGTTTCAGACGAAACCAGCTGGGTATTCGTTTCTGTTGCGCCACAGTCAGAGCTGTATGCGGCAATCAACCGCAGTATTCTTATAACGCTGGTGCTGGTAGCGGTTGTACTAGTGCTTTCGCTCATTGCCGCAAGCGTCATCGCTCGCCCCATCATTAAGCCAATCCGCACCGTGGATAGCGTCGTAAACCACATTGCCTCTGGAGACGCAGACTTGACCCGCCGCATAGAAGTGTCAACAAATGACGAAATCGGAAGCCTGGTCGCCGGCTTTAACAAGTTTGTCGGAAAGCTCCACTCGATTGTTTCGAGCATTAAAAGCTCACGAGCAGATCTTACGAGCGTAGAAAACGACCTGCAGTCAGGCGTACAAGACGTTTCAGCTTCGATTGAGCAGATTTTGGTAAACATCACGAGCGTCGGCGACCAGATGAGCGGACAGGCAAACGCCGTTTCGCAAACGAGCGCCGCCGTCGCCGAGATTGCAGAGAACATTAACAGCCTTGAGCACATGATAGAAAATCAGTCACAAGGCGTTACGCAGGCAAGCAGCGCTGTAGAAGAGATGATTGGAAACATTTCTTCGGTCAACAATTCGGTAGAACGCATGGCAGACACCTTTGAGCAGCTTGCACAAAATGCAGAAATAGGCGTTGAGCAGCAAAAAACGGTAGAAGACCAGATTGCCATTGTCGCAGAGCAGTCGCGCACGCTGCAGGACGCAAACAAGGCGATTGAAAACGTTGCAAGCCAGACCAATCTGCTTGCCATGAACGCAGCAATCGAGGCGGCGCATGCAGGAGAAGCAGGAAAGGGCTTTAGCGTGGTTGCAGACGAAATCCGTAAGCTTTCAGAAACAAGCGCCGCACAGTCAAAGAAGATTACCGCAGAGCTTGGAAAAATTCGCGACACCATTCAGAATGTCGTCACCTCATCTAAGATTAGCGGACAAAGCTTTAAGGATGTCAGCCAGCGCATTCAGGACACCGACCAGCTCGTGCGCCAGATTAAGGCTGCAATGGAAGAGCAGCAGGTAGGAAGCCAGCAGATTGTAGACTCGCTTACAGTGATGAATGACAGCACGAGCGAAGTACGCACGGCAAGCCACGAAATGGCAGAAGGAAACCGTCTTATTCTTGAAGAGATTCACAACCTGCAGGCGTCAACAGGTGTTATCAAAGACAGCGTAACGGAAATGTCAGACGGAGCGGAAGAAATCGGACGCACGGGAAAGCGGCTTTCCGACCTGTCGGCAAAAATGCGCGGCGCTGTTAAAACAATCGGCGACGAAATCGACCAGTTTGAAGCATAACATGCGCGTGCCTACCCTATGCGCGCGTCCGTACAGACCATGCATGGGGTACGTGCGCTGCGTTGTTTCTTCCGCTATCTTAAATTGATGAAGAAGCATGAGAAAGCTTTACAAAATGTTCCTCTGAATGAACGCAAAGGCTCAAAAAACTCAGGTGCTTGGGTTGTAAAATGCGAGTTGTATTCTTTGAGAATGTTTTGGAACATCGATTTTAATTTCTGGCATTTTCAATTTTTCTACCCAATTAAGTAAGTTCGAAAGCCATATTTTCACATCTTTTCTGTACAGCTTTGGGTCTGAAATAAGTGCACTGTGAAGTTCAGCGGAAAGTGCTCCGAAGTACATACAGCAGTCATTCTTTTTGAGAACCTGCAAAAGCCACAGATAGGCATTGCTCCATCTGAATTTTTCTTTTAGCTCTGAGAAATCCCCATTGAACATGAAATCCAAAAACTGAATATGTTCCCCTTTTTGAGACGGAAGTTCTTTTGTCTCTGGCAATTCATGAGAAAACAGCGTTGTAACTTTTGGAGCAAACAAATTCAAAAGTTCTGCTGACCAAGATTTCTTTTCTCCATTTTGGGTATCTGCTTTTAAATTTGCCAATTCAGCTTTCATCTTTTCAAAAATTGCAGGAGTCACTAAGACAGCTTCGCCAAAAAGCCTGTCTATCTTTGCGATGTCGCTGTTTTCAAGCGGAACAATTGTCGCCATCTCATAATTCCCAATTTCATTCAGGTTCAGCCCAGAAGATGTCATATTCGCACTTCCGACAATTCCTCTTTTATTGTCGATGATGTAAGTCTTTGCGTGCAAATCAAAGCGGATAAAAACTTGCCATTTGTTTTGAGCGCAGTAATCAAGGACTTCAAAATCTGTGCTTCCGTGCAGAATGTCTGCCAGGCGGAACCTCAACAAAAGCTGCTTTTTTGAAACAGAATTGCTGATATGAGAATCAAGTTTTTCAAAAGCATTTTTTTTACAATATGCACTTGCAATCCGCACGGAGTTCTGCGCGGATTGGAGTTCAGAGTAAATTGCATTCAAGATTTCATCAGAGCATAAAAGGGACATTTTTTACTCCGTAATAGGATTTTGCAAACGGTCAATATAATCAAGCAACTTAGATTGCCATTTGCTATGAAGCCTATCATTTTCTTTCTGTTGATGTCTTAAATCATCAACAGATTTTGCATACGAGGCAAGTAAAAGCTCAAAAGCGGTTTTAAAGCTTGCGTCAGAAACAACTTTGCTCAGATAGGACTTATAAAACTCGTGGTTCGTGTTTATGTAAACGGTAACATTTCCCAGAGAAAAATCCATACTGAAAAAATTTGATTGCCCAATTTGTGCTTTATAAATGAACTTAAGTTTCATTTTTAGCCACTGTTTTGCATCTTCATCAGTAGGATTTTCAATGACGTTATTTTCTTCAAGCACACCCTTTGTTTTTTCTACCAATTCTGCAGGATCTGAATTGTTCTTGATATTTTCAGAGATAGAATCTTCTGTATTATTTTCTTCTACGCTATCAATAGTATCTTCCGAAGCTGATGAAAAAACATTTTCTGCCATAGATGAAGATCTCATTCTTTCCCTTATATTTTCATTTTGTTTGTACATATCATCTATAGTAGGTTTTATAATTTTATTTAGCTGTTCCCAAACTGACGGAAGTTCATCATCTTCTTGAAACTCTTTTTCCTGTGTCTTTTTTAGTTCAACATATTGCTTGTTGTTAGCAACTTTAAATGCCTCATCTAGTGCTGGAGAAAATGAAATCTCACATCCCCACCATCGATGTTGAGGCTCATTG
>CALAEZ010000321.1 GCA_937891125.1 uncultured Treponema sp. | reverse complement strand
GTTGACCTTTGCTCTGGGGGATTCGGGATCCTTGGAGTAGCACTTTCTGGATACTTCCTCGACGGTGTTCGTGTAGGGATCGTACTTTGTCTCTACGAATGTGAAACCGTTGATCCTGGAGATGATCTGAGCTGCGTCCTTACCGAGACCGTTAAGGATAACTCTGAGGGGCTTCTGACGAACCTTGTTGGCCTTCTCGGCGATACCGATGGCACCCTCTGCAGCTGCGAAGGACTCGTGACCTGCGAGGAATGCGAAGCACTCGGTATCCTCTTCAAGGAGCATCTTGCCGAGGTTGCCGTGGCCAAGACCTACTTTTCTGCGGGGCCGAAAGACATGCTCTGCGTGGTAACAGGAACTTCCACAGTCCAGCTTTTAAGTCCCACTGGGCTTTCCCTATGGAAGGCTGATGCAGGTTCTGCAGTTCTTGAAGCGCCCCAGTTTGGATTTGACGGGCGAGTTTTTGCAAGAAGTAGGAACGGTGTAGCCTGCTGGGGGCTTAATGGCATACAAAAGTGGCGCCTTACCCTAACGGAACAGGACGCCTCCATTCCTCTAGTACAGCTGAACGACGGTTCTCTGCTTTCTTTCCTTACAAAAAAAGACAATGGCTCTACCGTTGCCCAACAGATTTCCCCTTTTGGAGAACAGCTTCTTGAAGTTACTTTTTCGGGCATAGTTCAGAACGCCTACTCCTGCGGTGAGGGTGTCCTTCTTGTTTTTTCTGACGGAAGTGTGGGACTCTGCTCTTCAAAAGGCGGAAGTTTAAACTCTGAATGGAGGAAACCCCTTTTAACTGGCACCATTGCAAAATGTCTCTGCACAGGAGACGGTAAAACCACCTTTGTAACATCTGCGGCATCAGGCTCTTCTAGGGTAACAGTCATAAGCGAAAAAAGCGGAGACCCTGTTTCCTATTATTCCACAGAAGTTGAAGCACAAAAACTAATTTATGCATCATACACCTCCTACGGTCTTGTACTTGCCGACCAAGAAAAAGCTGTCTGCACAGATAGTCTAGGAAAGTTGGTCTACAAAGCTGACTATTCAGGAGAAAAACAGGTTCAGAAAGTTTTTGCCACTGACGAAGGATATCTTGCTCTCTGCAAAAGCGACTGGTCAGTTTCCAGTTACCGGATGAAGCAGTCTGTTTCGGCAAAGGAACGCTCTTATTCCGCTCCAGAAGCAAAACCCTACTCCGACTTTTACAGGCCAGTTTCTCTGCTTTCCTACAGAGAAAAAAATCCAGAAGAAATTGTTAAGGTCTTGGAAAAAGGTTCCTACGGTGCACTAGAGGCGGAAATACTTTCATACATTGCGACAGAACTTTCAGAAATTGATTCAGTCTGGACAGCTTCCAATCAGGGACGGTCTGGAAGGGAGGCTCCATGGCTTTTGACTCACCCGGCCTACTGCGAGAGCATCCTTACGGCAGCATCCCTTACAGGAACAGCACTTTTTCAAAAGACACTTTCCCGTCTACTAACAGAAGTTAAAGACAATGAACTAAGGCTCTGTCTTGTTAGGGCAGCAAAAAACTGCGCCTTTGACCCAGACGAGTCCATGCTAAAGAGTTTGGCCCTAATCCTAAGAGAAAACACAGATTCCCGTTCAGCACTCCTTCTTAAGGAAATATGCGACGCAACACTTTCCATATGTCGCTACATGGGAAGACCCGCATACTTTAGGCAGGGACAGGAAATGCTTTCCATACTGCTCTACCCCTCCTACGACAGGAAAATCCGGGACTACGCCACGCAAACTTTGAAACGCCTTGCCGAAATGTCAATATAGGTTTATAATTTACACCATAGATTTTTGTTGGAGGAATCATGAAAAAACTGAGCATTCTTGCAGTCCTGGCCCTAACGCTTGCCGCACCAGTACTTGCCCTTGAAGTTAATCAGCCGGAAATTCAAAGTGTAGGCAATGAAGTTATTCAGTTTGAAAACTATACAGGTCCGCACAAGACCATAGACTCAATAGAATCAATAGAGGCAATTGGAAAGGGACTAGGTTCTTCCGTTTCCCGTTCCGTAACCACTCAGGGGACTTTCAACCTAAACGGAAAGTATTCGATTATCCATGCAGTTGACACATCTACTGCCCAAAAGTTAGATGCCGACATTCTTGTTCTTAGCGAAAACGCAAGTGTAGACCACATTACAAACCTGCGCCGCATAATAGCCTCCTATCTTACTTCTGCATACGGATATTCAGCAAAAGACGCCTCCACCATAGCAACATTCGTAACAATCTACAATGCAGTCTACCGCGGAAGAATGGATGTGTTTAAGGACCGCTACAAGGATGTGGTTGTACAGAACCTTACCGCCGACAAATGTGGACTTTCTACAAAGTGGAATGAATGGCCGGGAAAGTCTCAGATTGTTATTCCCTTAAGCGACCTGAACGGAGGCCTTTCCACAGTAGACACCACGACAATAACAGACAAAGAAGTAATTGATTCCATGCGCGAAGATGACGACCGTGGCATAGACGACCGCAAGGAAATGGTAGACCTTAAGGAAAGGGAAGCCGAAGAAGCAGAAAAGAAAGCGGAAGACGCACAGAAAAAGGCTGATGACGCACAGAAGAAAGCCGACGATGCAAAGAAGACTTCTGACGATGCACAGAAAAAAGCCGATGACGCACAGAAAGCCGCTGACGAAAAGAAAAAGGACGCAGAAAGCTCACCTGATGACGAAAAGAAGCAAAAAGAAGCTGAAGACGCCCAGAAGAAGGCAGACGAAGCCCAGCAGGAAGCTGACCAAGCAAAAGAAAAGGCAGACGAGGCTCAGAAGGAAGCAGACGAGGCTCAGAAGGAAGCTGACGAAGCTCAGGAAAAGGCTGACCAGAAAAACGAAGAGGCTCAGGAAGACAGGGAAGGAATAGCCCAGGACCAGAAGGAAGTTATTGAAAAGACAGCTCAAAGTTCTCAGGCAGAAGAGGTAAGCACTGTAATAGGACTTACCAGTACCAGCGGAACCTACAGCCAGATGGTTAAAATTGACGGCAACAGAGGAACTCTTGTAAAAGGCTCTCCTGTTACAGTAATAAGGGGTAAGACCATACTTTCTGCAGGTAGCGTTTCCATAACCGACTCTACAGGAAAGAGCGTTTCTTCACCTGCCTACATGGCTGTCTGCGGAACAAACTCTGGAAACGGAGAAGTAAAGCTCTGCCTTCTTGACAGCGAAAACATGGAAATTCAGGCTGAAAGCAATGAAGTTCTTGCCGACAATTCTGTGCTTGTACAAAACGGCTCGGACTACTATTGCGTCATTAGAGACGGAGAATCTTATGTGGTTGCAAAGTACGACGCAAAGCTCAAGTTGCAGCAAAAGAGTCCCGTACCGGTTGCACCCGAAACACCTATTACGGTTACAGCAAAAGGTCTTGTAGTAACTGCACCAAACGGAAGACCTTTACTGCTTAAGGCTTCAGACCTAACTCAGGTTACAGAGTAAGGCCATAGAAGGCTCACTGCATAAAAAAGGCTGTCCTTTGCATTTTGAACTAGACTTCAATCTGCAGAGGGCGGCCTTTCTTTTTTTTAAGACTTATCCCTAGACTTGCTTTCAAATCTTGTACAGGGAGCAATGTAGATAAGATCCACATCTCCAATAGGACCGTTACGCTGTTTTGCAACAATCAGTTTTCTGTCCCTTATGGGGTTTTCGTCTTCTCCCTTGGGGCGGCGTTCTCCGTGAATGAACATGACCATGTCGGCGTCCTGCTCTATTGAACCAGAACCGCGAAGGTTTGCAAGGGTTGGCTCGTTGCCTTCCGCATCACGGCTTACCTGACATAGCACCACGATAGGTATGTTAAGCTCTCGGGCAAGGCTCTTAAGGGACTTTGAAATTGCCGCCTGCTGCTCGTATACAGGGGCATCCTCGTGTTCAGAACCGATAAGGCCAATATAGTCTATGAAGATAATTTTTACATCGTTGTTTGCCTTCATTCTTCTTGCCTGAGCACGAACATCAATTAGGCTCATGTTGGGCGTGTCGCAAATGTAAAGGGGCGCATTATAGCACTGTCCTGCCGCAACCTGCAAACTTTGAAAGTCACTCTGTTTAATAAGTCCGTTCCTAAGTTTGTTTGCATGGACCCCAGAAACCTGAGAAAGAAGACGCTGACCTATTTGAACAGCCGACATTTCAAGGCTAAAAAATCCGCAGGGAATTTCCTTTCTGATTGCTATATTCTGCATCATGGAAAGTGCAAGAGCCGTCTTACCCATAGACGGGCGGGCACCAACAATTATCATTTCTCCGTTTTGAAAACCGCTGGTCATGTTGTCCAAGTCGTCAAAGCCAGAAGGTATTCCCGTATAGTCACCCTTTTTCTTGTAGCGGTCATCAATTATTTTTATGGTGTCGGTTATGACATCCTGCATTTTTTTTGTTTCGGTAGTCTGATCCTGATCCGTAAGCCGAAAGATTTTCTGCTCCACTTCTTCAAGAATTTCCCTGCATTCGTGGGACTGGTCAAAACTCATGGCCTTAACTTCGGAAGAAAGTTTTATTAGGCTACGACGGGATGCATTGTCCTTTACTATGCTAACATAATGCTCCACATTTGCCGCCGTGGGAACCACATCAGTAAGGGAAGAAATATAGGAAGCACCGCCAGCCTCTTCCAATTTGCCGGTCCTGGTAAGTTCCTCTATAATTGTAAGGACATCTCCGTGAATGTTGCGAGCGTTGGCAAGGGAAAGCATGGCATCGTAAATAACCTGATTCTGATGGCTGTAGAAGCTGTCGGAATGCAGAAGGCTGCCAACTCGGTCTATTGCCGACCAGTCAAGCATTATTGCTCCAAGGGTAGCCTGTTCCGCCTCAAGATTGTGGGGCGGGATTTTGTCTTTAAGTTCCATAAGGAATTCTCCACCGCTATTGCACAAAAAAACAACAGTTTTTGCACAGCATGTTTCTTTAAAACAGGAAACCCCCTTTGAGTAAGATTTAACCTGCTCAAAGAGGGAATTTTTCTTTTAGGCGGATTCCGATTACTCGGACTTTTCTGCCTTTTCTTCAGAGGCTTCTTTCTTTGCCTTGGGAGCGGCCTTTTCTGTAGAAGCTTCTTCCTGAGCCTTTACGACCAGTTTTGCTTCTGCCAGTGTTGCCTCGTACAGGTGAACCTTAATTGCATAGTTTCCAACCTGCTTAATTGTTGAGCCGGGAACCTCAATGCGCTTGCGTTCAACTTCGTAACCGTTCTTTGCATAGAAGTCTGCAACAGTCTGATTTGTAACGGCACCATAGAGTTTTCCGTTGCTTCCTGCTGGCATAACAAGCTCAACAGTAAGTGCTTCCAGCTTTTCCTTAAGGGTGCGGCTGTCTGCTCTTTTCTTTTCCTTGCGTGCTTCGATTTCTGCCTTTTTACCTTCAAAGTAAGCAACTGTTTCAGGATTGTAAGGCACGGCATACATATGCGGGAACAGATAGTTACGGGCATAGCCATTTGCAACGTTCTTTACGTCGCCCATTTCTCCAAGATGCTTTACATCCTGATTCAGAATAATTTTCATATACGAGCTCCTCTTAAAAAAGATTACTGGCCTGCGTCACCAGGAGTTGGATCGCGCCAGAAAAAAAAGATTAGTCTGCTACGAACGGCAACAGACAGATTGCGCGTGCACGCTTAATTGCAAGTGCAAGCTCACGCTGATGCTTTGCGCATGTACCCGTGATGCGGCGTGGAAGAATCTTACCGCGCTCGGTAGTGAAGCGGCGTAGCCCGTCTGCATCCTTATAGTCAATCTTTGCTTTGTTTGCGCAGAAGCGGCATACCTTCTTGCGGAAGAATGTCTTTCCTTTTGCACGACCTTCGCGACCTTCGTTCTCGCGACCTTCAGCTGCGCCTTTGGTCTCAACTTCTGCCGCTGTATTCTGTTCAACTTCGTTTGTTGTAACTTCGTCTGACATAAACGTCTCCTAAAATAAAGTGTGAGTTTCCGTTGCTGTTAGAACGGAATGTCCTCTGGGAATCCGCCGTCTGAACCGCCATAACTCTGTCCCATATCGTAGCCAGAGTCAGCTGCCATACCCATATTCTGCTGAGGAGCGGAGCCTTGCGTAAATCTCGGTGTATACCCCCCGGACTGCTGTCCGCCATCCGATCTTCCGCCAAGCAACTGCACGTTATTAGCAACAATGCTTACTCTGCTTTGCTTCTGTCCGTCCTTTTCCCAACGATCCTGCTTTAAGTAACCGTCTACGGCAATCTGCTTGCCTTTTGTCAAATAGGGCTTGAGGTTTTCTGCGGTTTTACCCCAAATCGTAACATCAAAAAAATTCGCTTCATCAACCCACTGGTCGCCCTGTTTTCGGCTTCGGTTGACAGCAATGCTCACATTTGCGCGCGCCTGCCCGCTCGGAAGATAAGCAAATGAACGCTCATCAGTGCCTAAGTCTCGGGTTAAACGTCCGACAATAACAACGTGATTGATATCTGTCATACAGAGCTCCTTTTATACTAGCGCCTAAGGCTGATTTATGCTATTTAGTTTGATTTTTCGTCTTCCAGTTTTACAAACAGATACTTTAAGAGATTGTCTGTCAATTTGAACTGGCGGTCAATGTCAACCAATTTTGCTGGATTTGCATTAACAATCAAAAGCAAAAAGCGTCCGCGCTTCTGCTTTTTTACTTCATAGGTAAGGTCACGGTCGCCGTAAGATTCTTCTTTTTCGATTGTGGCGCCAAACTGTGTCAGAACTGAGCGAACTGCTTCAAGTCCTGCCTTAGACTTATCATCTTCTACTGGATAGATAGTCATAAGCTCATACTTTCTCATAAGTCATATCTCCTTATGGACAAATGGAAGCCGCATACGCAGCCTCAAGGGGTGTACGGCGATTGTATCTTTTTTTGCGGAGGTGCGTCAATAGAGAGCGTGTGGAAATACAAGGCAAACGCATTATAGAAATTGCAGGTAAAAATGACGGGAAGGAGCGGATCAGATTTGGAAAAACAGCCTGATTGTGCTGCCGCTCTAGCGGCAACCGTACATAATTACAGGCACAATCAGCCTGAAGCAGGCGAGCCTACGGTTTTTCAAAGACGAGGCTGCGACTGGTAGTCATTTTTGAAGTAAAAAATTGTATACTGCGGTTGCCCTATGTGGAAATATCCTCTGCTGTTTTCAGCGTTCACAGACAAATGCACTACCCGCGCGGAGCCTTTGCAGGGTCTATCGGAAGTCCATTTTGGAAAACCATCAGCGACACCTGTGGCTTTTCGGTAATTGCATCTAAGCCAGCCGTTCCAAGCTGCTGACCATAGGTTACATACTCACCTTTATTCACGCGGACGCTACCAAGTCCCGTGTACGCATAAATATGTCCTGTTTTACTTTGCACGAAGACAACATTTCCAAAGCCGCGATACAAGCCGCTGAACATAACCGTACCCTCACGAATTGCAGAAACGGTTTCATTTTTCTGTGCAGAAAGATTTACGCCACTTACTTTGCCGTTCACATACGTAACGCTCGGTGTTTTTACTGGCCAGACAAGTGATGCATCTCCCTTTTTGCTTGAATAGGTACGGGGGTCAGCAACCTTTAAGTCGGGCGTATCAACCTTTGCACTAGTCGCATTTTTTGTACCTGCACTGCTTGCAGCGGGCGAACCTACGCTCCCCGCAGCCTTTGCAACCGCAGACGCAATCGATGAGTCAAGTGGAATAGTAAGCTTTTCGCCTGCTTTTAAGACGCTTGAGCTGTCAGCCTTGTTTGCCGCCTGCAAATCTGCGACCGCAATGCCGTAAGTGCGCGAAATGCCATACCAGGTTTCGCCTTTTTGTACAACATGTGTTTTTGTCTGTCCGCTTTTTTGTGTGCTCGTAGCCTTGCTTACAGCTGTACTTGCAGCAGGACTGCTTGTAGAAGCTGTAGTTTTCGCAGGCGTAGCTGTTTTTTCTGCATTCGCAGCTCCAGGAATTACGATTTTTTGCCCCGCCTGCACTGAAGAGCCATCTGCAATATTATTCACGCGGCAGATTTCTTGAACGGTTGTCTTATACTGGCGGCTTAAGGAATACAGCGTTTCACCCTTTTGAACAACGTGCGTTGTATCAGCAAACGCAGCTGCTAGCATATACGCACCTGCTGCCACAAGCGAAATTCTTTTTATACAAGTAAAAAAATAGCTCTTCATATCTCTGCTATTTTCGGCACTGCAAGAGAAATGTATTAGCTATTTTCAAAAGATTCTCGTTCCTCGATTTCCGGCTTTTTTACGCTAGCTAGAGCTCAGTGCTCGCAGGAGCTTTCCGATTGCTATGCCGTTAATTTCAGTGTCTTCAGGATACGCCTTTAAGATATTTTCCTTACCGCCACGCAGGTGCGTGCTTGTAATGCCGTATTTTATAGAGCTGTCAGCTTCGATAAAGGCTGCAATATGATCTGCAAGCCGAACCGTGCGTCCGTCTACCGGCAAAAATTTGTCAGCATTATACAGCTTATTCATCGTGTGCCAGTCTACCGTTTCGATAAGCTCTTCGTCGCTTTCATCAGAATAGACGACAACACGATTTTTAAACTCATCGCTTGTAAAATACATGAGCTCATCGCTATAGGAGCTATCCATAAGCGGCACAAGCTCTCTGCGCACGATTTCATCTTCAATATGCTTTACAACGCCCGGAAGCTCATCGGTTGCCTGCTTTACCGGCGAAATAATGTCTCGGGTGACTGCTTCGGGCAAGTCATGAAAAAGTGCACTAAAAAAGTCGTTAAAGAGGCGTTTTGGACACAGCTTTACTCCCGTGTCACGCATTAAAAGCAGCGTTAAGCAGGCGACAAAAAAGCAGTGTCCCAAAACGCTTGTATGTGGCACACGGGGAGTCTGATTCCAGCGCGTCTGAAACCGCAGCTGCTCAATCATCATAATAAAATCGAACGGGCGCTGTCGTGTGACTAAAAGCTGCATACCGCGCAAATCAAGATACGGCTGAATGTCTTCGTTAAGCTCTTTTCTGATTTTTGTTAGGCGCTCCTCTTCGTTTACGGGCGCTACCATTTCTAATTCACGGAGCGAAGAAAATTTATGCGCTGCCCGTAATACACGCGAAGCTAACTCACTTTCTTTTGCAAAGCGAATAGAGCCGGCAGTCTGACCAATGTAGATAGTGAAGCGCGAAAACAGGTCTTCGTCATGGATTAAATCGCGGTACTGCTCAAGCACCCATTCATTTAAGCGAATGTACTCTTGCGGATACTGCTCGCGAATCATGCGCTGCACGGGGCTCTTTATGTCGCAGAGGGCAATTTTACGCAGCAAATCAAAGAGCGAAGCGTACATAATCCACTCCCAGTCAATCGAATGCCCCTGCGCCTCCTCGTACTTACCGATAATGTAAGCTGCAACCATCTTTTCTGCAGCCTTATCCATCTCGACAAGCTCAAACGGGCGAATCAAATCGTTCCAGCGCTGTATAGAAAATCCTTCAAAAATCTTGTAAATAAGCCGACTGTCTATCATTCTGTATGCACTACCCTACTTTGCAATGCCTTTTTTCTTATCGTGATTCATTTTTTCGTTCCAGACCTGCGCCTTTGTCTTCAGCTCTTCGGCAACATCCTTTTCGCCTGTCAACAGGCAAATTCTGCGTTCTGCAATGACGTAGTTAATGGCAATGCGGATATCATCTAAGCGGTGCGTCGAAAGCTCATAGCGGTCGCGATACTGATTTCCCGACTGCTCCAAAAGCTTTTTTATGCGGCGCACATAGTAGACAGTGTTGTCGTAGTCGGCTGACTGCGTGTCTAAATAGTCCTTGCACGTTTTCTTCCAGTCCATAATGTTTTTAGCGACCGTAACAAAGCGACCGTTTAATTCAACAAATGCCCATCGCCATTTCGTGTTGTCGCCATAGGCATCAATCAGCAAGCGAATTGCAAGCCCCAGCTTACGCACTAACAGGTAGCGCTCATTAAATGACATTTTCGCAAGATGCGCTACCTTGTCTTCAATTTCTGAATACTGCACGTCAATTGCGGGCGTTACCACTTCTTCAAGGTAAATAATTGCCTTGTATAAGATTTTTCGTGCGTCATTGAGCATGTCGTTATTTTTTACATCTAAAAGCTCTACAGAAAGATTATTCAATGCGATGTAGGTTGTCGCAACATAAATCATAAGCTCACACAGTTTTACCTTTTTGTAAGCGTTTGCCGCATTGTCGCTTCCAATTGTGGCTATAATCTGATTTTCCTGCTTGAGCGCTTCATTAATCTTCTGTTGGTACGGCTCACTTCGCTCTTGAAAATCGTGTCGGGCAACATCGCTTACTTTTGCCATTTTATCACTCCCCTACGCCTTTTGAGCGCAGTATTTTTGCAACATGGCGCGAGCATGCCCAATCGACTCAAGCGATGCGGGGTCTCCTGAAAGCATACGCGCAATCTCTTCAACGCGAGCCTCGCCTACAATGGGGAACACCTGCGTGCTTGTCATTCCGCCAGAAACGCCTTTTGCAATCTTAATTTGATTATCGGCATAAACAGCAATACTCGCTAGATGCGTGATACATAAAACTTGTTTATTTTGGGCAAGCGCCTGCAGGTGACTTCCGATAGAAACGGCAATTTCACCGCCAATTCCCGTATCGATTTCGTCAAATACGAGCGTGTGCACGGGATCGTTTGCCGCAAAAATGGTTTTGAGTGCAAGCATAACGCGGCTAAGCTCACCGCCGGAAGCAATTTTTGCAAGTGGCTGGAGGGGAGAGCCAGGATTTGCCGACAGCAAAAACTCAATGTTATCAATGCCATAAGGGCCGCAAAGCTGAGTTGCAGAACCTGTCTGGTTAGCAGCATTCGGCTTTGCGGTAAGCGAAACAGAAAAACGTGTATGCGGCATACCAAGCTTAGCAAGCACTGAGACGACAGCCTGCGCCATTTTTTCTGCAGCCGCAGCACGAAGCGCAGAAAGTGCCTTTGCTTCTGCATACACTTTTTTTTCTAGGTCTGCAATTTCAGAAGCGAGCGCCTCTTTTCCCTGTGCGCCGCCTTCAAGCATGTCAAGCTGCGCCTGTGCCTGCGCTGCATACTGCAAAACCTCTTCAAGCGGTGAAGCGACAGAAGAGGCATATTTCTTTTTAAGATTGTAGATGAGTGTCTGCCGCTCTTGCACCTGCGCTAAGCGCGCGGGGTCAAACACAAGAGCCTGCGCATACCGCGCATACTCGTCAGCGATGTCAGAAAGCTCGTAAAAGGCGCTATCTAAGCGCTGCTCAAGCGACGAAAGCGCCTTTGCGTCCATTGAGGAGGCATGCTGCGCGCTGCTTCTAAGGCGCTTAAGGCTTACGACGATGCTTTCTCCACCGTCGCCACCGCTTAACGCGCTGTTAATGGCTTCGATATCAGAAAAAAGCTTTTCATAGCTCGAAAGACGCAGCTCCTCTTCTTCAAGCTCGGTATCCTCAGCAGGCTTGAGCTTTGCGTCTGCTATCTCATGCACGGCAAACGATAACAGCTCTATTTTCTGCGCGCGGTCGGCGTCATTTGCCTGTAGCTCTGCAAGGCGCTTTCGCTTTTCAACAAGAGCGGCGTACAAGGCGGTAAAGGCAGCAACGCGCTCGGTAATGCCAGCATAGGCATCTAAAAAGCGACGGTGCTCAGAAACGCGCATAAGCGACTGATGCTCGTGCTGACCGTGTATATCAACAAGAAAGGCGCTAAACGCAGCAAGGTCGGCACGGGTAACAGCAGTTGTTCCAATCCAGGCGCCCGTTTTGCCATTTTCTCGCACGTAGCGGCGTAGCAAAATACGGTCATTTTCAAGCTCAATTCCATGCTGATTGAGCCACTCGCGGGCGGTGTGCGCTTCACTCTCTGCATCACATTCGCCAGTTCCGTCTGGCTCAAGGTAAAACGTACCGCTTACCTGCGCCTCATGGGCACCCGTGCGAATGTGCTCTACGCCGCTTTTTCCGCCAAGCAAAAACGAAAGCGCACCTATCAAAAGCGATTTTCCGGCGCCTGTTTCACCAGAAAGGACGGTAAACCCCTTATTACATTCTATGCTTACGCTGTCAATGAGCGCAAAATCTTTTATGGAAAGGTCTTCAAGCATGAGGGACTCCTGACCAATTTAGTTTTGAACGGAGCGCATTATAAAATTTTTCTTGTGAACAGCCGACAAGCAGCGCTTTTTCTTTTGTACGACAAATCTTTATGCAGTCGTCAACATGCAAATCCACTGGAATCTGACCATCCACGGTGATAATAACGTCAGCCGTGCGCGAGGGCAGTATTTTTATTAAAAGCTCACCGTCTGTACTCAACACAACAGGACGGCTTGAAAGCGAAAATGCATTCATCTGTGTAAGCACAAGCGCATCAAGATTGGGGTCAATAATTGGACCGCCCGCACTTGCAGAATAAGCCGTGCTACCGGTTGCCGTCGAAACAATAATGCCGTCAGCCTTTAACTGTCCGAGTGGTACATTGTCGTAGACAACATCAAAAAAAATTGTACGGGCAGCTGTTTTTGCACTGATAACAATGTCGTTCAAGCCTGTCGCACTAAAACGCTTAGTGCCTCCGCGCACCAACTCCGCCTGCACCATCGTCCGCTTTGAAATGAGTGACTTGCCGGCTAAGAAGCGCTCCAATTCTTGTGGCCACTCATTTTTCTGCACACTCGCTATAAAGCCAAATTGTCCGAAATTTATCGGAAATACCGGAATCTGCAAGGGCGCACAGCCGCGGCTTGCAAAGAGTACAGTTCCATCGCCACCAAGCGTAA
The DNA here is from genome assembly GCA_937891125.1 of uncultured Treponema sp. Lineage (GTDB taxonomy): Bacteria > Spirochaetota > Spirochaetia > Treponematales > Treponemataceae > Treponema_D. The sequence continues at coordinate 10,959 of CALAEZ010000321.1, read as the reverse complement.
TGACAAAATCATAGCCAGGAAACGGATACTGCTCTGAAAAGCCGTTGTACAAAAAAATGTCTGCAGCGATTTTTCGCTGTGCAAGCCACGCTTGTATCTGTGTTCCCATGTTTTTTGATTCGTCTTTATAGGTGTTCACAATAATAAGACACTTGTTCATGCATCTTCCTTAGAAAAGTTATGGCAGTGTTCCAAGCACTTTTGTAATCTTAGTCGCAGAATCGTTTGTAAGCCGCGGATAGAGAGGAAAGAGCACGGTGCGTAAAAAAAGCGACTTTGCATGAATACAGGAAGCGGAAAGCGCCTCCTCATGCAGTGCCATCACTGAGTCTGCATATGCGGGGCGGATTTCAATTTCCTTGCGGCTTGCATACTGCTTTGCATCCTTAAAGCTACCGCCAAGCACCACCGGGAATGACCAAATAGTGCTTCCGGTATCAGGCTCGCGGATAAAGGTTTTGTTTTTGCCACTTAAAAGCGCATGTTGGAATACGCCATACAGCTTTTTCCGAATTTCTTCATTGCGCGCATATTCTTTTATTTGAACAAATGCAAGTGCGCTGTTAATATCAGGCAATATATCAGTACGAGGAGCCGTATCAGTATATTTTTTCAACACAATCCATTCACGTCGGCTTGGAGCCATAAGCACAGCGCCGCCTCCAGCCGTAATGGTATCGTACTCTTCAAGCCCCATAATGGTGTATACGCCAAAGCTGCCTGCTTTTTTTTCAATAACACCATTTCCGTCCTCTTGCGTCTGCGAGCGCACAGCACCCACTGCATGTGAAATGTCTTCAATAATCGGAAGTCCCAACGCGCTAATGGCATCAAAATCGGGCAGAATGCCCATTGTTTCATGGAGCAATAAAAGGCGACCGCCTTCATGCATACCTTTTTCGACCGCTTCTGCAGTGACAAGTCCCGTTTCTTCTGCAACATCAAGCACAATCGGCTTAAAGCCCAAGTTTTCTACCGCCTGATACTGCCAGCTTGGAGCAAGGGCAGAAACCATAATGCCCTGTCCGCTCTGAAAATCGAGCGCCTTAAGGGCATAGGAAAGCGCAAGCGTCGTACTGCGAAACGCGACGGCTCCATCACACCCAGTAAATTCTTTAACCGCTTGAATAAATCGTGTATTTAACTCACCTGGACCAGTTTTTTCATCAACCATGCATGTAAGCACGGCATCCATTTCTTTTCGACGGATTGTTGAACTAAATGTCTGAATCATTTTTTTACCTATAGTGATTAGAGAACACCTGCCCAAGAAGCGGCGCACGCCATAACAGCACGGCTGTTCCCAAGCAGGCACTAAAAAAACTAACTATGCCGTTTCTTCTTCGTCTTCGCCTAAGATTTTCTGCAGCTCGTTTGCATTAAACAAACGACGAATATCAAGCATAATCAGATAATTACCTTCCTGACGGATAACACCGTGAATGTATTCGGTGCCAATACCGCTAATCATCTGTGGCGGCGGCTGAATTTCTTCTGTATTGATGGTAACTACACGTGCGACACGGTCGATAATAATGCCGATTTCATTTCCATCGATATTTAGAATGACAAAGCCTCCCTCATCCTCAGTCAAATCATCAGAAGCTTCCATTTTTTTGAGCTGGAATCGCTTATGCAGATTGATAACAGGAATGATTTCGCTACGAAGCGTAAAAATACCTTCAACGTAGTACGGCGCGTTCGGGATAGGACGCACCGGCACAATCTTAACAATTTCCTTTACATCCATAATGTCAACACCGTAAATCTCACCACCAAGTTGAAACGTAACCAGTTGAATCTGCGTATTTTCTGCCATGAAATTCCTCCGTAACAAACGCTGAATACGTATACAGAATACAGCCAAACTGCCAAAAAAACAACTGCATTTAGCAATTATTTTTAAGGCAATCTACAATTTTTAAGCTGTTACTGTCTCTTTATGCGCCTGATAATAGGCGTCAATACCACTAGCCGCTTTTTTTCCTTCACGCATTGCCATGACCACGGTTTTTGGGTGATGAACGACATCGCCCGCTGCAAACAGCCCCTCAACGCTGGTTGCGCCATAGTACGGATCTGAACTCGTTTTGATATACCCGCCTTCATCAAGCGTAAGACCAGTAATGGCGGTAAGCATACTATTCGGGCTTGAGCCAATTGCAGCAATAATCTTATTTGCTGTAATCACCGACTCGCCCTCTGGCGTTTTTATTTTTAGACCTGAAACCACGCCACCTTTAAGCACATACGAAACAGGTACATGCTCCCAGCGAAATTCAACGCCATCTGCTACGGCGCCATCGTATTCTGCACGAGCCGCTTTCATAAACTCTATGGTGCGTCGATAGCAGACATATACATGCTTAGCACCCATGCGTACTGCGCTACGGCAGGCATCCATTGCCACGTTACCTGCGCCAATGACCACCACCGTATCTCCCTCTGAAATAGGAACAGCGCATCGCTCAAGCGTACCTTCTTCAAACTCACGCACCTTGTGCAAGAAATCGAGCGCTTCGACAGAGCCGGGTGCATCCTCACCAGGAACACCGATTTTATTCGGCGTACTTGCGCCTATTGCTAAAAATACAGCATCAAATCCTTCTGCCTTGAGTGATTCAACGGTCAGCTCTTCGCCAAAAGGAGCATCGGTCTTAAAGGTTACTCCGAGCGTTTGAAGACGAGCAATTTCACGACGCACAATCTGCTTTGGAAGGCGGAATTCAGGAATGCCGTACAACAGCACGCCGCCAACGTCTGGATCTGCTTCAAAAACAGTAACCTCATAGCCCTTCTTGATTAAATCCCCCGCACACGAAAGCCCTGCCGGTCCCGATCCAACAACAGCGACCTTTCCTTGCGTCTTAAGCACTTTTTTTAATTTTGTCAGCTGAAAATCCGCTTCAAAGTCGGCAACAAAGCGCTCTATGCGTCCAATGTTAATAGGCTTTTTCATGCGGTTCATAACGCAGTGCCCTTCACACTGATTTTCATGCGGACAGACGCGACCGCAAACTGCAGGCAAATTACTGCGTACAGAAATTATCGAATACGCCTCGCCGATATTTCCCTGCGAAAGAGCGTTGTTAAAAGCAGGTATATCGTTTTCAATGGGACAACCAGCACGACATTGCGGAACCTTGCACTTCAAGCAACGCTTGGCTTCTGAAATTGCTTCTGCAAGCGTGTAACTAGGTATTTCTTCTTCCATAATTTTCGAGACCTCAGAGAGAAATAATGTTGCAACTTAGTATAGCGGACAGTGCAATAAAATGCAAACAGTGTGTAATTTACACGCACGCTGTGCGTAATCAGCACGTGTACTATGCTCACACACGTAGGACACAATCGCCACACTCAAAAGCATTCGGTCGCAAGCGGTCGTAAACAGGGTACAGCAATGACACAAGCGTCTAGCCGCTACCACAGTTCGCCGCTAATCAACGACAAAAAGTGTTATAGCGTACACCGTTTGAACGCCACACGCTTTTAAGGATCTAGCACAGCTTTCAATTGTGGCGCCGGTAGTTAAAACATCATCTAAAAGCACGACAGCCTGTGGTAACGGCTTTTTCCTGTCCCTATATGTGCTCTTGCATACGTATGCTGAATGCAATGCAGAAAGGCGCTCTTTTCGTCCGAGCTTTTTCTGCTGCAAAACAGAGGTACGGCGCAAAAGCGGGCAAACAGGAACACCGTACGTTATCCGAAGCAAAAAGGTAAGCTCTGCTATCTGATCCCAGCCTGTCTGCCAGACTTTCCCAGGACGCGGAGGCACGGGAACAACAGGGATAGTAGCTCCCACTTTTTGATACAGCGCTTCAAGCGCCTGGTACACCGCCTTTGCAAAAACAGGCGACAGGGAGCGCGCGACACCCGTTTTCCACTCATGCAAAAGCGTTTTATTCCAAAAGCGGTACGCATGCAAGGGAAAAACGCCATCAGTATGAAGGAGCACCGGCTGTTTCCGGCACTCCATGCACACCTCATGCTCGCTTATAAGGCGCTTACCGCAGCTGGTGCACCGAGCGCCCGGAGAAAAAAGCGGTTCGTACGCATAAAACGAGGAAAGACAACGCTTACAGAGCTGCTGTGCGCCACAAGGCGCACCACAGCGAATACAGCGAGCGCCGCCAGACAAAGCTAAAAACAGCACTTGCAGCGCTGCGCGGAGAGAAAAAAAAGCTTTGAAAACTATGGTATAACGCATCATCACTTATATATTGGCGAAAAGTGATGATTTTCTCGTATTTTTAGTTTAAAGATTCTGGTTTATTTGCCATTTTACGCTGCACGGTCGCCGCCCGCTCTGCAGGCATATTCATAAGCCATACCGACGACATTGAAGTCGATTTGCTTTCAGCGGCAATTTCGTCTTCTTTACGTAAAATGTCAATGATGTCCTGGTCATCCATTTCGAGGAGCTGAGCAACCGCAGTTGCTGGCGGCATACTTGCAAGATTGGAGGCATTTTTTTTGATATTTTCTTCACGGTCGTCATAGGACTTTTGCATGGCGACAAAGGTCTTTTCGCGCTCGTCCTGCGATTTTTTGCGGTCTTCTAGCTCGCGAGCGATTTCTTCATTTTGATTTTCAAGCCGGCTAACGTCAGCTTCGCGCTTATCAAGCTCCTGTGCGCGAATATCAAGCGCTTCGAGGCGCTTGGCAAGGCGATCTTCGTCAAGGTTTGCGGTAAGTGGCTTTGTCTGTGTCGCCGTAAGCGAGGTCTGCGGCTCCATGCCAAACATTTTATACACAGGCGCAAACAGCTTCTTTGCATGAATGACACCAAGGTAATCGAACCACAAAAGTCCGCCTAACACAAGTATAATAATCAAAATAAGCAGGACTATAGATTTACCCAGATTATTTGCACGTGCCACGTTTTTTCCTCCACGCCGTCATTAAAAAATCACTGGTAGTGTATATCATTTTTTCACGCACGACAAGCAAGCAGCAAGCAAAGACGCTATAAGCTGCTGTAAGCTGAGTCGCATGAGGGCAAGTACGTAGCGATTTTTAGAGAGAAGTGCGCGCACGCTGACTAACTCACTTTCAAGGTAATCAGCACTTCTTTAGTACGACACGTCAAACAAAATGCCGCCAGCAAGTTTTTTTTGCTCTGACTCTGGATTTGGCCGATATTGCAGCACAAAGGAAATGTCGTAGCAGATATAGGTTAGAAACGCCATGTTTATCGAAGTGATGACGCCCGCTTTTAGCTGGAGCGCGTCACTGTAGTCACTTGCAGTAACGTCCTGAAAAATAGACGGCGTTCGTTGCAAGTCAAACCAATACCCATGCTCGTATGAAAGCTTTGCGCTGTACCCTGCTGACAGATACACGCGGTCAGCATAAAAAAGGGGCACCGCTTTTTGCACCTCATGGCTAAACACAATAGCGCTTACACTGCCTGAGGCACAGTAATCTGCACTCGGAAACAGACTTACGCTCGCAGAAAGCGGGAACAGCCCTGGAAGCCGCCCCCCCACTGTAACTCCCGCGTTTACACAGCGGTCGTCCGTATATGAGGCAAGTAAAAACGGCTGCGCATAGACACCGCCATACTGGAAGTATCCTGGCGCACGCTTATGCACGGTCGAAAAACGCGTATACACCGTACCCGAAAGCGCATAGTCCTTTTCTTCAGTAAGCAAAAAATTGCCATCGTCATCGTAGTGCATGCCATAGCCGTATAAGAACACGCCGCTTGCACCAGCGGAGATTGTTTTTCCGTAGCGCGCGTAAAGGACATGGGAAACAGAAGCCGTTTCTGTCGTTTGCGTAAACGAGCTTTCGTCAAAAATAGCGGTGCCAGAAAAAGCATACGAAAGCGTATCATCTCCGCCAGAAAGCTCAAAAGCGGCTCCCGTGTATCCGTCAAGACTTTCGCCTGCGCTTATCGTAACAACCTTGTCGCCCCAGGGATTTGCCGTGACGTACGTTGCGCCAAGAAAAGCGGTCGCAAGCGACACGCCATAGGTATCGCTTGTAGCAACAGTTGTCGAAAGCGTTTCGCTATACGGGATAACAGCGGTCATAAAAGGCACAAAAATGCCGTTTTTCATGTACGAGAATGCATTGTATCGAGAAGAAGTGACAGGAGCGCTAGCAACGGCTAGAGCGTCGACTTCTGATGTGGCAGACACAGATGAAACATCGCCAAAAGCGAGCATGCCAGATGCGGCGGCGTTAGGTGTGGTACCGTCAGATGCGGTACCGTCAGATGCGGCGGCGCTCGGCTGGTCTGATTTTCCCTGCTTGCCCCTAGCTACCGCTTCAACGCTAGCTGGCAACAAAACTGGCTTAGGAGCCGAGCCTGTTTTTCGGATCTGAGCACGTTTTTCAAAATCCAAAAGCAGCAGCCGCTCCGTGTCGTAAAAATCGCCCACGTGCAAAAGCTCTTCGCTTCCCGTACAGAGCGCCTTTGGAGAGAGAGCTACATTCAGTACGCCGCCAGAAATATCATCATTTTGAAGCACAAGCTCAGCGACTGGCTCTGACTCTGTTTCTTGTTGCGCCGTCTGTGGGGCCGTGTATAATAGACCTGCGCGCGGAAACATAGCCCCCGAAGCACCCATCGCAGCATACGAAAAGCTGTAGGCACGGCGCCCGTCAGCTAAAAGAGCACTGTGCAGATTATGAATAATCGTTTTTTCACTGCCAAACTCGGTATACATCGGAGAAGGAGCATCGCTGCCAGCGGCAACCGGCGGCAGGTGCGCATAGACACGAATCTTCCAGTCAAGTCCCTTTTTTACGATACAGGCAGCATTTCCGTTTCCTGCGTCAACGGGCGTATAGGGGATCTCACCGTCAGCAAGGGAAACACGGTAGACGTTTTCAAAATCACGCGCAGAGCGGCCGACGCGGTAAAAAGAAAGCGTGTATGGCGCCTGCTTAAAACACACGGCACATAAAAGCAGGCTCCCGTCTGCACCGCGCACAAATCCTGCGTCCCGAAGCGATGCGCGCGGCACGGTAACAAGGGAGCAGGTTTGTACATCATACACGCAGACGGCAGTTTTTACCGTGCGCTTATCATACAGGTAGCTAACCGCTATATACCGCCCGTCATCAGAAATGGCAACGCGCGTTGCACTTGAAGCAGTAAAGAGCTTTTTCGGCTTTTGATACTGCCGCCCGTCAAACGCAGCATACCAGACAGCGCCCGTCTTTCGCTCATACCAGACAGCACCATGCGAACAGGTGTCGATAAGGGAAAAAAGCTGCAGGCGGTTATTCGTACGCGACAGCGCCGTTTTACGCACGGGGCGAGAAAGCTCAGAAGCGACGAAAAAATCGTACGAGCCTGTTTCTGCATCAAGCGCTTCGGTACATGCAGGCACGGCTAACCAAGCTTCAAAATCTTTCCAGGTCTCTTTCATGTGCTTTCCTGTCAGCGCAAAAAAGAGGTCGTCCTTTGGAACCACTTTTTTCCCGTAGCCGAGTCGCTTCCAGTATGAGGCATACGCTTCTCGTCCATACGTTTCGCAGAGGTACCGACTAAAAAGACCACCAAACATATACGCGTCGGTGCCGCCCGGATAGATGTCGCGGGCTCCCGTTACATCGCGATAGGAAGGAAACCGCCCCTGCTGCTTTGCCTGCAGCACTAAGAGCGTGCTGTACGGGTCATGCAGGCGCCCGCTTTCGCCTCTGCTTTCGGCTTCAACGGCAACACCTTCAATCCAGAATTGCGTCATGGAAAAAAAAGTGGGCGAAAGGAAGTCGCCGATAAGACCAGACCAGAAGCGCAGCCGCTTATTTTTTATGTTTCCGGTAACAGCGTGCGTAAGCTCGTGATAAAACACGTTTTCAATGGTCTGCTCGTTCATATCTAGCGAGGTTCCCGGCGGAACATCATACAAAATAATGTGATTATACGGCCACAGAGAAAATGAGGCATTTAAGCTTTCTACCGAATGGGTAATCGTAACAGGAAAATGGTCGCACGGTTCGATTAAAAAGGACTGACACAGCTCTTCATAATAGCCGTCACAAACAGCGGCAATCTGTTCCGCAGCAGAAGAAGATGCTGGCGGGGAAATAATATCAAAATACGTAGTTTTTATGACAGAAAGAGAGCCACTGCTTCCTGCAAGCACGCCACCGCGTGCAAAAAGCGGCTGGCAAAAAAAGCTTACAAAACATAAAAAAAGAGCGCACGAAAGCTTAATACATTTCATGCGCTCCATTATACGAAATCGTTAAAAGCGCGTCCACATATCAAGCTTTTAGCACCTTTTACGCATCGCGCGTTTTTACAGCTTACACAACGGACTTTGCAGAAATTCCGTCAGAGATTCCTGCCATTGGGGAAGCTTAAAACCCAACGCGTCTTGTATTTTTTGCTTTGAAAGCACGCTGTAAGCAGGTCTTTTTGCAGGCGTCGGGTATTCTTCGCTGGTACAGGCGTTTACTTTGCAAGCGGTATTCGTTAAAAGCCCGCATTTTTCTGCCTGCGTTTTTATTTCGCGCGTAAAATCGAACCAGGTTGTCTCGCCTTCGTCCGTTACGTGGTAAATGCCGTAGGGAATAGGCGCGGGCTTTTCGCCATCGTGAGAGCCAAAATCTACCGCACGGCGCAAAATCTGTATGATGACAGAAGAAAGCGTTCCACAGAATGTCGGAGTTCCCCGCTGGTCAGAGACGACTTTGACGCTTTCACGGCTGTTCATCGCGCGAATCATCGTGTAGACAAAGTTCTTACCGTCCCAGCCATAGAGCCAGGCCGTGCGCAAAATGTAGAACGCGTCTGTTTCGCCCATAACCGCTTTTTCGCCATCTGCTTTTGTTACGCCATATACGCCAAGCGGGGCAATAGCGTCATCTTCTGAGCGCGGCGTGCTTCCCGTGCCGTCAAACACGTAGTCAGTTGAAATATGAATAAGCGGCACTGAAAGCTTTTTTGCAAGGCTGGCAATGTTTTTCGGTCCTTCTGCATTCAGCTTCTGAGCAAAATCCGGCTCGCTTTCTGCCTTGTCGACAGCTGTATACGCCGCGCAGTTTACAATTGCGCTTATTTTTTTTTCGCCTGAACTCTCCTTTTCTGCAAACGAAGAAAGAGAGTCAAAGCTTGTCATATCAACGTTCCTGTCAGTTCCGACAAAATCTAAGTCGTTTTCTTTTAGAGCACGGCACAACTGAGTGCCGAGCATTCCGTTACAACCAATTACCCAAATCATATTATGCATTTCGCTCCGCATAATTTTTGTTAATCCAGTTTTTGTATTCGCCGCTTAAAATATGGTCAACCCATTCTTTGTGACCTAAATACCAGTTAACTGTAAGAGTTAAGCCCTGCTCAAAGGTCATCTTGCGCTCCCAGCCGAGCTCGCGCTTGATTTTGGCGCAGTCAATCGCATAGCGCTGGTCATGACCGGGGCGGTCTTTGACGTGCGTAATGGTCTTTCTGATGTCGGCTTCAGATTTTTTGAGTTCCGCTGCGGTCAGTTCAATGAGTTTGTCCAGCAGTTTGATGTTCTGCCATTCGTTTTCGCCGCCAATGTTGTATTTTTCGCCCGATTTGCCGTTTTTGAGGATGAGCCAGACGGCGCGGTTGTGGTCTTCTACGTAAATCCAGTCGCGGATATTCGTGCCTTCGCCGTAGACGGGGAGATTTTTTCCCTGCTGCATGTTCAGAATCATCAGCGGAATGAGTTTTTCGGGGAACTGGTAGGGACCGTAGTTGTTGGTGCAGTTTGAGAGCGTAATGGGAAGCCCGTAGGTATGGTGATACGCCATAACGATGTGGTCGCTGGACGCCTTACTAGACGAGTAGGGCGAGCGCGGGTCGTAGGGCGTGGTCTCGGTAAAATAGCCGGTGGGACCAAGTGAGCCGTACACTTCATCGGTGGAAATATGATGGAACAGCACGTCATCGCGCGGATTATCCAGTGAAACGCCCCAGTACAGGCGTGCCACGTCCAAAAGCGTGTAGGTGCCCATCACGTTCGTTTTGATAAACGCTTCCGGCCCTAAAATGGAGCGGTCTACGTGGCTTTCTGCGGCAAAATGCACCACGGTGTCTATGTCGTACTGTTTGAAAATGCGCTCCATTTCTGCGCGGTCACAGATGTCGGCTTTCTCAAAGAAATAGCGGCGCTTTTTCTCGTCCGTGCAGCCCGTGCCGAATTTTGCGTCCACGTCGTCCAAGGATTCGCCGTTACCCGCGTAGGTGAGCGCGTCTACGTTTACGATTCTGCCGGTAAAGCCCGCGTCCTCAAACGCTTTTTCGCTGCTTGTGGACGCGCCGAACATATAATGAATAAAATTGCTTCCGATAAATCCGGCGCCGCCGGTGACCAAAATGTTCTTTAGTTTTCTCAAAATTATTGTACCTCAAATGCTTTATCTTTCATAAAACTTTCCAGTGACTTCTGCCACGGGGGAAGTTTGATTCCTAACGCTTTCTGAATCTTTGTTTTGTCAAGCACGCTGTAGGCGGGGCGTTTGGCTTTGGTGGGGTATTCTTCTGTCGTGCAGGGAAGAATACGGCACTCGTGCTTTGCGTCAATGCGCTTGTGCTTTTTTGCAAGGCGGTTGATTTCCAAGGTAAACGCATGCCAGTTTGTCTCGCCCTCGTCGGTCACGTGGTAGATGCCGAACGGCACAAAATGCTTTTCATCCGCCTGCACCAGTTCCGCTATGACGGCGGCAAGCGTGGCGGCATTGGTGGGCGTGCCGCGCTGGTCGGAGACGACTTTGATTTCATCCCTGCTGCCCGTCAGTTTGGTCATCGTGTAGACAAAGTTGTGCCCGTGCAGACCGTACAGCCATGCCGTGCGCAGAATGTAGTATTTTGCCATGCCCTGTATGACCGCGTCTTCGCCGTCGCTTTTGGTCTTGCCGTATACGCCGAGCGGGGCTTTTGCGTCGCTTTCGGTGTAGGGGCGCAGGTTTCCCGCCGCGTCGGTGCAGCCCGTGCCGTCAAACACGTAGTCCGTGCTGATG
>CALAEZ010000320.1 GCA_937891125.1 uncultured Treponema sp. | reverse complement strand
GAAGCAGCGCCTCAAGTACCGCCTGTGCCGTTCGTGCACGGCTTCCAGGGTAGGGAACAGAAAGCATGCCGCTTGGCTTATTGATGACTATAATCCACTGATCTTCAAAAAGAATGTCGAGCTTTTCGTGGCCATAATCAGCCTTGTGCTCGCGTTTATATTGAGTGCTTGCTTTTACCATAGCGTTTCCTATTGGTGCCTGTTTTTGTGACAACGCCTAGTAGTGCGGCGGTTTTCGATTTGGTATATCAAGATTTTCTGCAAGCTCTTCATAGCGACCTGCAAGAATTTTATTTTCTTCCCGTAAGATTTCAATCGCTTTTGCATTGGCGACCGCCTCTGACTGGAGCTTTCCTACAAAATCTTCAAGAAAAGCGATTTTTGTTTCGAGCGCAATAAAACGTGCTTCTGTTTCTGTTTCCATGCGGTGAGTATAGGTCATCTTGCAAAACCCGTCTACACACAGCGGGGGGAGTGCTGCTAGCGCCAGTACAAGCGAGCCCGTGCACGAGCCTGCCTTCACGGTTTTGCCCTGTTGACTTTAGTAGCACTAAAGTGCATACTGTCTGCATGAAGTTACTACCGCTACTACTACTAGTTTCACGTCTCACAATGTGCCAGAGCAGATGGTAGTGGTGTAAGTGATTTGTACACAGCAAGACCTGTTGCCTCTGGTAGCAGGTCTTTTTTTTCGCACAGCTACACGAGCTGTTGCAGGGAGAAAAATATGAAAGCGACAATGAATGCAAAAAAGTATCGTCCCATTCCGGCTATTCCGATTACCGACAGAAAATGGCCGTCTGCTACCATTACGAAAGCGCCTGTCTGGTGCTCAGTTGATTTGCGAGACGGAAATCAAGCGCTTATTGACCCCATGGGCATAGAAACAAAGCTTGCGTTCTTTGATTTGCTCGTAAAAATCGGTTTTAAGGAAATTGAGGTTGGCTTTCCCTCTGCAAGCGACACCGAGTACGAGTTTATCCGCCGCCTTATTGAAGAAAAGCGTATTCCTGACGATGTAACGATTCAGGTGCTCTGTCAGGCGCGTGAAAAGCTGGTGCGCAAAACCATGGAATCTATAAAAGGAGCGCCGGCAGTCATTTTCCACATTTACAATTCAACGTCGCCTGCACAGCGCAAGTACACGTTTAACAAAACGAAAGAAGAAATCGTGCAGATTGCGGTTGACGGCGTAAAATGCATTAAAGACTGTATGGCAGATTTGACGGAAGACGAACGAAGTCGCATTCGCTTAGAGTATTCGCCAGAAAGCTTTTCTATGACCGAAATTGACTACGCAATCGACATCTGCGCCGCGGTTGGAAAAGAGTGGGGCTATTCAAAGGAGCGACCGATTATTTTTAATCTGCCGACAACCGTTGAGTGCGCCACGCCAAATGTGTATGCAGACCAGATAGAATATTTTGCACAAAAGATTCCCAACCGTGCGGGCGTCATCATCAGTACGCACTGTCACAACGACCGCGGCTCAGGAGTTGCAAGCTGTGAGCTGGGGCTTTTAGCTGGCGCCGACCGCGTAGAGGGCTGCTTGTTTGGTAACGGTGAACGCACGGGCAATCTGGATATTGTGACGGTCGCTCTTAACATGTTCAGTCAGGGCGTTGACCCCGAGCTTGATTTTTCTAACCTGCCTGATATTGCCGACAGCTACATGGAGTACACCAAAATGGATATTCCGCCGCGTACGCCGTATGCAGGCGGGCTTGCCTACACCGCGCTTTCTGGCGGTCATCAGGACGCAATCGCAAAGGGCTTTGCCGCTCGCGCTAAAATGCCAGCGGATGCGCTGTGGGATGTGCCGTATCTGCTTATTGACCCGCACGACATCGGCCGCAAGTACGAAGGTATTATCCGCATCAACAGTCAGAGCGGCAAAGGCGGTGCAAGCTTTATTCTGGAGCATAACTACGGCTATGCAATTCCCAAGGCAATGCAGCCGGCGATTGGCAATTTGATAAAAGCTGCCAGTGACAAAGCACAGCGCGAGCTGCAGCCAGAGGAAATTGTGGATTTGTTCAAGAAGCAGTGGATTGGCACAAAGTCGCCGCTTGCCATTGTGGATTTGGCACAGACGCACGTAGAAAGCGCATCAACAGCAGAGGAGCAGGTTGCTGTG
>CALAEZ010000319.1 GCA_937891125.1 uncultured Treponema sp. | reverse complement strand
CAACTACATTTACAAAAAACGAAAAATCACAAAGCCGATAATGCTCCAGCCGGCAAAAATCAAATAGGACTCGGTTGCAAGCATACCGATGTTCCACAGACTCGGAATGAGCGGAAAAAAGAACAGCACGCAAGAAATCAGCACGCCGACAGCACCTTGCACGCATATCGGAGCAGATTTTTCAAGCGTGCCAGTTTTTAAGGCGCAGGCAGAAATGTACAAATACACAATAGAAGCGCTGATTGTCGTCACGTCAACAATCCAGCCAATCGCCGTTCTGCCTAAAAACGGAATAACACATGAAAGCAGCATGATAAAAAGCAAGGCGTTTTTAGGAAGTCCGCGATGCGTTGTTTTTGAAAACCACTCGGGAAGCACATCATCCTCTGCCATGACAAGCAGAATACGACTTGCAGAACGGTATAAGCCAATCATGCTTGTAGACAGTGCTGAAATCACGCACATTCCCAGCAACACTAGCCCGCCACTACCGAGCGCCGCTTCTGCCGCGTGAAAAACCGGAAGCCCGTCCCTGCCACTGTAGCTTGCAAGATTCATAATGTAGTCCTGCCAGGAGGAGCAGCCGTCAGGCAGCACGAGCAGCGAAAGTATGGTCATTGCAATGTAGATACTGCAGCCGCACACGAGCGACAAAAGCAGTATTGCAAGCGACTTTTTTTTATCAAAGGTGGACTCGCCTGTCGTAAGTGAAACCGCTTCAAAGCCGACATACGCCCACGGCGCAAGCACAATACTGTTAAACACCTGCAGCCAATGCGGCTTTTCATAGAGGGCAGCACTTACCACACTTGCAGAGCTTACGGCGTCTTTTTTCGATGCGAGCAAATCGGCAAAATGGGGCACAAGCTGCGAAAAAACAATCCCATGACGGTAGGCAACAAGAACTGTACACGCGAGCGTGCCAAAAACCATAATGAGCGCCATGACCGCATTTGCATTATTGACCGCACGTTTACTGTTCATTGTCACCATACCAAAAAAGAAGATGACAAAAAGCGTCAACAGGATTTCGCCTGCATACACATCGTAGCCTGTAACCGTGTAGTGAAAGCCAAACTGCAGTGCACCATTAAACAAAAAGCGCGAAATAAGTACAAAGGCGGTCGCGTTTGCCCACAAAATCGAAACATAGGCAAGCACTAACAGCCACACGCATAAAAAGGAATGGTCATAGCCGAACATTTTTTTGGTATAGGCAAACACACCGCCTTTTTCATCGGTGCGCATAATCATTGTATGCAGATTAACGGCAATAACCGCCATAATCAGCGTGCCGACCACAAGCGCAAGGACAGTGCCGACAGGGCCTGCAATGGGAAGCAAGGTGGTTGCAGGCATAACAAATGCGCCCCAACCAACCGCGCAGCCCAGCGAAAGCGCCCACACATGTATCGGTTTTAAGTATCTCTGCTGCATAAAAAGCGTGCTCCTTTTAAGATTCGCTTTAAGTATACCACAGAAGCGCAGAGCCGTCATGCAAAATCACGGATTCGATGCGGACTCGATGCGCAAGGCGACCGGCGAGGGAGAAACGCGTTTTTTCTGCAACGTGCTAGGGCTTAGAGAACAAACAATCAATACCGTAACAGGCAAACTGTAATGAAAGGACCAAAAAAAAGCCCGCGCACTGTTTTTTTTTCACAGCACACGGGCTTCTTTTTGCGTTACTACGCTTTACTTAGATTCTTTCGGGAAGAATTCTGTCGTGTAATATGCGTCAGTTAAAATCTTCTTCATGTCCTCAATCATTGGAACACGCGGGTTTGCCGGTGAACACTGATCTTCGTAGGCAAGGAATGCAAGCTTATCAACTGCTGCAAGGTATTCTTTTTCGTCCAAGCCCTGGCTCTGGAAGTTCATCTGAATGCCAAGTCTCATACCAAGCTCGCCGCAAGCCTTTGCATAGCTTTCAACGCCCTCTTCGGTTGTCTTTGCCGGTAAGCCCAACATGCGGGCAAGCTCTGCATAGCGTTCAGCTGCCTTGTAATAGTTGTACTTCGGCCAGGTTGCAAGCTTGGTCGGCTGCGTGCCGTTGTAGCGAATGGTAAACGGCAACAGGATTGCGTTGGCTCTTCCGTGCGGAACATGGAATTCACCGCCGACTTTGTGTGCCATTGAGTGGTTCATGCCCAGGAACGCGTTTGCAAATGCCATACCTGCAAGGCAGCTTGCATTGTGCATCTTTTCTTTTGCTTCGTAGTCGCTTGGTCCGTTGTTGTAGCTGCGCTCCAAGTACTGGAATACCATCTTAATTGCTTGAATACAGAGACCGTCCGTAAAGTCGTTTGCCATGGTAGAAACATAGGCTTCTGTTGCGTGGGTCAGTACGTCCATACCGGTGTCTGCAACAATCTTCTTGGGCAGGCTCAGCGTAAACGTGGGGTCAATGATTGCGATAGTCGGGGTAAGCGCATAGTCAGCCAACGGATATTTTTTGTGTTCTTCCTTGTCGGTGATAACGGCAAACGGCGTCACTTCTGAACCCGTACCAGAAGTGGTCGGAATACAGACGAGGCTTGCCTTTTTGCCCAACTGCGGATAGCGGAACGCGCGCTTACGAATATCCATAAACTTCTGCTTCAGGTCGTTAAAGTCAACTTCCGGATTTTCGTAGAACAGCCACATACCTTTTGCCGCGTCCATAGATGAACCGCCGCCCAGCGCGATAATCGTGTCAGGAGCAAAGTTGCGCATCAGTTCAACGCCCTTGCGCACTGTCTGAATTGACGGATCCGGCTCAACATCGCAGAAGAGCTGATACTGTACGGGTTCTGCACGGAGCTTAAGCTGGTCAGTAACCTTGTCCACAAAGCCCAAGTCCACCATTGAGCGGTCAGTAACGATAATTGCCTTGTGCATTCTCGGCATCTGGTGCAAATATTCAATAGAATCGCGTTCAAAGTAAATCTTTGACGGTAACTTAAACCACTGCATATTGTTGCGTCTCCTTCCCAATTTCTTCACGTTCAAAAGGTTAATTGCGCTTACGTTGTCGTCAGTTGAGTTGTGACCGTAAGAACCGCATCCGAGTGTGAGAGACGGGATGAATGAGTTGTACACGTTTCCAATGCCGCCAAACGTTGACGGGCTGTTCCAAATGACGCGGATAGCCGGAACGATGTCGCCAAATTTTTCTGCCAGCGCCTTGTCGTTGGTGTGGATAGCCGCTGAGTGACCCAGACCGCCAAATTCCAAGAACTGCTTTGCCTTCTTAAGACCGTCATCGGTTGAAGAAGCCTTCAGCACCGCCAGAACCGGCGACAGTTTTTCGCGGGTGAGCGGCTCGTTTACGCCCACTTCTTTACATTCGGCAAGGATGATGCTGGTGCGCTCAGGAATGTCAAATCCTGCGTTCTTTGCAAGGACGACCGGATTCATACCCGGAACGATAGCGTTCAGTTTTGCCACCGTGGGGTCGCCGTCTACGCCGAACATGTATTTTTCCAGCAACTTCTTTTCTTTGTCGTTACAAAGATATGCGCGGTACTCTTTGAATGTCTTAATTGCGTCGTTATAGATTTCTTTGTCGATGATTGCGCCCTGTTCAGAAGCACAAATCATGCCGTTGTCAAATGCCTTTGACATAACGATGTCATTGATTGCCTGCTTGAGGTTTGCCGTTTTTTCGATGTAGGCAGGAACGTTACCAGCTCCTACGCCTAATGCCGGCTTACCCTGTGAGTAGGCCGCGCGCACCATGGCGTTACCGCCGGTTGCAAGAATAGTTGCAACGCCCGGATGACCGATAAGCAGATTTGTCTTTTCAAGCGACGGCTCTTCAATCCACTGAATACAGTTTTTCGGAGCGCCTGCCGCCACGGCTGCATCGTATACAATCTTTGCCGCTGCAATAGAGCAGGAAATGGCGCTCGGGTGAAATGAGAAAATAATCGGGTTACGTGTCTTAAGACAGATAAGGGATTTGAAGATAGCAGTTGAAGTCGGGTTTGTAACCGGAGTTAAACCTGCGACAACGCCAACCGGCTCTGCAATCTTTACGATGCCGGTAACATCATCATCTTCGACAACGCCAACCGTCTTTAAGTGGCGCATATGATTCACTACATACTCACAGGCAAACAGATTCTTTGTTGCCTTGTCTTCCAGAACACCGCGTTTTGTTTCTTCTACGGCTAATTTTGCTAAATACCCATGCTGGTCAAGGGCTGCAACGCTCGCTTTTGCAACGATGTAGTCAATTTTTTCCTGATCATAGCTGGCGTAATCCTGCAAGGCTTTCTGGGCTTTTTCTACCAGTTCATTGATCTCTTTCTGAGGTTGGGTCAATTCTTCGCTCATGCTTGTAACTCCATAAAAGGTAAAATTTCGTATCGCGACAACCGCCTACGATACGGTCACTATAGAACACAAAACCGTATCTGTCTAGCGATTTTCTGCGGATTTTAGCATTTCAGGTAAAAAAAATCAATCATACTCAATCAGATTCAATCATACTTTTTTAACATTACTAAAAGAAAAGTGTATTTTAAGCGATATTCCGTCAAAATCAGTCAGACTATACCATTTTTCTGACCGATTCAGTCAGAACGCCGTTTTCTGTGCCCGCATACCGTACACGCGTGCTCCATACGCACACAGCGCTCACGTTGCGCTTTCATCACGCGTCTGCTATTATTGCTCGCATGTATACGCTTCCTTCACTCAAACCGTTTTCTGACCTCGACCGCTACTTTTCCATTCTGTCGCCCGAAAAGCCTACGTTTCTAGAGCCATACATCGAAAGCCCGCTCGTGCAACGCTTGCGCGGCGTAGGCTTACTCTGCGGAACCGACTGGACGCCCTTGTATCACAACCGGTTTTTCTATACCCGCTTTCATCAGATCGGAAGAGCACACGTCTGAACTCCAGCCA
>CALAEZ010000318.1 GCA_937891125.1 uncultured Treponema sp. | reverse complement strand
CACTGTACGTAAAGGGCGC
The DNA here is from genome assembly GCA_937891125.1 of uncultured Treponema sp. Lineage (GTDB taxonomy): Bacteria > Spirochaetota > Spirochaetia > Treponematales > Treponemataceae > Treponema_D. The sequence continues at coordinate 6,263 of CALAEZ010000318.1, read as the reverse complement.
TGTTTGGCACGGCATAGAAGGCGATGACGTTAAAATTAAGGGAAGTGGCGCATTTTTTATTGAAGGCAGCAAGCGTGGTTCAGCACTTACCTGCGATTCGCTTACCGTTGAGCCAGAAAAAACATTCAGCGCCTACTTTACCAATGCCAAAAACGGTATAAAAGCCGACAAGAGCATAAAAATTGCCTCAGGTACGTTTTATCTCTACGACAACTACACCGCAATCAAGGCAAATGCACTCACTTGTACGGGCGGAACAATCTGTACCTTTGGCAACAATCAGTTGTTTGTAACAAAGAAAGACGCTTGCAATCTTACAGGCGCAACACTCATCGAAGAGCAGTAGACACCGTGCTGTAAGCATCTGACTACCGCCCTTTGAGCAAAAAAGAGGTCACCCATGCTTAAAAGAACGCTTATTACAGCACTCACGACAAGCTTGCTTTTGTGCAATGCATTTTTGTTTGCACAAACAACACCACTTGCGCCAGATGCCACCGCTGCAAAGAAAAATTATGGAACGACACTGACCGTCACTCCAATGGATAGCGCTGTTACCATCAAAAAGAATACGGTTGTCATTGCACCTAAAAAAGAAGGCGCTGTTTACACGCTTTCTGGCTATTTTAACGGTCAGGTTATCAATAAGACAAAAAACACCGAACTAAAGCTTAGCAACGTCTATTTGGAAAACACGCGTGGAGAAGCTGCGTTATACGGTGAGCTTAAGACAGAAATTTCAAGTGCAAGCGGAACAACAAACTATATTGTTTCAAGCGGCTCAAGCAAGGAAAAAACTGCTGCCGTGCAGTGCAAAAAAGACATTACGCTTGGTGGCTCTGGCACTTTGTATGTTATCGGTTCGGTGTATCACGGCATGAAGGGCGATGATATAAAAATCAAGGGCAGTGGCACACAGTACTTGCAGGGCACCAAAAAAGGTGCTGCCCTTAACTGCGAATCACTTACCGTAGAGCCAGAAAAGACATTTAAAGCTTGGTTTGTCGGCTCCAAAAACGGCATAAAAGCAGATTCGGAAATTACCATTTCTTCAGGCAATTTCTATCTCTACAACAACGAAACCGCGCTTAAAACAGACAAGAAAAAGGATGCACCTGCCGAGCCGCACGCAATCACGCTCAAAGGTGGCACGTTCCACGTGCATGGAAACGAAACGCTGTATTCAACTGAAAAAGACGCCTACAAGACAATAGGCGCAGTGATTGTAGAAGAATAGCAGTATGAAAAAACGCAACATTGTGCCGATTATTACGCTTGCGCTCGCTGTAGGTGCGGGCGCTTTGTTTATTACGCAGCGGGCGCCACACGCAACATTTGTTCCGTACAAGGATTTTTATGCACTGGTAGAAAATGACCGCATTGCAAGCGCACGCATAGACGGCGAGCGCATTTATTTCCGTGTGGCGCCTGCTGCCATTACTAAGCCTGCGCCTGCCGCCACTGACGAGCTTGCCGCCACGGGTGCGCCTGCAGCAGCTCTTACCGACCATGCTGTGCCCACCACTGCCGACAGCGCCTCTGCAAGCAACTTTCCAAGCTACACGCAGAACCCCTATTCACCCACGCTGTATGAACAGCTGCTACTGCACGGCGCAGAAGTCACCGTTGCCACCGATGGCGCGGGCATCTTTTCAAGCATACTTGATGTGCTCTTTTACGCCATCTTTTTTGGTGCGCTTATTATAGTCTTCCGCAAGTTCATAAGCCCGAACACGTTTAAAGTTGTGCGCCGCACGGGCGTTACGTTTGACGACGTTGTCGGCATGGACGAGCTTAAAGCCTACATGAAGCAAGTTATGGAGATTATGCGTCAGCCCGCAGAATACGCAAAGCGTGGCGTGCGTGCGCCAAAAGGCGTGCTTTTGTGCGGCGCGCCTGGTAACGGAAAAACACTTTTTGCCCGCGCGCTTGCAGGCGAAGCGAAGGTTAATTTTATTCCTGCAAAAGCAACCGACTTTGAAAGCATGTTTATGGCAATCGGTCCGATGAAGGTAAAGCTTTTGTTTCGTAAAGCCCGAAAGCGCGCGCCGTGCATCGTCTTTATAGACGAATTTGACGGAATCGGAACGCGCCGGAACTACACCGGAAGCGCCATCGAAACTGAAAACACGCGCATTGTAACCGCGCTTTTAAACGAACTTGACGGCTTTCAGGCAAACAGCGGCATTCTGGTGCTTGCAGCGACAAACAGCATAGCGGCGCTTGACGAGGCGCTGATTCGCCCGGGGCGTTTTGACCTTCGCGTGCAGGTGCCCTACCCCGACGCAGCGGCGCGCGAGCAGTTAGTGCGCATGTATCTGCGCGGAAAGGCATTTAACACGGGCACAGGCAACAGCATGGCGCATGCGGAGAAAAGCACTGTGGGCTCTACAGGCAACGCTGCAAGCGGCGCAACTGGTAGCGAGCGAGCCGCAAAAACCGGTAGCGCACGCAGCACAGAGCCGGATGCTGCCTTTGTACGCGAACTTGTGCGCCGCTTTGACGGCAAAAGCGCCGCCGAGATTGAATCTGCGCTTAACGATGCCGTTCTGACCGCCGCACAAGCAGGGCGTGCGGCGTTTACGCTGTCTGATATACGCGTGTAGCTACCGCTTTTTGTACGCTATGCCAGCAATGGTGAGCACATCCCCTGTCTGGCTGTACTTTTCCTGTGTTTCTTTTTCCCCAATAAAGCTGTTTGCCGCATAATAGTCTTCATAGCTCATTTTAGTGCCATCCTGCAGCGCTATCTCGTCTATCGAAAAAGAAATCGTTCTGCCATGCGTTGTATACGTGCCATAAAACGTAAGCTCGTTATTTATTTGTGCGGATAACTCCTCATCTGACGGAAGCTGTAGCGCAGTATCATTTTCGAGCGACTGAAAGACTTGTGCCACACGCTTTGTGTAGGTTCCGCTGTTTTCACCCTCGGCAGCAGAAAACGAATACGTAATCCGCTGCTCGACATTCAGAAAAATGTCAGGCGCAGAATCATCTTCAATGTCTGACAGCCCTGTTTTGAGTACATACGTTGTTTCCCAAGTTCCAGTAACCGCTCCGTTTTGGGCACAAGAAAAGAGTGCAAGCGTCAGCAGACTGAGCAGCGCACTGCGAAAAAATGCTTTCATGCAAAAATCCTCACAAAAATCCTCATCTGATAAAAAAAAGCCGAGTCCTCATAACAGACCCGGCTCATCAGGCTTAAAACTAAAAATTAGTCACCCGTTACGATGGTTGTTACAGAACTGTACAGTCCCAGGAAGGTGAATATTTTCTGGTCAACAGTAGCAACGTGCTCAATACCGCCATTTTTTGCTGCTTTAAGCATACTGCAGTCATTCGTAATCGGTAACAAACCAAACAGCGTTACTGCTGTTGCTTCACCATGCTTTGCGCCAACAACGCCTGAGCCTGCAGAAACAGGGCGGAACGTTGTACACGCAGTGAAAGCAAGAGAAAGCGCCAATACACCTGCTGCTAAAAACTTTTTCATCGAAAACTCCTTTTGCATGAAAATAATCATGCTTAAAACTTAAGTTAAAATAATATTACCCCCCCCCTGTATTATTTTGTCAACAGAATTGCGCACTTGCAGCGTACCGTGCATAAAAACGGTGTTCCGCGACAGCAAACAGCCCCTACTTGAATTCTCGCCTAGTTGTGTTAAAATACGTGATAAGAAAAAAGTGCTGAAAGCAGTTTCTTTACGGAGGTTTTTTATGAAACGACTAGGCTTATACGTAGCAGCTGGAGCGCTTTTTGCTTGTATTACGTCTCCAGTAACGGCAACTTCAATTACGTTAACATCATCTGACGGCACCACCACATACACCGTAGATTTGCCCGATGACGTTATCTCTCTTATTGGCAGCAATACAACAGCGATAGCGGATACGCTTGAAGAAGAAAGTGTTACTCAGAGCGATTTAAACACCATTGCAAGCGAAGTCACCAATGCTTACAACAGCGCAAGCTCAATTGTTGGTGTTTCAAATCCGTACTCAACAGCACTGAACGGCTTAAATGACTTTACCGACGTGCTTGTAGACGTCATTCCGAATACGCAAGGCATTCAGAACGTGTGGGCTTCCTCTTGGATTGGCTACATTCTTCCTAAGCCAAACTTCGGCTTTGGCATAAATGCGGGCGTTTCAAGCATGGATATTTCTGCTTTGACTGATACAGCCGAAGCTTTAGGCATGAGCGTAAGTGCGCCAAACACGCTTGTTTTCCCGACCATCACGGCTGACGCCCGCGTCGGCGGCTTTTTTCTGCCGTTTGACGTCGGCTTTGTCGTAAGCGCGCTCGACTCTTCAAAACTTGGTCTTGATAGCACGCTTGACCCAATTTCGTTCAACTATTTCACCGTAGGTGGCGACATCCGCTACTGCGTCTGGAAAATGCCAATCTTTAAGACACGCATTTCGGTAGGTGCTGGCTTGTACCACACCGAAGGTACCGTAGAAGCAGACGATTCAAGCGCCGACGCAAAGCTTGACTTTAACTCAACAACGCTGTCGCTCAGCGCACAGGCGTCTGCAAAATTCCTGTTCTTTACGCCGTTCTTAGGCACCCGCCTTATGTTCAGCAAGACAAATGTCGACTGGTCGGTCAGCGGCATTCGATGGACAAGCATTATCGGAAGCACCTACAGCGACAGCATTGCAAAGGCGATTTCATACGGCTTACTGCCAACGTCATTTAGCGGCGGCTCAAGTGCAGGCTTCTTTGACAACGTGCGCCCCGTACTTTACGGCGGCTTTGCCTTCAATCTGTTGCTGTTAGACGTAACCTTTAGCGGCTCATACGACTTCTTAGCACAGATTCCGTCAGGTGCCGTCAGCGTACGCCTGTCACTGTAAAGACGTGAAATCTGGTAGCATATTTGGAGACGATTTTTGATGAAACGATTGATTTTGCTTCTTTTTGTTTTTTGTCTGCTTTCGTGTGTTTGTCCGTTATTTTCTGCCGAAGAAAAGCTTGGCACGGCAAGTGAAGAGCTTTCAGAGCTAGGCGAGGACTTAAAAACGGCTGGTAAGGCCGCCGCCAAGGGGCTTAGCGCTGCCTTAAATTCGGCAGGAGAAGCAATTAACAAAAAAGCAAAATCAATGTCGCAAAAAGCGTGTATTGGCTCATGGCAGTTCAAGAATGCAAAGGCAGTGACAACGCTCACCTTCAGCGAAGACGGCACGTTTCAGCTGCAACAAAAATCGGGCAGCCAGAATATGTACTGGCGCGGCTCGTATTCGGCAACCGCTTCCTCTGCAAGCTGTCACCTGTTGCTCAAAGGAAGCGGCGGGCTTTTTTCCAAAACAAGTGACGAAATTGATGAAACATGGACGATAAGCTTTAAGGTGAGCGATGACAGCGAAATGCGCCTTTCAAGCCCTGATATGCCTACAGACGCCAACGGCTACGATTTTTCAAATCTAACCTTGTTTGTAAAGCAGTAGACGCCGCGTAGGTGTAGGTGAGGCACTGGCGCGTAGCGACCGCTGGCGCTAACGATTGCCGTTGGCGCTATCAAGTACGCTGCATGCACACGTGCGCCGCTTACGAGCAATAAGCTTTTTTTTGCACAAAAAACTGTCTTTCTTCCTGTTCCACTAACCCTTGCATTGTGCTACACTCTCAAGTGCGCGGCGTTTTTGCCCTGCAAACATCTTTACGAGGTACGCATAATGGATATCCGCTACTCAACAGGTAAAATCCCTTTTAGAACAATGACAACAGAGGAATTGCGCAATGAATTCCTCATTCAGAACATTTTTGTAAAAAATGATGTGACCGCCGTTTACAGCCACATTGACCGCATCGTCACGCTCGGCGCAATGCCGGTAGATAAAGCCGTTAAGCTTGATAAGAACATTGACGCAATGAAAGACTTTGGCGTTGACTACTTTTTGCAGCGCCGCGAGCTTGGCATGATTAACATCGGCGGCGACGGTGTGGTTGTCGCTGACGGCGTAAAGTTTGAAGTAAAGCACTATGACGCGCTGTATCTGGGAGCCGGCACAAAGGAAGTTACGCTTGAAAGCGTCGACAAGAAAAATCCGGCAAAGTTTTACATGAACTCAACTCCGGCTCACTGCACGTATCCGAGCCGCGTTATTACCTACGAGCAGGCAAACCACATTCACATGGGAAGTGCTGCCGAAAGCAACGACCGCACAATCAATCAGTACATTCATCCGTCTGTACTTGAAACCTGCCAGATCGGAAGAGCGTCGTGTAGGGAAAGAGTGTAGATCTCGGTGGTCGCC
>CALAEZ010000317.1 GCA_937891125.1 uncultured Treponema sp. | reverse complement strand
ACTTCATCGTCATTTCGCTCAAACGACACGACCGTATCAACCATGTGCTCAAGGCTTTTTGGTCCTGCAATCGTGCCTTCTTTGGTGATATGCGCACTCATCACAAGCACGCTGTCGCGCTCCTTTACCCAGCCAATCAGCTCGTTTGCGCAGTATTTAAGCTGATTGACGGTGCCTGGTACCAGTCCTGCTTCTACGCTGTAGACGGTTTGTATGGAATCTACAATAACTAACAGCGGATTTAGCGCGGTGAGCGCATCTTTTATGTCCTCTAAACGCATGGTGCATAGGATTTCGATGCCTGTTGTGTCTAGCTGCAGACGGTCGGCGCGGCTTTTTATCTGATTTGCGCTTTCTTCGCCAGAAATGTAGAGCAGGCGAGCGGTGCCATTTTGTGTGCTTGCCGCTGTACGTATTGCAACTGCAGCCTGGAGCATGAGCGTGCTTTTTCCGATTCCCGGCTCGCCTCCAATTAAAATAGCGCTTCGTTTAGTGGCTCCACCGCCTAAGACGCGGTCAAACTCTTGTATGCCTGACACCAGCCGTGCATTTTCCTGCGCACTGACGCTTGCAAGCGGAATCGGCTTTACGCGTTCGGTAGCAACAGCGCCAAAAGCTGCCGCCGTTGAGTTCGGGTCGGAAATACATTCTTCAAGCGTGTTCCAGCTTCCACATTGCGGACAGCGACCAAGCCAGCGCGGCTGCGTGTAGTCACATTCGGAGCATTTGTACAGAGTTAGTGCTTTCTTTTTTGCCATAAAAAAAAGTATAGCATGACAACACGCTTTTCGCCAGCAGATTGCGGAGAAGCAGATTGCGTGACAGCAGATTGCGTGTGCAAGCTCGTATGAAGCAATTCCCCGCTGGAAGCGCTGTGTGTGCAGCCTACAGCGTCCGCTTAATCACCGTGCCGTTTGCCTGATGGGTGGCAAGCACTAACACTTCGGCAATCTGTACGTGCTCCGGAGCATTTGCTGCATACAGCACTACATCGCCAATATCGTCGCCGGTAAGCGGTTTGACGCCCTTGTAGACGTTTTTGGCGCGCTCCGTATCTCCATGAAAGCGTACGTTGCTAAAATTGGTTTCGACGAGTCCCGGCTTAATGTTGGTGACGCGGACAGCTGTATCTGCCACATCAATGCGAAGGCCATCGGTGAGCGCTTTGACGGCCGCTTTTGTTGCGCAGTAGACGTTGCCGCCAGCATAGGCTGCATCGCCGGCGACCGAGCCGATGTTTATAACGTGTCCGCGGTTTCGGGCGACCATGCCAGGAACAATAAGCCGCGTCATGGTCAGTACGCCCTTGATGTTCGTGTCAATCATCGTTTCCCAGTCGTCAAGGCTTCCTTCGTACTCTGCTTCAAGTCCGAGTGCAAGCCCCGCATTGTTTACAAGCACGTCAATGTCCTTCCAGGCTGCAGGGAGCGTGCTGATCGCTTTTTCCGCTGCAGCCCGTGAACGCACATCAAATGTCAGCGTGTACACTTCGCTTCCTGTTTTTTCAAGCTCCTGCTTAATTTCTAAAAGCGCAGCTTCGTTTCTGCCAGTAAGAATAAGGCGGTCACCATTTGCCGCAAATTTTCGCGCACAGCCAAGTCCGATTCCACTGGTAGCTCCAGTGATAAGCACTGTTTTTTTCATAATCTTCTCCTATGATAGATTTTGCGTTACAGAAAAAATAGTCGCATAAATGCCTGCTGCTGTCTATGGCGGCTGCAGTCTGCTCGCAGGTGTGTGCTGGCAGTCCACGCTCGTTCGCCGAGGTTTGCTGAAAAAATACCTGCATTGATTTTTTGCTCGATGTATGATTAAATAGGCGCATGAGTGAAAACTTACCGTTCAGCATTGACCAGCAGGTCGTCTATCCTAGCCAAGGCGTGGGAAAGGTTGTCGAAATCTTTGAAAAATCTTTCAATGGAACGCAAACCCAGTTTTACAAAATCTATCTTGAAGTATCTGACATGATTGTTATGGTGCCCGTTGCTAATGCGGCAACGCTCGGAATCCGTCCTATTGTGAGTGCAGATGAGGCACAGGCTGCGCTTGATTTACTGGGGGAGCCAGTTGAATCGATTACCTCTGACTGGAAGCTTCGCTATCAGATGAATCTTGATTTGCTCAAAAAAGGCACGATAAAAGATATTGCCAGCATCGTTCGCTGTCTGTATCATCGCTCAAAGGTAAAAGAGCTTCCCATCCTTGAACGCAAGCTGTATGACAGCGCAAAAAAATTGCTTGAGGACGAAATTGCGTTTGCAACGGGCAAGTCGGTAAAAGAAGTAGAAGACATGCTGCATGCAAAGCTTGAACCACTCGGCGCGCTGACGGCAAAACGTCCTGTCTTTGTTGACGATGACGAAGATGAAGATGATGAACTGATGGATGATGTCAATTCTGACGACGAAGAAGAGTCAGAAGATGACGATGATGACGATGAGTAGTCGTGTTGATTCGTTAGTTCTTGTCGCTGCCGGCAGTTCTACACGCATGGGCGGCGGCATAAAAAAAGAATACCTACCGATGGACGCGGGCACCGTGCTTTCATGCGCTGCCCGTTCGTTCCTTGAAGCAGCGCCCATTGCGGTTGTCGCTGTTACCTATCCTGCTCAGACAGACGAAGATTCCGATGAAAAAGCGCGTAATGCCTGCCGCAAAGCGCTGTTTGCTGACCCCGCTGTTGCCGCATCGGGCGCGGATTTTTTGTTTGTCAGCGGTGGCGCTACCCGGCAGCAGTCGGTGTTGTACGCACTTGAAGCAATTCAAGACTGGTACGCCGACCATTTAGACGCATCCGAGCATGAAGATCCACTGGTGTGCATTCACGACGGCGCGCGCCCTTTTATCAAAAGTGAAACTATTTTGGCGGCTCTGGAGGCTGCTACCGAAAATGGTGCTGCCGTTCCTGGCTTGCAGCCTGTCGACACCCAAAATGAAGTAGACGCCGACGGGCACATCAGCCGGCATTTAGTGCGCTCGCAGCTTGCCGCTGTGCAAACGCCGCAGGTGTTCCGCTTTTTTCCGCTCGTGCAGGCACATCGCACCGCGCGCCTTGAGCAAAAGGAATGTACTGACGACACCGAAATTTGGGATAGCTACGTAAACGGCGTGCTTGAAGACAGCGATGGCCATGTGTATGGCGCCGTAAAAGTCATTCCTGGCGACATTGAAAACAAAAAAATTACCTATTCTTCAGATTTAGCGTCGCTTGCTCCTTACGCAACTTCTGGTGACGGTGCGCAAGGCGGAGCAAGCGCTTCTGACAACGCACGTTCTGCTGTACGCATGCTTCCCTGCATACGCACTGGATTAGGCTACGATAAGCATCGGCTGGTGGCAGGTCGTCGGCTCATGCTTGGTGGCGTTGAGCTTCCTGCAGACAAGGGCGAAGACGGGCATAGCGACGGCGATGTGCTGTTGCACGCAATTACTGACGCCGTGCTTGGCGCTGCGGGCTTAGGTGACATTGGCTCGTATTTTCCGCCAGAAGAAGCGCAGTGGAAAGATGCTGACAGTAAGACGCTGCTTGCGCAGTGCTGGAAGGACGTGCAGGCGGCAGGCTGGCAGCTTGGAAATCTTGACTGCGTGCTTGTGCTTGAAAAGCCAAAGTTCCTGCCGTATCGAGATGCGGTGTGCGCTTCGATTGCGACGGTGCTTGGCTGTGACCGCACGCGCGTGTTTGTAAAAGCGAAAACCGGCGAAAAGCTGGGCGATGTTGGCGAAGGCAGGTGCATAGAGGCCTTTGCAACGTGCCTGCTTGTTAAAGGTGACGCTTTCGGCAGGTAGAATCTTACGGCGCAGAAGCGCAGGTGACTGTTGCCGTGTGGCTTGCTCCACCGTTGGCTGCCGTGCTATCATATGCGCATGACTGTAACTGCTTCAAATCATTCGCTTTCAGGACATATTACCGTTCCTGGCTCTAAATCGCATACGATTCGTGCGCTCCTGCTTGCAACACTTGCAGAGGGTGTTTCTGAAATAAAAAATCCGCTTCCAAGCGCTGACTGCTTAAGCACTGCTGCCGCCGTTCCGCTTATCGGCTCCGAAGTCGATCTGAATCTGATGACCGAAGATGAGCCAGGCTCTTCCTGGATTGTTACCGGCGCTGGCAAAAACATTCATTTGCCTACCGATGTGGTGAATGTCGGAAATAGCGGCTCGCTTCTGTACTTTCTTTCGCCGATTGCTGCAACCTTTGACGGCTGGAGCGTGTTCACTGGTGACGACAGCATAAAAAAACGGCCAGTCGCTCACGTGGTAGATGTGCTCCGTCAGCTGGGGGCAGAAGCATACATAGCCCGTCCCGAAGTGAACGGGTGCCCGCTCATCATAAAAGGCGGCGTGAGAGAACCGCGAAAAGTGACGACAGGCGGTACTGTTTCAAGCCAGTACATAAGCGGCCTTATGTTTGCCGCACTCCGTATGCATGCGCCACTGCACATTGAGCTTACCGACCCAAAGGAAACGCCTTATTTAACCATGACTAAAGTCTGGCTAGAGCGTGTTGGCGCAAAGGTGAGTATGAGCAAGGATTTTAAGCACATAACGGTTACGCCGCCTGAAGAAATAAACGCTTTTACCTGTACCATTCCGAGCGATTGGGAAGCCGTTGCGTTTCCGCTGATTGCCGCATTGATGACCGACAGCGACATTGTTATTGACAACATTGACGGATCGGGCACGCAGGGAGATGACGCAATTGTGCGTATCCTGCAGTCGGTCGGCGCTGATATTGACTGGAACAGGGAAGAAAACACGCTGCATGTGCGCGGCGGCAAAAAAGCGCGTGACGGCATTGGCAGGCTTTCGACTGAACACTGCGCGGGCGGCGAATTACATGTTGCGGTATCAGATTTTCCTGACGCCATTTGTGCGCTTGCTGTTATTGCCTGCGTGATTGAGGGAACAACCGTGCTAGAAGACGCTGCGGTCTGCCGCCGCAAGGAAACCGACCGCCTTGCCGTTATGGAAACAGAGCTTAGAAAGCTTGGCGCCGATGTTGAAGCGCGCGAGGATTGCTTTATTATCCATGGACACGCCCCGATGACTGCTAACGGCAGCGAAAACCCGCTGTATGCGCTCCATGCGTCGCACGTAAAGAGCTACGGCGACCACCGTGTTGCAATGTCGCTTGCGTGTTTAGGGCTTTCGCTTTCTGGCGAAACAGAAATTGAAGAAGCCGAGTGCTGCAAGGTCAGCTTTCCCGGCTTCTTTGATGCGATGAATGCGCTTGGCGCAGGCTTTTGTTCGTAACGTAGCGGCGCCTAAGCACAAGGCGTGCCTGCCAGTAGCAGTGCATTAGAAGCAGTGCGCCGGCTTTCGGCAGTAAGTCTGGTAGCTAAGCTTGTCGAAGCCTAGGCTTTAATCTGCTTGACGCTGTTGTCGTCGTTTAAGAGTACGACGCGCGGCTTCCAGGTGTCGGCATTCTGCTCGTCAATCCAGGTGTAGCTGACAACGATAATCTTGTCGCCAGGCTGTGCAAGGCGGGCAGCGGCGCCATTTAAGCAGAACTCGCCTTTTTTGCCGGGAATGATGTAGGTAGCAAGGCGGGCGCCGTTGTTGATGTTAAAAATCTCTACCTTTTCCCATAAATGCATACCGGCTTCTTTTACCAGCTCGGTATCAATCGAGATTGAGCCTTCGTAATCAAGAATTGTCTGCGTTACCGTTGCGCGGTGAAGCTTAGACTTAAGTACCTCTATCTGCATAAACGTTTTCTCCTTGTTTCCCTAGCTGTTTAAGGTGAGTGCGATGCGTAAGCCGTCGAGTACCAGCTGAGGTTTTATTGCATCGAACAAGCCGCTTTTTTCAAATAAATACGCAAAGCCGCCCGTTGCAATGACGGTAGGCTTTGCGCCTGCAAATGCTTCTTCCGTGTAGCGGGCAATCAGCTCGCGGATTGAGCCGAGTGTGCCGTAGTATAAGCCCGACTGGATTGCCTGCACGGTTGAAGAACCACACGCCTTTTCTGGCTTTACAATTTCTACGGTCGGCAGCTGGGCAGTGCCGCTTGAAAGTGCATGCATCTTCATGGCAATGCCCGGTAAGATTGCGCCGCCTAAGTATTCTCCAGCCTTGGTGATGACATCAACCGTGGTAGCCGTTCCGAGGTCGACAACGATGGTGTTTTCGCCGCCGTGAAGCGAAACCGCGCCGATTGCCGCTGCAATGCGGTCTGCACCAATTTCCTTTGGGTTTGCGTACCGAAGCTTTAGTCCTGTTTTTATGCCGCTTCGAATCATTAGTGGCTCTTTACCAAAATATTTTACGCAGGCGCTTGTGAGTGCGTAGTTCAAGGATGGCACGACCGAGCAGCAGGCTATCTGTTTGATTTCGCTTGCATCAATGCCGTTTTCACGCAAAACGGAGCGTAAAAAAATACCAAGTTCGTCACTTGAAGTGCCTTTGGTGGTAGCACAGCGGAAGGTGAGTGTAATGCTGTCGTCTTTATAGACGCCGCCAGAAAGCTGTGTGTTCCCAATGTCTAATGCGAGAATCATAGCGTGCAGTATAGCGAGATTGCGCAAAAAGGTCGATATGGCGCAGTTTTTTGTAAAAGCGGGCGGTGCAATGCAAACAAATGCAAAGCGCTAGCGTTTGTCGCAAAGAAGCGCTAGGGCGGCGGCAAGCTCGGAAAGCGTTTTTCCGCAGGCAACGGTTTCGCCATTTTTTGCGCTTACAACAAACGGGTGGGCGGCGCCTGTGATTTCGGTTAGGTCGTTGCGGATAACGTAGTCGGCGGCGCTGTGAGACACAAGTTTTTCTACCGCCTGCTGCCGTTCGTCTTCTGTTGCGCCGTTGGTAAGCTTAAAGCACATGAGTGTCGCGCGCTCGCCTACAGCCGCCCGTATCCGGTCAGCAATTTTGGGCGCCGCACGGAAAGTTACGGTCATGGTGGCGCCCGAATGGAGCTTTTTGAGCGCCTTTCCGGCTTTATAAGTAGCGCCGCCGGTCGTTACGGTGTCAGGAATAAAGTCGCTGACAGCGGCTGCATGAATGACGGCAGTGTACGGCTCGTTTTCTGCTTCTGCCGCCTGGAGTGCCGTCAGCACGGTGGCTAAAAGCTCTTCGCCGCTTTCGTAGCGTAGAAGCTGCACGGCGCTGTTTTGCGGAAGGGCGGCGCCTGCGCCCATTACTGCTGTTACGGCAAACCCCTGCCCGCATAACGCGTCGGCAAGAAAAGCGCTCGTGCGCCCCGTAGACATATTGGTTACAAAGCGGACGCCGTCAATGGCTTCGCGACAGCCGCCACCGGTAATTAAAATTTTTGCGTGCTTCACGTCTGGTATGGTAGCACTCAACCGCTAACTGTCGCAAGAGTGTGCTCTAAGTTGATAAAAAGTAAAGCAAATCGTAAAAATATATTAAATTCTACTAAAAATAGCTTGCAAATCTTCCGATGAGGTAATAACATAAAGTAAGCTTATGAAAGAAAGTGTGGGTGCAGGTTTGCACCGATTGTACAGCAAAAAAAGTGATTTACCTCTTGACACACGCATGAATGCGGGCAAAATCGGTCTGTCGGTCTGTCGGTCTGTCGGTCTGTCGGTCTAAACTCTTTTTTAAGCACAGAATTAGATAATCTCTTTGGGAAAGCCGTTGCACGGTAATCTGCCGTGCGCGGCTTTTTTGTTTTTAAATTTTTTTTGCATCTCTAAAAAGGAGCGATGTATGAAACGACTTTGGGCGGTTTTTGCCGCGTTGTTGGTAGGCGTTTTTGCTTTCGCCGAGGAAGCTTCGCCTAATGCTCCTGTGTCGCAATACACAGGATTTTCAGCGGGAGCTACCGTGCTGCATCAATACGCACTCGGTGACTACGCCGACTACGTGCTCTGCAACATTGGTGGAGGGCTTGTGCTCGAGTATGCGCTGCCGCTACCGAACATGCAGTCTTGGGGCTGCAGCGTGCATACTGAATTCGGCTACACCGTACCGAAAAGCGACAGCATTTTTTCGAGCGACAGCGATATTCGGGCGACCGTGGGTGCCTGGTGGCGCTATCCCTTTGCGCTCGGAAACTACTGGTTTGCGTTTCAACCAGAGCTGACGGCGGGCCTGGTCATCTGGAACAGCAAATACGACAGCGACAACAGTTCTGTTTCTGACAAAACAAATGTCAACTTCCTGCTCGGCATTGCGCCTGCAGTTCGTTGGCTTGCAACGCCCGTGCTAGACGTAGAGCTTGCGCCGCTTTTTACGTTTGCGCCAGAAAAAGATGCAAACACCCTTATGCTCGGTATTCGGCTGGGCGCTGTTTTCCACGTACAGGAATTTGCTGCACGTAAAGCAGAGCGAAAAGGCGCACAGTCGGCAGTAACAGTATATGACGAAAGCGCTGCAAATGCAGAAGCTTCTGTAGGTCAATAAACGGAGGATTGCATGAAAAAAATCTATCGGAAAAGCAACGCTTTTCTTCTGGCACTGCTTGCAGGTGCGATTTGTTTTGTCGCGCTTGCCTGTAGCTCGCACATTAACGACGCAAAGGATGCTGCAGACGCTTCAAAAGACGCAAATGTTGGCATTGAAGCAAACATCGAGGTGGACTTTGCAACGCTCGTGCTTGCGTATGACTCAACTACGGGGCTTGCACAGGTAAGCGGATTAACAGACGCCACCTATGCTTGGTATATCGACACCAGCGCCGACGCTGAAACAAGCGCTATTACGGGAAATGGTGCCTGGTGTCTTGTAATTCCGTCATATCTAACAACCGGAAATCACACGCTGACTGTTGTTGCAACGGTGAGCGGCATTGAGTACAGCGAAAGCTGCACCATAACAGTAGAGTAAAAAGTGGAGGCAGGTATGAAACTAAAAAGCGGATTTTTGCCTCTGTTGCTTTTAGCACTGCTTTCGACAGGCTTTTATTCCTGTCAGAACGTGCTTGAAACGCACGATAGCAAGACAGCAGCAGTCAGCGGCGAAGGAACGGTTTCGTTTACGCTGAACGCAAAAAAGGTAAGCGCTCGCATGGCGCTTCCGACGCTGGATATGTCAAGCTACACGTTTTCGATTTTAGCAACAGCAGATGACGGCAGCTCAAAAACGCTTGCAGAAGGGCTTTCGAGCGATAATTTAAGCCAGAAGTTTACGCTTACGCGCGCAAAGTGGATCTTTACCGTGCAGGCGTACACGGCAGTAACCGACGACAATCCGACGGCAACACTCGTGCTTGAAGGCTCAAGCGACCAAATCGATCTTGTTTCAAAGACGACAGCAAGTGTCGACCTGACGCTTTCGGCAACTACAAACGGCACGGGAAGCGTTTCAATTCCGGTAACGCTAAGCTCAAAGGGCGTAGCCAGCGTTGTAGTCGGCGTGTACGACAACGCGATTGGCGGCACGCTTGTTTCTGGCACGGAAAAAACGTTTACCGCCAGCGACAGCATAAATACGCTGACTGATAACGGCGATGGCACTTACTCGTTTACCTATACGGTAAGCGACTTACCAAGCGGAACGACCTACTATGCGTGCTTTACGCTCTATGACGAAGCGGGCGCCGTGTGTGGCTACTACACGGAGTCGGTGTACATTGTTGCAGGCGAAACAAGCGCTCCTGTTGTCTATGTGAAAAATGACGATGGCGACGTTGTGGTAGACGAGGATGCAACCTCCATTACTGTTGACCCGAACCTGTTTACTACAACCGTTTCGTACGAGGCAGTCGATGTAGAAAACGGCGAAAGCCGCGAAATTGTCGTGCGGAATACAGAGACAGGAAATGAATATACACTTTACGATGAAGACGGTGACGGCGTGTATGACAACGCGCTGCCACCAGGTACCTACGAGGTTGTCACCGTAAAGACAACCGCTGCAAGTGGCGAAACGACAAAAACTGACATCAGCGAAGAGGCGATTACGCTTACCGTAACGACCGATGTTGATGCAAACACCACGGTTGCTTCAAAGCTTGCGTCAGTAAGCTTTAGCTACGACGGCGCTGACAGCGCACAGGTAAGCGCGACGATGACGGTCGTTGCCACGGCAACCGACGGCTCTGTTGTGCCAGAAAGCGCGCTTTCCGTCGCCTGGTACCGCTCAGCAAGCAACAGCACAAGCGACGGCACACTCATTTCAAGTACAAGCGGCACAAGCTATACGCCGTCTGCTACCGACGCAGCATCGTACATTTATGCGGTTGTTACGCAGTCGGGCTCAAGCTCGCTTTCTGCAACAAGCGCCGCCGTTTTGATTGCAAACGGTGCAATCAGCAGCTCAAGTCTTACCGTAACCTACGGAAGCGGCGATGACGCGCTTACGCTGACCGGCGACAGCGCAAGTGGCATTACGCTTACACTCTCTAGCGGCTCTGCAAGCCTTGATAGCGACGAGCTTTCGGTAAGCGGCGTTACTGACGCCCTGAGCGGCGAAGCGCTTTCCGCAACGGCGGCGTTTAGCAGCACAAGCTTTACGGCAAGCGGCACGGTAAGCGTGCTCGTGAGTGCAGCTGGCTATGACGAGCTTGCGCTTTCTGTCGCTGTTACAGTAAAAGCCGCAACGCCAACGGCAGACACGGCTCCTGCATTAAGCACCGACACCGGTTCTATTGCCGTTGGCTGTATTCAGTTTGTAGTAACCGACGACACTAGCGGTATCTACGAATACTCTATCGACGGCGGCACCACTTGGGTAACGCTTACCGCCGACACCAGCGCCTTTGAAGTGAGCTCAAGCGTAACAAGCGTGCTTTTGCGCGTACAAGCAACAGGCAGTGCAGATGAAGGCACGGCTGTTGCCGCTTCTGATTCGCTAAGCATTACGATTGCTGACGAAAACCGTGGCGCACAAATTACGCTTTCTGCCGTTTCTATCACGTATCCTGACAGCGACAGCATAACCGTTGGTAAAACGCTTACGGCAACAGCCTTGAGCGAAAGTGGCACGGCGGCAACAGGCTTAGGCTATCAGTGGCAGCGCGCGTCTTCGAGTGCAAGCGATGATGATGACTGGAGCGACATTGACGGCGCTACTTTAAGCACCTATGTGCTTTCCCAAGACGACTACGACGCGTATGTGCGCGTAAAGGTAACGCAGGCGGGCGCCGCTGCATATTCTGAGGCGACAACGACTGCGGTAGCCGCCGGCACGCTGTCTGACACCTGGTCGCTTACCTTTACCGAAAGCGGCGCAGACGATGATGCTGCGTACAGCGTAAGCGGAACTGAGCCCATTACGATTACGCTTTCTTCAAATGACGAAAACGCGAGCGCCACTATTTCTGGCTCACTAAGCGTGGTAAGCGCTGCTGACAACATAAGCGGCGCATCGGTTAGTGGCGCAACGGCAGCATTTACCGACACGACAGCGCTCACCTTTACGGTAAGCGGCACGGTAAGCGTAACGCTTTCTGCCACTGGCTATGCAGACAAAACCGTAACGCTTGCAGTGCAAGTATGCGCCGCTTCTCCGTCTGCAAGCGACATTCCGTTGCTTTCTACCGAGCAGAACACGGTAAGCGCAGGCGCTGTTGCCTTTGCAGAGGCAAGCGACACGCTTGAATACTCTGTTGATGGCGGCGAATCCTACAGCGCAATAACGACAGCAAGCTTCTATGCAAGCGGAAACACTGAATGGAGCGCTGGAGATACCTTCCTGGTGCGCGTTGCCGAAACGGGCAGCGCCGAAGCGGGTACCTACCGGGCGCCGTCAGCGCCAGTAAGCGTAGAAATTGCAGAGGGCAATATCGGCACAAAGCCTGCTGTTTCAATCGGAACGATTACCTACAGCGGCGACATTGCCGTTTCTGCTACAACAGACAGCGACAGCGTTACGGTAAGCGTAACCAGTGCAGATGCGTTTACGAGCTTTAGCTGGCAGAAAAACGGCAATACGATTTCTGGCGAAACCAACTCTTCACTCACGCTTGACACGTCAGATTGGGAATCTGGTACCTACACCATTACGGTTGTAGGCGTAAAAAATGGACTTAGCTACAGCGCTACGGTGCCTGTCATTATAGAATAAGGAGACGTAGAGTATGAAAAAATTAGGTATTGTGGTTGCTACGGCTCTTTTGGCATTTGTAGCCATTGGCTGTAGCAATGCATCGGGCGGATTTGACGCAAAGGATTCGTCTGGAAAAGCAAAAATCTTCGTTGCTGTTGATAAAAGCAGTGCACGTACGGCTCTTCCCACCAATCCTGTTACCGATGATTTTACCTGCCTTACGCTGACAGGCGTGCTTGGCGACAGCAGCACCAGCGTAACCCTTTCGCCAGACGGCGGGTGGGTCGCTTCTGATTCAAAAACAGCGTATGACGTGATGGCAGCCGACAGCATTGAGCTGGACGTAGGAAGCTGGTCGTTTACGCTTACTGCCACGATTGCAGGCACCAGCGGCGAAAGCACCGTATACACAGGCTCGACGACAGCGACCTTAGCGTCTGGAAGCAACGTGCACCTTTCGTTCCCGCTGTCAATTCAGAGTGTCGGCGAGGAAGGCGAGGGCTCTATTGTCATTACGCTTGCCTTTGACGATGCTGTAAGTGAAGATGAGGTCGCGTCTGTTGCGGTGAGCATTGCAACAACAGATGGAGATGCGGTTGCTACAACGGTGACTGCGCCAGAGGATGCGCTTACCGGCGCTTACACTATTGCAGACATTGGCGTAGGAAACTACGTGGTGACATTTGCACTTAAAAACGAGGCTGGCAACGTGATTGCACGCCTTCCTGAATACGCAATCGTGCGTGCAGGAAAAGCAAGCGCTTCGACAGTCACCTTCTACGGCGTAAACGCTACCTATGCGATTACCTACTGTGACGCAAGCAGCAACAATGAAGCGCTTACCGGCCTGACGCCCGCGACCTACACGCTGCTTGATACAATAACGCTTCCTGTTCCTGCGAAAACAGGCTACACCTTCTGCGGCTGGTACGGCACCAGCGCTGACGCATCTGTTGACGCAACGGCGACTGCAGTTACTACCATTGCAGAGGGCACGGCGGGTGCGCTTACTTACTACGCAAAATTCATTGCAGATACCGAAATTGCCTCGGTTGAAAGCGTCACCATTGACGGCACGATAAAAGTCGGCGAAACGGTTAGCGCAAAGGCGTGGACCGATTCCAACGCGACAGAAGCCTTTTCTGGCACCGTGTACGCATACACCTGGCTTAAAGCAGCTGCAAGCGACGGCACCTACAGCACCATTGACGGCGCCACTGGTGCTACCTACACCGTGCAGGCGACCGATGCGGGCTCTTACTTACAGGTGCAGGTGCGTCAAAAATACACGGCGACCGACAGCGACGGCGACGGCGTATACACGCTTTCGCTTGCAAGCGATGACGACACGAGCGTAAACCCAGCAGTGGCGAGCGCCGTGCTGACAACAGCGGTACAAAAGGGCACCCTAGACGCAAGCACGCTTGTTCTGCTTGACGAGGACGGCGAAGCGCTTACCATGCTTACCTACAACGGAAACACCGCGGTTGCTTCTTCTGTAGTGCTTTCTGACGACCGGCTTAACACGACCGTCGGCTCTGCAACCTGCACTGTTACGAACAGCGCAAGTACTGCCTCAAGCGTGAGCGTCACGCTTTCGCTCGCTGCTCCGAGTGCAACGGCAAGCGTTACGGCGCCAGAAACCTATTCGGCTTTCTACAGCGTGTGGCTTTCTGCTGACGGCTACAACAGCGTGCAGTTTGAGCGCGAAAGCGGCGCAACCGATGCAGGCATCGGCGAAGTATACGTCATGGTAAAGGCGGCAACGCCTGCTTCTACTGACAGCGGCTACCCGACGCTTTCTACCGATGTAGACCAGATTACAAGCGGCAAGGTCTGCTTTACCAATGCAAGCACCAACAGCGCCTACCAGTACATTGTAAGCGCCGATACGCCGTCAGCAAGTGACACCAGCTGGAAGATCATTCCGTACGCAAGCTCGTCAAGCACGGCGCAGTTCTATGCTGACAATCCGATTGAAGTAGCAAGCGGCTCAACGCTGTATATACGCGCTGCTGCCACGGGTACCGTGTACGGGGACGACTACATTGCGCCGAGTGACGCTGTTTCTGTTACCGTAGCAGAAGAAAACATTGGTGAGCTTGAAACGCTTAGCACGCTCACTGCTACTTTTAATGACGCCTTTAGCCTGGGAAGCAACACAACCGCTGTTGCAACCGGAACGGCAAGCGTTACTGTCGGCTACACGCTGACGATGGCAGCAACCGATACTGCCAATGAAGACAAAACAGACGACTCTAGCGTCGCATACCAGTGGTACCGTGTCACGCCTCCTAGCGATATCACTGGGTGGACGCTCCCCTCAGAAAGCGAGGTTTCAGATACCGCCTCAACCGAGGCATGGACGGCAATTACTGACGCTACAGAAAATGCCTACACGCTGACCGCCGATGACGAAGGCGCGTATGTGCGCGTGACGGCAACACAGACGGTCGGTAGCGGCGATGACGTGGTGACCTATCCGGTGCACTGGGTAACAGGCAGCGTGGTAGGTACGGGCACGCTGGTGGCAGCAAGCAGCTACTACCTGGTGTACCGTGACACAAACACCGTGCTGACCGATTCGAATGCGTATGCAACGCTTGGCGCAAGCCTAGACGCTTCCTGCGTTGATGTTTCGAAAACCTCACCAGCAACCGAGCTGGTAAGCGCCTGCGCATCGGCGGCGACAACGGCTGACGCGACAACACTTGCAGCAGTCAACGCTGTCACTGGCGCGGCGGTTACCGTTTCCTTTGCCTTTACCGAAACTGCTGACGACGACGTGACGACCGCTGCAACCGGCTACTACGGCTCAACAACCGCTTCTGCAGACACCGTTGTTCCTAACGGCTCTGGCTATGTGGCGGTAATTGCAAGCGCCGACGGCTACCGCCCGCTTGCCATGGATGTCGCCATTGACGTAAAGGGTGTGCAGCCAGAAGCAACCGAAGACTACCTGAAGAGCTGGCTTTCAAGGGATGTTACCAACATTACCTACGGACATATTTTGTTCCTGGCAGCTGCTGACACCGACGGTGTGTACTGGTGCGCAACAAACGCAACAAGCGATTCTGCATGGACTCGTGTTTCACCGACAGAGTTTAACTACCTTGCAAACTCAACGCTGTATTTGCGGATTGGTCTTCACGCATCAAGTGAAAGCCAGCCTTCGCTTGCCGGAGAGACGCGCAGCAATGACAAAAATATTTACAAGTCTTCTGCAACCGAGGTAACCGCTGTTGCCTACTCATCTACCTTTACGGGAACACGGTCGGTCGTGCTTTCAAATCTGACGTTCTCGAACCACGAAATTGAAGCGACCATTTCTGACAACGTGCTGACCGCGCAAACAACCGACAGCAACGACACGATTGTTGCCTGGTACATTGATGACACGCTCATAAGCGTTTCAGGTGGCGTGGGAACCTACACAGTAAACGACGAAACGGTTGCCACACTCGATTGGGAGGCGCAAACGCTTACCTTTGCTGACGCTGGCACCCGCGACTACGGCGGCACCTTGTACTACAACGTCACGATTGAAGGCCTGCGTAATGGCACCATTCCGCTTACAACGACAGCCACGGTTAAGGTCGTTGTTGCTGCTGCAACTGATAACTAAAGGGAGAGAAGGACTATGAAACTAAAAAAGAATAGCTTTTTTCTAGCCGCTTCTGCTGTATGCGCTCTGCTGTCTTGCTCCTGTTCGCTCCTTCACGACAGCTCAAGGTCAGAGTCTGCATCGAGCGGACCTTCAACGGTTAGACTACAGGTATCTTCAATAGGCGAGCGAACGGCGCTTCCTGCTGTTGATACAACCAATATTACGTCATTTAAGCTTGTCGGCACTCCGGTAGGCGACCTTGATACCGAGTGGACTGACCACTACGGTAACTCGTATGACGCCGCCTCTGGCATTACCTGGACAAAAGCAAAATCGGGCAACACCACCCTGGATACAGCGCTCGAAAACGCAACCGCAACCATGCTTGCCGACGAAATTGGTATGGCGGCAGGTACCTGGACGTTTACGCTTACCGCAGCCCGCACTTCGACAACAGGCGATAGCGCGACCTACACATCGCAGCTAACGCTTAAGGTTGGAGGCGGCCAAAACACTGCAAACTTCGACCTTGCGTTAACTTCAATGGCGCTTGGAACGGGAACAGGCACGCTTACGATTACCGTTGCATTTACAGAAGAAGTTACCTCCCAGCTGTTGACTGCAAAGGTCTACAAGGTAAGCGGCAACGTATACGATGAAAACGACATCTTAACGAGCAAAACAACGGCTGGCGTCACGCTGACCGAAGGTTCTGGCACATGGACGGCTGGCGACACTGCGGATGCGCCAACTGAAGTAACGGTTGCCACCGCAGATGAAACATTTGCGGCCGACAGTTCTGTTGATTTTACGGTAACAGATCTTGTTGCAAGCGAATATTACGTAGTATTTACCTTCTACGACACAAGCGATAAAACGAACGTGCTTGCCACCTGGCGCGAGGCGGCGTATCTCACCTCGTTAGGGGCAGAATCTACTATTTCGGTAAGCAGTTTAGACAGCACTTCGGACATTGTCTACCTTAAGCTGCTTGACGAAGTTCCGTCAGATTCTGACACGACAACCGTTATTACCGCCTATCCGTTTGATGCAACCGATTACGCTTCTGGCGTCACCAACGAAAATCAGAGCACCTACTCTCGCCACTCAAGCTTTACGCTTGCTAACCCGGCGGGAGCTGAATCTGACTACACCTTCTGGCGCTGGGTTGAAGTAAACTGCACAACAGGAGCAGCAAACGATGACGGCACCTACTCAGTTACCTTTAACAGTGCTATTACCGAGCATGTTGCCGGTCAAATCGGACCGAAGTACTACATGGCGCAGTTCTTTAGTGCAGAAGCCTACAAGCAGATTGACCACATCACGCTAACCGACGCAAGTGCAAGCAATGTGGCGGTTTCTGGAGCGTCGGTAACGCAGGCAACGGCGGTCGGTCACACGATTACCGCAACAGCATACACGGCAGAAACAGAAAGCGATGACAGCACCTTTAAGGCAGATGTTACCTGGACCTGGCAAACTTCTGCCGACGGCACAACCTGGACGACCATTGGCGACACGAGTGGCTCAAGCGACACGGCAAACAGCGACATTTCTGCTGTCACCAGCGGCGTCGTTGCTCGCACTTCATCGCTTCGCATTCGCCCGGCGTACGTTGGTACCTACATTCGCGCGCTTGCGGTGCAGACCTATAATGTTGACACATCAGGCAGCACGACTGTTGTTACAAAAAACAGCGGCATTTCTGACAGTACACCGTCTGCTGTCACCGCATCTGTGGTAGCAAACGGCACGCTTAAACTAAACAACGCCGTGCTTACCTATAGCGGAACAACCGTTATCGGCAGTGCGCTTTCCGTAGCGAACTTTACGCTGACAGGCGGCACCGTGTGCGACAGCGTAGCCACCGACTGGGCGTATGCAGACACCGACAGCGAAACGGACGCGCCAAGCACGTTTAGCGAAAGCTTAGACGAGGATGACGCCGTGATTGCGCTGCTTCCGTCAACAACGGTTGATAGCGTAACAACAACAGCCGTCGCCCCCTACTCCTCTGGCTACACAGCGCTGCCGCTTACCTGTAAGGTTTCTGGCTACGACGACCTGGTGCTTGAAGCCGATTGGACGGGCGACAGCGCGCGACCGACTTCGGCAAGCGGAAACGTCGTCTTCCTAACCGTTCAGGCAAAGGCGCCGGTGCTTACTCGTAGTGCAAGCGACACTGAAAGCGAGCAACTGCTAGTCGCGCTTATGGACAAAAATCTTGTTACCTACAATAGGATTCGCTTTACAACCGTTTCGCCCACGGCAACAACGGTAACAGCTGCTGACGGTTGCTATCCGACCGCCATTGTTCCGGCGCTTGAATACAGCTTTGACGCAACGGCAACCACCTGGCAAACCTGGACGACAACCGAAGAGCCTGATGGCACTTCAACAACAGCAAACTATCTGGTGCAGGAAATCAGCGCAGAAAGTGAGAGCGGCGTCTACAGCACGGTGTATGTGCGTACTGCTGCTACGGGAACAGCGGGGGAAAGCGGCTACGTTACGGCGTCAGAGGCGGTGAGCATCGACATTTCTTCGCTGACCGGTACGCTTGTGCGTCTTTCTGGCGTTACGCTCAGCACGCCGAATGTTACCCGCAGCACTTGCGACAAGGCGGATGCAAGCGTGAATGACGGCTACGCCAAGGTTGGCTCAACAACGACCGTCAGCCTTACGCCCGAAATTACTGGCCAAAGCATTACGGTAACCGCGCTTACCTATACCTGGACGATTACCGAAGCAGATGAAGCGGCTGTGACCGTGCGCTCGGTTACCAAAGCGGCTACCGATTATGCTGACGACACAGCCTCGTTCTACACTGACAGCTACCAGCTTGCAAGTGCTGACGCCTCGCTTGTCGTTTACAATGGAAGCGCTTCAAATGACAGCACGGCTGGAAACGCCTACACCATTTCAGACTTGACGGCTGGCTCTACGCTTTCTGTTACCGTAACACCAGTCTATCAGACAGCAACCGCTGACAGCGCAACGCTCCCCGAAGCAACCCGTGTTAGCGCCACCGCCGAGGCGGCAGAAAACGATAAGTGCGCTGCCAGCACCATTGCCAAAGGCACGCTCCAGTTTGCTTCTGGCTACAGCATTGCGTACAAGAGCGGCGGTGAAGCGCTGACGGTTATTTCCGGAACAAAGCCGAACTTAAGCTATGTCGTGATTAGCGGAATGATTTCTGACGCATGTTCTAACACGGTTGTAAACGACAATACCGCAAGCCTGTATGGCGTGAACTACACCTTTGATAACACAACGACGATTACGGGAGAAACAACGCCGCTTCGATTTAGAGCTACGGGCTTTAACGATGCAATCGTGAATGTTACGACAAGTACGCTGTCAGCAGCTGATACGGCAGTCATGCTTTTGAGCACCGATACAACACGTATTCCGCTTGGAAGCATTTTGTTTGAGGAATCAACTGACTACAAGTACTACATGTTTGAGTACTGTACCGATTACACGGCAGGCAGCGACAGCAATGCCTGGTATCCCGTTCCGAGCACACCGTTTAGCACAAACGGCACCTACTATGCTGACACCGACGACTACTTTACCAGCAATGTGTACTTCCGCTTTAAGGCGACATCGACTGTCGGCGGTCATATCTACTACTACAACA
The DNA here is from genome assembly GCA_937891125.1 of uncultured Treponema sp. Taxonomy (GTDB): domain Bacteria; phylum Spirochaetota; class Spirochaetia; order Treponematales; family Treponemataceae; genus Treponema_D. Next base: position 8,083 of record CALAEZ010000317.1, on the reverse strand, counting down.
GATACGATAATGTTGCAGACAAAGTGGCTGAATGGATTTCTGTAGACGGAAGCGATATTCCAGACACCGTAAACCTTGCGAGCGCGGCTCCATCAGAAGCATTTGAAATTGCGCTTTCTGACGGTACGGTGAACTACATTGGTGGTCACTGTGGTGTTGTCACTATCAGCATAGCAAGCGACAAGGATGTCGAGCTTGGCATGATTGGTAAAAACGTTGTGTATGTTACTAACGACAGCCTTTTTACGTACTTTACCTGGTATTTGGACGACACGCTTGTGCAGGAAAAATCTGAAGACGGCGTTTCATTTACGGTTGCTTCGAGCTACGTGCACACAAAGTCGGGAACCGGTAAGTACATTTTGCGTGTTATTGCAGAAAACGAGTACGGTGATGAATATACCGGCACCGTTACCTATGTGTATACAAAACAGTAAGGGAGAAAGAGTATGAAGATAAAAGTTGCATCGAGTATTCTGATTGGAATTGCTTCCCTTACGTTCCTTGCAGCTTCCTGTAAGGCAATGTGGGGAGGAGACTCTGACTCTGGAAGCGCGTCAAGTGCAAAAACGGGCGTCAGAACTGATATTAACGCAGCTGCTTTCTTACATGTGTCGCTTGACGGCGTTACGGCAAAGGCAGCTTCGACAAGCGCGCGAACCGCATTGCCCGATTTTGCGACAGCGACCGGCGAAGACGGCAGCTACGACTATGCGGGCTTTAGCAAATTTGTGCTTACGGGCGCCGTTTCTGGGGCTTCAAGCGAGGATACGATTCGCACGTGGGAAACAAGCTATGCTGACGGCGGCACGACCGTTACGAAAACTGCGTATGCGGCCTTCTGTGAAACAGGCGCAAGCACCGTGCCGATTGCGCTGTCGTCTGGCTCGTCAGAAACCTGGAGCTTTACGCTTACCGGCTATTACGGAAGCGACCTCAGCGCTACTGATAGCTACATTACGTTTACTAACACGATTTCAGTAACCGTTAAGCCGACGGTAAGCGGCTACACGGCATGTGAAGACTTGACCGCGTTTGCTGACGGCACAACGTATTACACCTACGGAAACGGCGTGTATACGGCAGTAGCAGATTCTGCTGCGTTTGATTCTAGCATCCTCTACTACACGTATGACGAAACCGATGTGTCAACAAACCTGTTAAGCTTTACGCTTTCCCGCTCTTCTGCATTTGTCTACCCATATGCAGACAGCGGCACGGGCGCCATTCAGATTACGCTTTCATATGCTTCTGGCTCTGAGATTGCAGGCTATACGACAACTGCAGTTCTCTACGCCGCTGACGGCGAAACCGTTTCTGACTACACGCTTACTACAGACGCCGAAGCGCCAGCAACAACACGTGTCTACCGTGCTTCTGACGTAAAGGAAGGCAAGTATGTTGCCGTGTTCAGCTTTACCGAAAACGACGTTGCGGTCGGCTCGATAACCGAATACGTGTATGTGCTTACCGATCTTACCAGTACGTCGGAAATAACTGTTAACTTAAACGGAGGCTTTGCAATCACCTACCGCTATTGGATTTTAGATGAAAGTGAGCAGCAGGACGTTGTGGTGACAACCGCTTCTCAGGCAGACGACGGCAGCTACACGTTTGCGACCGCAACGGCTAACAGCGCTTCAAGCAACGCAGATTTGCTTACGCTCTTTAGCGCCAGTGCTTCTCCCGTACAGACGTTCTCGCGCCTTGCAACGGTAACGCTCCCTGTTGCAAGCGATTTTGCTGACGCGTTTAACAGCGCAGAAACAGACAGTACCTCAACGTACCTCTTCTGCGGCTGGTATGACATTTCAAGCGTAAGTTCAATCAACGGCGAAACCTCTGATACCGACACGATAGAAGCTGTCGTTACATCAGGATCGCCGGTAACAGAAATTACAAAAAATACCTACGTTTCTGACCGCGTGTTGATTGCAAAATTTGTTAAGCGCGTTGAGTTACCAACCGTTTCTGCTGTTACCGTAACGCCAGAGGATGCTACCTACAAGGTTGGCTACACGCTGACTGCCACTCCTCAGTACACCGATGACAGTGACACGGCGACAGACTTTACCGGCACCGTCGTCTGGCAGTGGTCGCAGGCAGATGCAGAAGACGCCCCCTTTGCAAACATTGAAAGCGAAAGCGCATCCGCTTCGGTCAGTGCAACAACTGGCAATGCTGCCACTGCTTCTACAACTACCTACACGGTACAGCCCGCGTATGCCGGATGCTACCTTAAGGCGACGGCTACGCAAAAATATACGATTACGCTCGCTATCGACAGCGACGGCTACAGCCTTGGCTACTACACGGTTGCAACCAACACGACAGCGGTGACAAGCGAGGCGACAAGCCGGATTGCAAACGGTACGCTGACCATTGCTTCTGATAGCAACGGTAATGCCTTTAAGCTGTATTACGGCGGTTCAAGCGCTAGCTCGGCGGTCGTCATCGGAACGGCGCTTGAGGCAAGCAGCTTGTGTAAGGCAAGCGGCATAATCACTGACGCGCATACGACAAGCTGGAGCTACGATGCCGCCTCTGATAACACGGCTACGGTAAGCACCTTTGCGCTTGCCTTCACTGATGAAACCGATGAGACAAGAGTGTATGCGCCAACCGCTTCTGGCTATGTGCTGGTAACTGTTTCTGTTACTGGCTACGACGACCTTAAGCTTGGCTCTAGCTACAGCGCAGACCCGCTTTCTGGCGCCTTTGTATGGGTTACATATGCCGCGCCAGTAAAAGCAGATGTGCTTGGCGCACTCTGGGCTGCTGACAGCGATACAACGGCAGATGAGCTTGAAGGCTTTGACGCTGGCTACATTTCGTTTAAGAATGCAACCATGAGCCACACCTACGCCAATGTTACGAGTGAGGTAAGCGACATTAGCTACGCCTGGAGCACCGGAACGTCAGATGACGCCACCTGGTACCTTTCAAGCGACAGCACGAATATTCGCGAAACGCTTGGCGGGCTTTCCCTTTCAAGCGCTGTAACAACAGATTTACGTGCGTCAGGCTCGTACTACTTTAAGGCATGTGCTGTTTCTGGCACAGCCGATGAAAAGGCAAATCCTGTCGGCTACATCGGCGCCTCTGCGGTAAGCGAGAGCTTAACATTTAGTGAAGAATCAGACACAGCCTACATTGGCACCCGCCAGCTTGTTGACAGCATTACCATTACGCAGGTAGATTCGACCGCCGTTAGCGACACGACAACAGCGGTTGCGGTTGGCCACACCTTTACGGTGCAGGCATACGACCCGTATGGAAATGCTATTTCGCGCTATGCTGCAGAAAACTCTGCTGGACTAAACGCGGTGAACTGGACGCTCACCAGTGCGCGCAGTGAAAGCGATGTAACGCTTGCAAGCGACGCAACCGCTTCATACACCATGCGGCAGTCAGATTACACAGCGTGTACTGCGGACACAAAAACGGTGACAGTTGCTGCTTCTATTTCCTATACCGATGGCAGCAGTACGGTAAGCTCAAAAACGCTTTCTGTTACCGTAAACAAAGGAAGCATGGCAGGCTCGCGTGCGCTAAACGGCGACGACAGCAATGACTCAACGCTTGCAATTACCTACTCAGGGCCGGCGCTTACTGCTGGCGCAAAGGTAACCGACTGCTACTCTGGGCAGGAGCTAGACTTTGACAGCTACCTGTCAGCAACCGGCACGGTGCTTGACGCGACAGACACAAGCGCCGTTGTTGTAGGGGCAAGTGGCGACTCTACCTCATATTCGTACACTATTGCCTTTGCGACAGACGCTGTTGTAGGCTCTACCGGCACGATTCCGGTTGTCATTTCGGCGCCTGGCTATGAAGACTACGCAGCGACCGACTTTGTTGTTTCTAACGTTGCCTTGCGCCCTGCGGTGCCTTCGGTTGCGCTTTCAACGAGCGTAGACAGCATTACCTACGGCTACGTACAGTTTGCAACGGACGCTTCTGGCTACATCACCGATGCAGCAGAAACTGACACATCGGCAATTCCATGGTACGAGCTTGAGTTTACGCGTATTGATTATGAGACATTGAATGACGCCTACAGCGCATGGGCGGTCATTTCAAGTGATTCGTCACATGCAGAGGCAAAGGCTACCGCGCTTGCAACGTACAAAGCGCTCTTTACGAGCAGCACTGATACCAGCTGGCACGATGTTACAACTGCAGAGTTTGTAAAGCCGACAGAAAAGCTTTCGGTGCGCTTAAAGAAAGTTGCAACGGCAGGTAACAGCACGTACTACTACAGCTCTGAGCAAGCAGCATGGTATGCGTATGATTCTGGCTCTGCTGTTGAGTTTACCGGTGCCGAAAGCGATTTAACGGTAACAAACGATGTTTCTGACGCGGCCAATGTTTCGTACTCAACCGCTAACAACGGCGTGCGCGGTATTACCGTTCCGACTATCACATTCAGCAAGGTAGACGCGGCCCTTACGGCAACAAAGGCGTCTGGCGTTGTTACTATTACAGCAGGCGACAGCACGAGCTTTACCATTACCGGCTGGCGTATTGACGGCAAGTCAATCGCCAAATTCAATGCAGGCAGTGACGTATTATGCGGCACGCCTGTAACGGAAGACTCGTCTGCGCTCACGCTTACTACCACGCTGTTGCGTGACGGCTCATATCAGATAACTGCAATCGGTACGTTGACGGTTGACGGCGTAACGATGAGAGGCTACAGCGCAGGCCTTACCGTAACGGTAAGCAATTAAAAAGGGGACAGCGTATGAAAAAGACAGTAAAAACATATATGCTGCTACTTGCAGGAGCTGCTTCACTGCTCTTTGCTTCCTGCAGTGGCATACTTGATGACAGCAGCAGCTCGGAAAACAGTACGACAGACAGTGTTGGTGCAATCCGCATAAGCCTGTCAGATACGGCTGTTGCTCGCACGGCGCTTCCCGCGTTGTTTGGCGGGCAGACAGATGAAGACGGCGTTCTTGTTGCAAGCGATGATTACAGCGACAGCATGTATACCTGGCGGCTTGAATATACGCAGGCAGATGCTGACGAAAACGTAAGCTGGGATAGCTCGGTTACCTGGAGCGGAAGCGCCTGGTTATCGGAAGCTTCATCGTCCTGGACAAGCTACAGCGCGATGACGAGTGCTACGGTTCCGCTGTTTGCACACGGCACGTACTACTTCCGCTTGACGGCTACGCAATATCTGTCAAGTGACGGCACGACGACCGTTACTACCTACCGTGGCTATTCAGACGTGGTAAGCATAAGCGCTTCCTCGTCGCATCCGACGGTAAGCTTTGCGATGAATCTGATTGGCTACAATGTTGCGGCAGGCTCATCGAACGCCGCGAAAGGCGCTGTAGAGCTTACACTCAGCTACCCGTCGGCGCTTGCAGATAGCGTGACGTGCGCCTTGTATACGGTGGCAGAAGAAGCAGTCGATTCTTTGCCTGCAGCAACAGGAGCCCTTTCGTATGACAACACGGGGCTGTATTATTACGCGGTCGCCACGTTAGCGGAAGATACCTCAAGCGTGTTTACCGGCTCTGCTATTCCGGTTGGCTCGTACACGGCAGTGTTCTCCTTCTCTAAGGACGGCGTGTCGGTCGGTACCTGGTCAGATGAGGTACACGTTGTTGCTAATAACACCAGCTACGACACGGTAGAGGTTTCAAGCCTTGATGACGTCTACAGCATTACGTATGTACGTTCTGTTGGCTCAACAACACAGGTAAGCTTTAGCCGACACTCAGATACGATTACGCTTCCTGTTGCTATTGATAGCAGTGGAGAGGCAGTCGAGGATGCAGTTGCAAGCGGCTATTCATTCTGTGGCTGGTACACAAGTGATGCCTACGATGACGATAAGCCGGTTACCTCTATTGAGCCAAGCACGCAGCGCCAGAGCATTTCGCTGTACGGTCGCTACGTAAAGACGGTAACTAATCCAGAGAGCTTAACGCCCGCCTTTGTTGGCACGCTTACGAGCACAAGCACAACGGGTGCTACGTCATCTACCGCAATGGTTGGAAACACCGTTTCGGTGAGCGCTTCTTCGCTTGATTCATCTGCAACGTACCAATGGTATTATGCTGAAAGCGAAAGTGACGTTTGGACTGCGGTGAGCGGCGCTACCGCGGCAAAATATGTTGTTCCGGGCGCTTTAAGCGGCATGTATCTGCGTGTGTCAGTGCAGAATCCTTACGTGATTACAGGAAGCGGCGCCTCACTTTCCTACCACACGGTAGACACAGCGCCTGCTGCTGTTACTTCAAGCGCAACTGACGCAATCGCTGCTGGCGAAATTGCCTCTGGCTCTGCATCGCTCCAGTACAGCGGCAACGTTGTTTACGGTAACAAGCCTGCAAAAGCAAATCTTGTCATGGGCTCTATCGTAAAAGACATTTTTGGCAACACCATTACCGATTTTGACGCTGACCTTGCTTCTTACGATGCGCTGTACTCGACTACAAGTGTAAGCGTGACCTTTACGGTTACCGGCTATGGCACTTCTAGTTCTGGTGCTTCTGTCACTATTCCTGTAAAGTATGCAACGCCAGCGGCAAGCGTTGTCACGCTTATTGAAGATGCGTCTACGTCAAACGCGCTTTCGGACGGACAGACTATGTTCACTGCTGTTGATACCACGTATACCTATCAGTACGCAGTCGCTTCTTCTGCTGAAGGCGCCTCATGGAGCACGGCTGTTGCAAACACTCCATTTACCGCTTCAATTACAAAGCTGTGGGTACGCATTGCAGGAACAGAAACGGCAACGGTTGGCTCGGTCATTGCTTCTGAGCCTGTTTCGATGACTATTCCATCTGCAAGCATTGCTGGAGGCTCTGGCGGTTCTTCAACAACGCTTGGCACGGTTGTGCTTAAGAATGGTGCTGACATTAACAGCATCTTTACCGCGAACTTCAAGAGCGCAACAGCCTTTGCGTATGCAGCCACAGGCAATGCCCCTAGCGCTGCTGTTACTATTTCTGTTGAAAGCACTGATGTTTCAAGCGGTGACTACGATGACGTATCTGAGGTTACGGTTATTGCATGGCTCAGCAGTAAGACGCTGTATGTATATGCAGAAGGCTATGATGGCGTAACTAATTTGGTTCCGCTCCCTGCTGATATCAGCGGCATGTTTGCCAACATGAACAAGCTCAAGAGCGTTGATGTAAGCGCATTTGACACCAGCGCCGTTACCAACATGAGCTGTCTGTTCCAGAACTGTACGGCACTGACAAGCATTACATGGGGCAGCAGCTTTAACGCAAGCTCTGTCACCGACATGAGCTACCTGTTCGACAGTACGGCGATAACCGAGCTCGATATTGCTGACCTTAACATAACGGTTACTGACGACACTCCAGCGCTTGTGAACATGGAAGGTATGTTTGCTAACAGTTCTCTTACCGAAATAGACTTAAGCGGACTTGACACCAGCTCTGTAACCAACATGGCAGAGCTCTTTAACGGTGCTACCGATCTTGCAAGCGTAACCTTTGGCGGCTCATTCTCTACCGCAAAGGTAAAGAATATGAGCTACATGTTCAATTTAACGGCACTGTCTTCAGTTGATGTTTCGCTCTTTGACACCAGCGCCGTTACAAATATGTCATACATGTTTGCCAACATGGAAAATCTAACGCAGCTTGACCTAAGCTCATTCGATGTACAGCATGTGCTTGATGTGAGCTACATGTTCAGCGAGGATGCAGCACTTGCAAAGATTTATGTTGCAACGACCATAGACGGCGCGGATGTATCTAACTGGTACACACTGGTAACACAGGCAGCGCTTGATAATGATACATCTGGTTCTGGCGCCTACATGTTCTCCGGCTGTGAAAGCCTGGTTGGCGGTAGTGGCAGCACCTATTCAAGCACACGTACAAGCTACACCTATGCTCGCGTAGACAGTGGCTCAGCGGTAGGCTACTTTACCGCAGTAGAAACAGAATAGACGTTGTGGTGTAAGAAGCAATCGGTACGCTACAAGCTCTTAGGGGGTATGACTAATAAGTTCGTTGCATAGTGTCATTCCGAACTCTTGTCTGCCGCCTGCCTGACCTGCCTTGCCGTCAGGCAGGCGGCA
>CALAEZ010000316.1 GCA_937891125.1 uncultured Treponema sp. | reverse complement strand
GTGGTGGTCGTCAGCCAGTTGCCGCCCGCGGTGACAAAGACAATGCTTGGAAGAACCGGCGAGTTGAATTCATCCTTAACAAATAAACTGGTTTCGCTGGCTCAGAAATATGAGTCGGCGGAATTTCTTCTCAAAGATCCGTCTCAGTTTATGCACCGCTACGAAAGTGTGCGAGAAGCTGAGACGGTTGCTTTTCTTGCGGCGAACTTGGCATTCGGTCGCCGTGAGCAAATTCTTTCCCATGTAGAATTGATTTTAGATGCGGCGGGAAAATCGCCTGTCAGCTGGATTCTTTCTAAAAAATACGACAATTTTTTCCCCGAAAACGAACATTCTTTTTATCGCATGTACACGAACCGCGATATGCGATTGTTTTTTGACGGATTGCGCGCGATTTTGGAAGAAAGCGAGACGATTGGCGAGTTCTTCAAAGAAAAGTGGGAGGAAGGACAAAATGTCAACGTAAAGGAAACCACAGATTACACAGATGAGAAAAAATGGCGGCTCACCTGTCGGACGGACAGGACAGGCAGGATGCACGACAAGGACAAAGGCACTATGTCATTCCCGCACTCCGACACGGGAATCTTTCTTCACCAGATAATCGCCTCCGCGTTTCCGAGCGAGTGCAAGCTGCTTCCCCACTCAAAAGACTCGGCGGCAAAAAAGGTGAACATGCTTTTGCGCTGGCTTGTGCGCACGAATTCACCCGTGGATTTGGGGCTGTGGACTTGGTTTAACAAAAAAGACTTGCTCATGCCGCTTGATACGCATGTGATGCGGCAAGCAAACGAACAGGGGCTTATTCACTCAAAGTCAGCGAATCTCCGCACTGCAATAGAACTCACAAAAAAAGTCGCCGAGATTTTTCCCGACGACCCTGTAAAAGCCGACTTTGCGCTCTTTGGATTAGGGGTTACCTTGCAAAACAAGGAGCGTTAATCGCAAAGACAAAATCAAGAATCTTCATACTGCACGGGCTTAAAATATGCCAGCAATGCAGAAATCACTACCGTAAGAATAATTGTTCTATTTCCCGAAGAGAGATTTTTTATAAACGGCAAAACCGAAAAGCCCCAGCTTAACAGAAAACTGATTGAAACAGCAAAGGCAATCGTCAAGTCCTTTTTTGCGGCAGGAATTATAATCGCAATGAACATACCATACAGGGCGACGGAAAGAGAGGAAACGACAGTCTGAGGCAAATTATTTCCTGCGATAATTCCAAGTGAGGTCCCGATTGACCAAAGGGGAACCGCCACAGCCATCGCTCCATAATTGTAGAAAGGATTTAAAGAGCCTTTTTGAGCAATTGAAATACCAAATATTTCGTCCGTGATTCCGAATGCAACAAAAAATCGATGATAAAAGGAGGTGTCTGGTAAAAACCGCTGTGAAAGCGCACAGCTCATCAAAAGATACCGTGCATTCACAACAAAAGTAATAAGCGCAACCTCAAGATAGGTGACACATTGCTCTATCGAAGTGAAAAGCGCATATTCACCGGCAGAGGCAAGGTTGAAAAAACTCGCGACAAAGCCCTGCACAGGATCTAATCCCGCTTTGCGAGCGACAATGCCAAGAGAAAAAGAAACGGCAAAATACCCCAGCCCAATCGGAATACCCGAGGCAAAACCATTCAAAAACGCAGATTTATTGTTCATAGTTAGTAAAAAAAACGCCCCGCACGGATGCGGGGATTTAACAAAGAGAGAATCTTTTGAACAAAAACCCTCATGCGGACAAAAAATCCACGGGCGGACTTTTTATCGACTGATAGCCACAACGGGAGTCGAACCCGTCTCTCCGCCTTGAGAGGGCGGCGAACTAAACCGATATTCGATGCGGCCAAAATTAACTCGGTAAGGCTGATGACATCAGACAAACTCGAAAAAAAACGCTGACATTCTGTCAGCTTTTAGTTCCCCAAGGAGGATTCGAACCCCCACAATCAGAACCAGAATCTGAAGTGCTACCATTACACAATCGGGGAATGCAATGTATGATGAATATACAGCGCTATCATTTTTTTGTCAACAGGAAAATGAACAAAAAATAAAAAAAATTAGAATTGTATGGTTGCACCAATGCTTGCCGTTGCACATATGGTCATAGCGCTTTCGTGAACCGCTGTATACGAGGCGCCTACTGCGGTGTTTATGGTGACAGTATCTGAAAGCGCCATATCGAGCTGATGATTGATTTTCCCGCTATAGGTGAGTGTAGTGCTTTTTGACGTTGTAGCGCTTACCGAGGCTGCAGAAAGCTGTATGCTGTCTGTGCGTGTAAGTACTGCGTGTGCGCCAAGCTCCTGGTGTGAGAAAAGGTCTACCAGACCTGCCATAGGGGAAACGATTCCGTGCCGCTTCCAAATAGCAGTAAGCTTTCCGCTCCAATCAGCCTTTGTTTCATATTCCGCTTCAAGACCAGTTTTAAACGAATTATTTTTTTGTACATAAAATGTTGCCTGCACGTATGCGGTGTAGAGCATGGAAAGATTTTTTCTAGTGCGGGGAATTTTTAGTGCAGCGCTTCCTTGTGCCGCATATTCGTCCTGCTTGAACCAGCCCATAACAGGAATGGTGCCTGCTGTGCCAAAGATATTAAGTGCGGTGTAGCCAATGGTCGATTTTATCTGATAAAAGTCGCTTACACTTGATGAGGTATGGATTGAGCGCATAAGGGTTGCTTTTACAGAGGCGGGAAAGATGAGATCCCAGGCGTTTCCGTAAACGGCGCGTTTCCAGCTTGCGCTGTAGCTTCCATCGTAGTAGAGGGATTCGCTGCTGCTTGCTGTTGCGCTTGTGTCAGAAAGAATTTTATGTGAAAGCGAGCTTGAAAGCATGTCGTAAATGGGAATGGCTGAAAGAAACCAGTCTTTATTCTGCAAGGAAGTAGCAAGCGCTTTTGTGTCTGATGCATATGAGCCGCCTGTTGTCACGTAGGAAACGCCTCCAGCCGTTTTTTCCCAGCTGACGGTGAGGGTATGCTTTTTTACGCGGAAGGGAAGCGCAAAAGAAAATGAGCTTTCATCGGTAAAAAGCGTACTGCTTGATGTGCGGTAGCTTCCAGAGGCGGCGGCTGTTATGGTAGGCGTAAACGAAAGCAGTGGAAGCGTATAGCATGCGTCAGCGGAAAGCGCTATACTGCGGCGTTTTGCGTTGGTATCTCCCGTGCCAAATGCAAGCGAGGAAGCGCGTATCCAACCTGAACCATAGCTTTCGTTTGCAAGCTTGCTTGCTTCTGCCGTTGTGGCGGAAATCTTTTGCGTGATAGCCGCCGAGGTATGAAAAGCGAAGGAGGCAGGCGTAAACGAAAGTGCGGCTGTTGCCTTTTGTGTTTTTAGCGAGCGGTCGGCATGAGCCGCTGTTTCTGTGTGAAAAGAAAGGGGAAGCCCTCGTTTTGCAAAGTCGAGAGAAGCGCTGTTTGCCTTAGAAAGCGTTTTAGCGCTTTTTTCAAAGCTGTAGCTTTCGCTTGCAGAAAAGACCGAAAAAAGTGGCTGTGCGGTTTCTATGCGGTGGCTCCCGCTTGAAAGGGCAGCGCTTGTTTCGTTTTGATGCGCAAGTGAAAGATACAGTGCAATTTCTGAAACGGTCACGCCTGCCTGCGCTTGCGTTGCAAAGCTTGTTTCGCGAGAGCCGTTTCCCGTGGGAATAACGGCAGCGAGCGTTGACGCTGCTGAAAGATATGCATCGCGGACGAGCGCTGTGCCATTACGCGTAGAAAGCACGGTGCCGTCTTTTTTCCAGGCGGCTTTTAGGTGGTCTTCTAAAAGTACATCGGGCGTTATGCCAGAAAGCGTAAGCTCGTCAATTGAAAGTGTGCCGACGGTACTTTGCGCTATGGTGATTAAAAGGCGGGTGGGAATAACGCTCGTGTCGCACGTTTCGACGGTAAGCGCTTTTCCGCCCAGCGTTGCCGTTTTTGCGGTAAGGTCCACTGAAAGCTCCTGCCAGCTTGTGGTCGCCTGTGCCAGTACAAGCGCTGAAGCGGGGAGCGAAAGTGAAACGCACGGCAGGTACTGTTCGTCATCGTCGTCAGCTAAGCGGTCAAGCACAATCGAAAGCGTTGCATCCTCTGCAAGCTCAGCGCTTTTTAGGTACAGCGAAAGCGTATCATAGCCGCTTGCATCAACTTCATCAAAATAGTGGCTCAAGTAGATGTATGCTTCATCGGCGTTTACCTCATCCTCTGACTTCCAGCTAAAACTCGCGACGTAATTTGTCGTTGACGAGTTGAGTGAGGCAACTTTTTTTGCGGTAAGCGTTGCGTCTGTTTCTTCTGTTGCACTCACCGTTATGCCGTCAGTGCATGAAACGGAAAAAGCGCTGCCGTCAGCTTTGTATGCGCCGGCGTACAGTGCGCCGTCACAGGCGACCGTTGAGCAGATGATAAGACGTGCTCCCGTGCCCTGCGCAATGCGTGCGCGGTCTTCATCGCAGATAATGACCGAAATCTGCTGCCAGCCGTCGGTTGTCGACACGAATGGCGTGTACACATCAGTCTGGCCTGCGGCACTTGAGTCTGCGCTGACGCACCAGGTGGGAATCTTGGTGACCGTTTCTGCGTCAAAGTCATCATCGGCCTGAATGCCAAGCTGCAGGTACACGGTGTAGTCTGTTGTGCTTGCAGCATTTTTGAGATACAGCGTGAAGCGGGAGCTTGAGGCAAGCGTGCTTGCAAGCGACGGAAGCGAAAGCGCGGTTGCAGCCCAGTAGGGCGCCTCTTCTGTTCCCGTGGCGGTAAGCGGGCTAAAGCTCCAGCTAATCGGAATGGCGTATCCGCCCGGTAAGCTGTCGTCTGAAAAGCCTGTCTGTGCGGTGGTTGAGCCATTTTTTGCAGCTTCAAGTTCGGGAAGCGAGGCGGTGCTGTCGTTTTTTCGCGCATTGAGTGACGGTACAAATCCGTCTGGTAAGTCGACGGCAGCGTTTTTCTTTAGGTAGCGCCAGTCGCTTTCTGTTTCGTCCATGCTGAGCAGGCGCCAGGTGCCGGTAGTGTTTGCCGTTTCGACAGTTGCCGCAACGGTGTTTGAAAACGAAAGCTGCGTGCCAGTATAGCGGAGCGCGCTTGCAAGCGTTACAAAGCCTGGTGCACTATAGTCGCTTGAAGCGTAGGTTCTGCCGCCTGCATACGTCCAGCGGGTAGCGCTTGCAACATCAAGCGAGAGCGTATCGCTGAGCGTCCACTGAATGCCAAGTGCGCCTGCAAGAGCTCCTGTGTCTGCATCCTCGCTTGCTTCATACCAGGTGGCATAAATGTGGTCGCTTGCAGAAACGCTTGTTGAAAGCGTTATTGTGCCGCTTTCTTCATCGTAACGGGCGCCAGAATCTACCATGCCGTTTTTATAGACACGTACGGTGCCGCTGACCGCCTTGGTGCCGATGTCAAACCGGGTGACGGCAGTGTAGGTGCGCACAGAAAGCACAAAATCGGTTTTTCGTGCAGAAAGCAGGTAGACGCCCGGGTCGCTTGCAGCAAAGGGAAAGCGCACGCATGGGTCGGTTAGCCCTTGCCCGGTTCTGTCGGTAGCAGTGATGTCGACATAGGTGTGGGAGGCGTAAAAAAAGTCGTCGGTGGTAAAGAGGCTGTCGTCATCGCTTACGGTTACCGTGTAGCTTTGAGAAGCGGCCTTTGTAGAAGACGAGATGATAAGCGCATCGGCGTTTTCGCTCGTGATGGCAGCATCGTAGCGGTTTGCGGCGGCGAAGACTGAAAAGCCTGCCGGATGCTGCACGTACAGCACGCTTTCGTCGGAAATGATGCCCGTAAGCGGAGCTAGGTAGGCTTCAAGCGAAGAGATGCCACCGATGGCAAAGACTGCTTCTGTTTCTGCGATAAAGCTTTCCGTATCGGGAAGTGCGCCGTCAAATGCGAGCGCTACGGCAGGCAGTGCGCCATTTTTGCGGGAAGCGCCTGCGTCCCTTGCAAGATATATGCTGCACGAGGTGGCAGAAAGCAAGTATTGGCTTTCGTCAAGCTTTAGGTAGCGCCTGCCGTCAGAATCGCGTAGGCTCCCGCTTGCGTTTTCTACGTAGACGGCTTTTACACGCGTAACGCTTTCTGCCGAAGGAAGCACGTAGCGGCTCCCCGTGTACCAGTCAGAAAGCGCAATGTCGCTGCTTGAAACGCTGTTTTTTCCGTACCAGGTTTTTTCTTCTGCCGTCAGCATATCGTAGCGAACGGCGCCATCTGCCCGCCAGGATGAGCCGCCCGCTTGAAAAGAAATGCCGGGAGCTTCTTCGGTACCGCTTTCTGAGCCGCCGATTCCCCGACCAACGGCGTCGACCGCGTAAAAATCGGGAAATACAATGCCGCGGTTTGCAATACGCACCTCCTGTATGACGCCAGAGCCGTGTGTGTAGCC
>CALAEZ010000315.1 GCA_937891125.1 uncultured Treponema sp. | reverse complement strand
ACTACCTGTTCGTCAATCCCGAAACCGGCGCGCTCCTGCCGTGGGTCAACCCCGACCACCCGGCAGTCATCTACACGCCGCTTGCCATAGCCGACGGCACGCTTGTAAGAGTCAAGGATGAAGGCTACGAGCCGGGCAAGGTCCGCACGACAGGCAGGTAATGAAAAAACACGTTCTGCTGGCACTTGTCTGCATACTTTGTGTGCCAGCAGCCTTTGCAGACTGGGCATTGCGCCCCCAAGCAGGCAGCAAGCCCGTACAGTGGATTGACTATGCGCTCACGTTCAACGGCGACTTTGGCATTGAACGAAACCGCGCGCTCGGCTCGCTCGGCTACAGCTGGCTGTTTGAGCCGTTCGAGCTTTCCGCTGCCTTCCAGACAAGCGCCGACGCACAGTGCCGCAACATAAACGACATAACGCTTTCCGCCGCCTGGTGGGCTGTAAAATCAGTGCACCAGTGGCGCACCTGGGAATTCGGCATAGAAAGCATCTACCACTACCAGCATTATCAGGACATTTACGGCGAGCATGACGGCATTTTCTACATCAACATGCGCCAGCGGCGCGACAACGGCTTTGAGCTGGTGCTCAAGCAAGGCGGCACGCTAAAATGCGCAAACCTGTACGCAACCGACACCAGCATTACAAACTTGAATCCCGTAGCATGGCTTTCCGTTGCAAAAACGTGGCAGAACGGCTTTGAGCTTTTCAGCACGGTCGGCTCGCACAGCACATTCCGCTACCAGCTCTTTTTTGCGCCCACATTCACCGTCAGCGCCGCCTGCACGTTCGGCGGCATGTTCCGCCCGAGCATCGAATGGATTATGGGCTGCACCGATTTCTTCAGCGCTTCAATCTACATAAACCGCATGGCAGTGCGCTTTGCAGGGAGGATTCTGCTATGATGTTCCGTTCCGCGCACAAAAGACTGCTTGCGCTGGCAGGTTCTGCACTTTCGCTCCTGCTTTGCGCCTGCTCCTACGGCGCGTACTATCTGCAATTCACGCAGGACAGTCCCGACGAACGCGCTTCAAGCATTACATCGCTTACCGACGACGACGTGCCGAACATCGGCACCGAAAGCCGCTACAGCTTTGTCGTCATTGCTGACCCGCACTTTGGCGCAAGCAAGAGCCGCAGCGATGACCGCTTTTTGGCATGGTTTGCATCCCAGCTTGCCGCCGAAGACACAACACTGCGCCCGCGCTTTATGGCAAATGTAGGCGACACGCTGAACAACGGCCTTGACGAAGAAGCCGACGACTACGAGGCTTTCTGTAACAAAGTACGCCAAGCGGCAGCCGACAGCCCGCTTGCAGACACAGACTTTAAAATCTACACGGTTTTAGGAAATCACGACCTGTACAACAACGGCTGGAGCGTCTGGAAAAAACGCGTATACCCGCACACTTCGTACTATACGTTCTCGGTGCAGGCAGGTTCTTCGGAAGCTTTCAGCTTTTATTTTTTAGACAGCGGAAACGGCTCGCTCGGCGACAGCCAGTTGAACAATCTGATAAAAAATCTACAGGCAGACCCTCGCCCCAAAATCGTCTTTTCACACTACGCCGTTTATGCAGGCGATATTCTGTATTTTACGACGCAAGACACCATGGAGCGCAATCTGCTTATCGATGCATACGCAAAGAACAACGTCAAATATGTGTTTGAAGGGCACGACCATCCCGACCACTTGTATTCATTTCCGACGTTCTCTGAGCGCGCGGTGCCATCGCTCTTGTACAAAAGCGCATGCTGCCTTGTAACCGTCGATGAAGAGACCGCAACCGTTACTTCACAAAAGATTGAGTTTTAAAAAGCGCTGACTGTTTATCAGCGGGCGCTATTCGCAGTGAATCCACGTAAGCTCGTGCTTGTTGTAATGCAGGTGCACTACGCGGCTGTTTGGAATTGCGGCAAATTCTGCAACAAGCGGCCAGTCGATTTCACCCTGCATTTTAATTGTACAGATCATGTTCTGCACGCGGCCGCTTGAAAGCCAGGTGCGCACCCACGACAAAAGCCGCTCCGGGTAGCAGATTACGTCACTGAAAACCCAGTCAAGCTTTTCGCAGGAAAGGCGCGCGCACACTTCTTCCGGTGTGAGCGTAAAGGCATCGTGCGCCTGAAAAATCACGTGGCTGTCTTCCATAAGCGGCT
>CALAEZ010000314.1 GCA_937891125.1 uncultured Treponema sp. | reverse complement strand
ATACGAACCAGCAGAACCACTTGAATCATTAACATATTTCATCAAGTAGGTGACGTCCATTGTTGTGGTGCTTGAAGTCAATTCTGCTGTTGTTCCAAAGTAGACAGGAATCGTTGTAACGCCTTTTTCACAGGCAGAAGCGGTGTACAAGGTAACCTCTTCACCAGCAACGGTTGCCTTACCAATGGCTACATCAGCTTTAACTGCTTTTGCAAGGTTAGCGGCAATCACCAGCTGCGTTGCATACGTGTAAGTTGCAATCGATACGTCAGCTGCTGCAATAAGAGAGGCAGTCGGAACAGCTAAGCCCCAGCTTGCTTCGCTAAAGGTGAACGCAATTGAGCTGTCGCACGTAAGGTAGTTTCCGCTTGTTGTTGCAGCAGGTTTTGCTACAAAGCCAAGGGTTCCAGTAACCTCGCTCTGGTCAATTGGCTCTGAAAGCTTTAGCGTAATGCTTACAGGAACTGAAGCACCACTTGAAGCACTTGTTCCGCTTGTATCAATTGCTGTTACTGCGTCAGTTGCGGTAAAAGTTGCACTGGTAAGTGCTTTTGCCGTAATGTCGTTACCACTTGAATCAAGCAGGTAAATATCAAAATAATCGCTTAAATCACCAAGGCTTGCGGCACGGCTGGTGAGTGCAGAAGACCAGTTCTGCCAGGTGACAGAAAGGGTTGCAGTTCCCGTTGTGCTCATGCCGTAGCTGCCATTAAATGAAGTAGACGAAGTAGCTGACAATGAGTATGAAACATCGTCATCCTTACACTCCATAAAATCGCAACTGGCAAGCAGCGTAAGTCCCGCGACGGCGGCAGCTAGTGTGCCTGCGCGGAATATATGTTTTTTCATGTCAAATTCTCCTTAATAAGAAATTAACGCCATGCTGCCTTTCGGCAGCGTTTTTTATCTGACAGTATGTTGTCATATACGCAAAAGAAAGTTTATTAGGCTTCCTCTTGCGTGGCAGGGTGTACTATATTCTTACGAACAGGAACAGCGGGAGTGTAACCGTTGTTGTAAACGGATACTTAGCTTCGCTTACATTCAGGATTCCAGTTGTCGGAGCTGTAACATAGGCGTCCTTTGAGCTCAGGTTCTGGATAAGAACGTTTACGCCCAGAGAAAGAGCAGCATTCTTGTTGAATGTGAACACAAGGCTCGGCTCCACGCCGATTGAGCTTACAGAAAGCCAGTCGCCTTCAGTTGTCTTTGCACTGTCCTTGCGGTCAGTGCCAACTTCGTTGTTCAGGTTAAGACAGCGGAAACCGGTGTTGAAGTCGATTGCCAGTGTGTCGCTCAAAGCATAGCTTGCAGAAAGGCCGACATTAAAGCCGAGGTAGTCTTTTGCGTCGGTGTCTGCTGCTTTTTCTGTCTCAACGGCGTATTCAGACTGGGTTACCATAGAGAGGTTACCGTTAAAGCCCACAGACAGCTGCTCGTCGATGTCATACACTGCGCGAAGGTCAACAGCGTGTGCAAAGTAGCTTTCGCTTACATCTTTTTTACCGTTAACTTCTGTATCGCCAGTGTTCATGCCCAGGTACACGCCGGCAAAACCGTATCCCGCATAGAGCTTAAGGCCTTCAACCAGGGTGTCTGAACTTGCCGCAAGAGAGGCGGTAAGATCGGTACCTGCACTTTCCCACATGCCTGTTCCAGTGTAGTAGCAGCCTGAAAGCGCATCACTCATCTTTACGGTCAGGCCGAGTTTTGCGATGTCGCCCAGTTTGTAGCCGACCTGTGCATTCCAGTTTGTGAATGTTTTTTCGCCATAGAAGTCATGGGAGAGTGCGCCCGCTTTTGCGTCTGCACTTCCTGTTGTAGCAGCCCAGCGAATTACGAGATCCTCTGACGGAGCATACTGCACCATGAATGAGGGCTCCACATAACGCCATGTGCTAGAGTAGGAGAGTGAACCTGCAGCATTGTTTGAGTCATTGAAGAACCACTGCGTGCTATTAAGGGCGCCTGCAGATGCTGTTGCTGAGTATTTAGATGTTACACGACTGCGGTCAGTGCGTTTAAATCCCTGCTGTGACAGAAACCAGTTCATTACGTACGGATCAAAGCCGGCCTTTCCTGTAAGCGGATTTACTGCATAGCTCTGATAGTGGTATCCACGGTTTGCGTCTCCTACAAAATCAACTGCGGGTAAAGCTGTAAAGCGGCCGTATTTTAATGTCAAAGCACCGGGAGCTCCAAAAGGATTCTGGAAGTTTAACCAGCCGTTCAATGTGGTCATGTTGATTTTTTTCTGTTCCCAAACAAGGGCAATTTCACCGCCGCCGAGAGCACTTTCGCCTGACAGGCTTACGTTAGAAAATGGTGAGAACCCTGGCTCTGCGTCCAGATAATGATCGAAGAAAGAAATGCCATCATTTTCGTCATTATCATCATCTGGCTTTGCATATGTTGCAAGGCTTTCGCCGAAGTAGCTGGTAATTACCAGATTAGCGGCATTTGCATAGCCGGCTAAAAGTGCGGCACCGGCCGCAGCCATCAATATCTTTTTCATAACAAGTTCCTCCTAGTTTTAGATAAAGAAGCTTAACGAAATCGGGATAGAAACCGTGAATGTACGCGGATATGTATAGTAGATTTCACCTGCGTTTGAACCGAAGTCACTGTGACTACCGTAGTCAGACCACCAGCCGCGAGCCTGATCGCTCAAGTTCTGAAGCGACATGGCAAGTGCAATGTTCAGGTTTACGCCACGAGACGGAGCTAAATCTATGCTTGGTACAAATGAGAAGCTGGCTTCTGCCTTTCCGTCGGTGTAGCTGTTCAGGTTCGCATCGGTAAAGCTGAAGTTCAAATGGCCTGTCATAAGTCCATTAATGCGTTTTGTGGCATTAATGTAAGCGGTAGTACCGACATACGGTCTCCATGCATATTTGTTTGCACTGGATTTTGCTTTCATGTAATCAGAAAGCAGGAAAAGACTTGTGGTATTACCTGCATTAAAGCTCCATTCTCCAATCTTCCACCCTGCTGCAACACCCACATTGTGTCCCCAGAATTCATGACTGTAATTTGTACCATTGACAGCACTTTCGTAAGACTTACCGACTTCTTCTCCAATAAAGGCGTAGCCAGCGGAAAGAGAAACACCGGGGATTATGCTGGTAGCAACACCGAAGTGTCCTGCCATGCTGAAGTCCTCTGGTTTTTCATATTTTCCGGTTTTGTTGTTTTTTGCGTTTTTGATTTTGTAGGTGGCACTGAAGGTCCACAGTGGCATGCGGTAGTTTGCCTGGACATTCCAGCCTATCGGGTATTTTGCGTTGTATTCGCTTCCTGAATAATATCCGTTACTATCCTGACTGAAAGAGTGCATACTTACAAGACGCAGGTTGAGTGTGTCCTTACTGTCGCGCAGCTTCTGTGTATACTGAAGTCCAAATCCGCTTGACTTATCGCTGATATTTTCTACGCCGTAACCTGCATTAGAAATCTGGTAACCGAAATAATTCCAGTTTGATTCGTCGCCTTTTACACCAGTATAGTCTGTGAGGCTGGAACCTGAGGCTTTTGAAAAGCTACGATAAATGCTATTATCGCAGACTTCCCACAGGAATAAAGCGCTTGTTGATCCTACAAATGAACCTGCAGTTCCAACATCGGCTCGGTATCCAAGCGAACCTGTGGTAGCGGCTTTTAGTTCAAAGCCTTTCCATCCGACATACGCATTCCAACCGTTTCCTTCGAACTTGTCACTTTCTTTACATTTAATCATGAAGGTACTTCCGAAAGTGAAAGCTCCAGAGTTGCTTCTGGCACCGAAGCTCGGTTGAAAACGGTATCCCTTTTCACCGCCAGCCCAGAATGCTAATCCTTTTTCATACGCTCCAGAATAACCATAGCCATTTGAGTCAAGAATCTGCTGGTCTCCGACTCCAATAGAATCTGACCATCCTACGGCCTGACCGTTTGACTCTCTTACATGGGCGTTTACAGCCTTGTCGTACGAGTAGTCGGAATACCGGTACTGAAGTGGACTCCAGCCTCCATCAGTCTTCGCTTGGAAGCCGATTCGGTAGTCCATTGCGCTGGCAACGGTACTGCCGACAAGTGCCGCAGCCAGCGCGGCACCCAATACCTTTTTCATAAAATCCTCCTGTGTTTTTATGAAACTTTTTTTCCATTTCCTTACTCTTCCGCCCACAGCTTCGCTTTTGCGCCACATAAGTGTACTTATGTCGCGTTTGCGGCGCTGATTACAGGCTGCGGGTAGCGTGCTAGAGG
The DNA here is from genome assembly GCA_937891125.1 of uncultured Treponema sp. Taxonomy (GTDB): domain Bacteria; phylum Spirochaetota; class Spirochaetia; order Treponematales; family Treponemataceae; genus Treponema_D. The sequence continues at coordinate 6,675 of CALAEZ010000314.1, read as the reverse complement.
ATGGCGGCTGTGGGGAGGTGCTGTGGTGAGCTGGAAAGAATACCCGTTTTAGGAAAAGAAACTGTGGCAGCCCCGGCGAGGTGTTGCTGCATTTTTCTGTCGCCGCACTTTCTCGCTTTTTTCTCGCAAAAAAAGTGTTTAAAAAACCGTTTCAGCGACAATATATAGGTGAGGACACCGGAGCTGTCAGAGCAAGGTACTAACACGAAGTGCTCCCTACGCAGCCAGTGTCCTGCCATCACGGAACGGTATGTAATGAGGAGATACTGTATGGACTATATTGTTGACTGGAACAAAATTACGCTTGCAAACAATTTTGTGTTTTGTCGCGTCATGGAAGCAGAGCCGGAGTTGTGCAGAAAGCTTGTTGAACTGCTGCTGGGGTTCGAGGTGAAAAAAATCAAAATCGTAAAAAGCGAGTATGCACTCAAGGCGGGGCTTCTCGATAAAGGAATCCGCATGGACGTATACTGCAAGGCTGACGACCGCGTCATCGATCTTGAAATGCAAACGGTCGTTAAATCAGACCTTGCAAAGCGTACCCGGTACTACCAGAGCTTAATCGACATGGATTTACTGACGAAAGGTAAGCCATACTCAAGCCTAAAAGAAAGCTACATTGTGTTTCTATGCCTTTCCGACCCGCTCAAGCAGAACCTGCCGGTTTATTTCTTTGAAAACGCCTGTCGCGAAATGCCGGAAGTAAAGCTGAACGATGGCGCTTATAAGGTGTTTTTCAATGCAGAGAAATGTGCTATAATGGGTAACGAGAAGCTAAAGGCATTTTTTGAGTTTTTACGCGGGCAGGAGCCCTGTGATACATTTACCGACAAGCTGAATCGTATTGTGGAAAAGCTCAAAACAGATGCTATGTTTAGGGGGCAGTATATGACATGGGAGCAGTCCATACACGAAGAAGCAGAATACCGCGCTGAAAAAATGGCAAAAAAAATGGCGCAAAACATGGCAAAAGACATGCAGCACGCAAAGGCTCTTGAGGCGGCTCGCACATTGCTTTCCATGCATCTAGGTACTCACGAGCAAATTGCGCAAGCGCAAGGGCTTACCGTAGCCGAAGTACAGCAGCTGGCGGCAGAACAATTCGTGAGCTAAAAAAAAGCCCGCCATCGCTGGCGGTGCGTACATAAAATATGCTGGCGGCAGTCATCTGTCGCCAGAACAAGAAATGACACGGGCGCCATTTCTTATTTGTTTACTTCTTTTCCTGAATCTTATCCTTTTCCTTCTTGACTTTTACGTCAAGCACGTCCATCAGCTTATTCAAGCCTGCTGCAAAGTCAAAGTCGTCAGCTTCTACATGCGCCTGTGCGCCCCAGCGGAAATTAACATTTGCATCCCAGAAATATTTTTTGTCTTCTTTTACGCGCAGAATCAAATCGATGATGAGGTCATCGGCGTACTTTACGCGCTCTAATTTTTTTTCAATCATGTTTGTCTGCTTTTCATCCAAGGTAAATCCCAGTGCAGAATAAGTTTTAGTCATATCTAACCTCCAAAAAAAGCTTTTTCGCAGCACCCTGCTGCGTGTCTGCATTATACACTACTATCTTCAGAAAAGCAAAAGAAAACTTATCGCGCAAATGACGAATTGATGTTTAGCTCGGTGCGGTATTTTGCGACTGTGCGCCGGGCAATGGTAATGCCACGCTCTGCAAGCAGATTTGCAATCTTTTGGTCAGAAAGCGGCTTTTTGTCTGCTGCATGCGCTTTTAGGATTTCTGCTACCTCATATTTCACTGCCTCTTTTGAAAGCGCCGCTGGCGTGCTGTCTTGCTCCGTGCCTGCCGCTTTTTGCGCTCCGTCGGAAGCGTGTGCTGCCGCTGTGTCTAGCTGCCCGCTGCTGGCAACTGACTTTTCTATGCGCGGTTGCTTTTCGCCGCCGACAGCATTCGTAAAAAAGTAGCTGAATGGAAATAAACCCCATTCGCACTGCAGGTATTTTCCGCTTGCCATGCGCGAAATGGTCGCTTCGTGTACGCCAAGCTTTTCTGCAATATCCTTCTGTCTGAGCGGCGCCAGATACCGCTCGCCCTTGTTAAAAAAAGCTGCCTGTGCGCGGACAATTTCTGCTGCCGCGCGGGAAACGGTTGCTTCGCGAAAGTGTACGCTGTCAATAAAGACTTTAGCCTCGCGCACCGCATTCTGCACAAAGGCGCCGCCTGCTTTGTTTTCGGCGGCCTGTGCAAAATCGCGTGCGATGTCTATGCGCGGCACGGTGTCGGCAGCAAGCGTTATTTTAAATTGCGGCGCGCTGCTAGTTTCCGCAGGTACGGCATCTGCTGCGTTCGAGCGTGCCGCTGCAGTGTCATCGTCAGACGGCAGCCGCTCTACATACACGTCGGGCGCTACAAAATGCGTCTGGCTTGAGCCAAAATTGCGCGCCGGGTAGGGGTCAAGCGTGCGGATAAAGGCGAGAGCAGCTTCAATTTCTTCAATACAAAACGGCGCTTTTTTTGTCTGTTCAAGCCAGTAGCGCTCTTCTTCGGCAATAAACGAAAGCTTTGCCCGCTCTTTGAGAAAACTCTGTATTTTTTTTAGCACCTTGCCTGCCTGCGGCGGGTCTAAAAACGGCAAATGCCCGTGAAGAATAAACAACGCCGCCCGCGGAGGCTGTTCCCTAAGCTGTGCCTGTATCAGCAGACTTTCTTCAACGCCCGAGCAGCAGGTGCCCACTGGATCGAGCGCGCGGATTTCTTCCATACATTTTTTTAGGAGCGCTTCAGTCTGTTCGGGGCGGCTCTTGTTTAAAAGCGAAAGCGGCGCAAGGATATGAAATCCTGCGGCGTCTAAATTGTGAATCAGCGCAAGGCCAAGCTCTTGCTCGTCTGCACTGTGGTTGGTGGCATTAAACTGGTGACTCAAATGCTCTTGGAGCGTTTCTCGTGTGTCGACCGCACTTTCAAGCGCCGCCTGGAACGCATCGCTTGCGGCATTTCCTGTTGCGGACGTGCTTCGATAGCGTTCGTTGTCAGAAAGCAGTGACGATTTTTGCCGTGCGGTGGTAACGCCTCCTGCAAGCGTATCGTGCGTAACGGTGAGCGCAGGATTTTTTTCTACCTCCCGATAGATAGATTCGCGTAAATCGAGGCTGCTCATCGCTAGCAATTTGAGCGACATAATCTGCTGCTGGCTTAAGCGCTGCACCTGCGTCTGTTTCTGGCGCTGTTCGGTGCGAGTCTGGAGCTGAAGCTGCGGAGTTGGGGTAAATCCTGTTGAAATCGCCATACGCTCACTATAGCACAAGATTAACCTTCTCGGTATAGTGATCATATGAAAAGTTTCGATTCATTCGGCGTTTGTATTCCCGAAATTCTGTTACCCAAGCATATCAATCTTGCAAGCTGGTCTGTTATCGCCTGCGACCAGTACACGCAGGATCGTGACTATTGGAAGAATGCGGCAGAAGCTGCTGGAGATAATCCTTCTACGCTTAATTTGATTTTTCCTGAGGTGTATCTTTCTGATGACAACCGCGAAGAGCGTATTGCTGCCATAAAAAAGACGATGCGGCAGTATCTTGACCGCGGTGTGTTTGCTGCAGGTAAGCGCGGTTTTATCTATATAGAAAGAACGACGGCATACGGCAGAACGCGAAAGGGGCTGGTGCTGGCAGTTGATTTGGAAAAATATGAATGGAAGCCGTTTTCTAAGGCGCTCATTCGTGCAACCGAAGCTACCGTGCCGGAGCGGATTCCGCCACGCATGAAAATACGCATGGGCGCTCCGCTTGAGCTCCCGCATATCATGCTGCTTGCCGATGATGAAGCTGATGCGCTGGTGGGAAAAACGGGCGCGCTCGCAAAAAAACAGGCGCCGTTGTACGACGGCGACCTGCAGCAGCAGAGCGGTCATATTACGGGCTGGCTGGTAGATTCTGACGAAGCCTATGCGCAGGTAGATGAGGCGCTTGCAGTTATTGCAAAAAAAGGAACGGCGGCAGACGGCAGCACATTCCTGTTTGCGGTGGGCGACGGAAACCATAGTCTTGCAACGGCAAAAGCGGTCTGGGAAGAGCATAAAAAGACGCTGCTTTCTCAGGGCGCGACTGAGGCGTCGCTTGCAGAAAGCCCCGTGCGCTATGCGCTTGTCGAAGTAGTAAACATCTACGACGCAGGGCTTACCTTTGAGCCGATTCATCGCGTGCTTTTTGGTTCAGATGCGGCGTCGCTTACTGCCGCTGTTGCAGAAACGCTGCACGGCACGTTGTCTGCCTGTGCCGATGCGGCTGCGCTTGAAAAAGCGGTCGCTGATAAAGCTGCCTCTGGCGCACGGTACGGCTTTATTGCGACAAAAGATGGAAAAACCAGCTACACCTTGCTGCAGACTGCAATCAGCGACCTTGCAATCGCCGCGCTGCAGCCGGCACTTGATGCATATCTTGCTCAGCATGCCGGCATAGAAATTGACTACATACATGGCACTGCTGAAACCGTTGCGCTTGGCGAAAAAGAGGGGCAGGTTGGCATTTTGCTGCCGCCAATTGCGAAAGACAGTTTCTTTGCAACCATTAACGCGCGCGGCCCGCTGCCGCGAAAGAGCTTTTCTATGGGAGAGGCGAGTGAAAAGCGGTTTTACGTGGAGGCACGAAAACTGTTTTAATCGCCTGATAAAACAGGCTTAGCTGTTTTCTGCAATGACGCGCAGAATCGCTTCCCCATATTTTTCTATGCGACCTTCGCTCATGCCGCTTGCCAGACGCAAATCATCCTCTGTTTGTGGCTTGAGTGAAACAAGGTCTGCAAGCGTTCGGTCGCCAAACACAATGTAGGGCGGCACGTTCTGTTCCTGCGCTTGTGCGCGGCGCCATTTTTTGAGTGCCTGCATGAGAAGCGCGTTGTCGGTGTCATCGCTCAGTGCTTCAATGGCGCGGTGGTTGTAGTCTGCAGAAAGCGCTCGTTTGCTTTTTTTACCAGCAGGCTTAGGAAACATGAGCGAGCCGTTTGCGCCACTTGCCGCTCTGTTTTTGGGTACAAATGTGCCTGTTGCGCGCAGTGATTTTTCATCAGCGTCCGCTGCTGCCGTGCGGCGGGCTTTCCCCGCTGGAATTGCGCCGAAGCGCACGGGAAGCAAAAACGGAGTGCGTGCTTTAAGCGCCGTATAGCCTTTTACGGTGATTTTGAGCACGTTGTAGTCATCGGTCTTCATAAGATACTCTTCATCAATAAGTGCCGCTACAAGCTCGAACCATTGGTCTTTTGACAGCTCTTTGCCAATGCCGAAGGTGGAAAGCGTGTTGTGATGATTTGTAAGAATCCTTTTTTGCAACGAGCCTAACAGAATGTCAATTACGTAGGATGCGCCGTATCTGCTTTCAGTGCGGATTATGCAGCTTAAAAGCTTTTGCACGGGCACGGTCACGTTGGTGCGGGGCACTTCTCCTAAAGCGCATATATCGCAGCACAGTGGTTGTTCTGTTGGCTGGGAAACATATGTTTCGCCAAAGTAGGCAAGTAAGGTCTTTCTACGGCAGGTGTGACTTGTGGCGTATCCTATCATCCCCTGTAGAAGTTTTTCTGCATTCTCGCTATCTGCGCTTTCGTCAAAAAAATACCGAATTTTGCGAATGTCTGCTGCGGTGTATAAAAACACTGCCTCGCTTTCTAGACCGTCGCGTCCCGCTCTTCCAATTTCCTGATAATACTGTTCAAGCGATTTTGGCATGTCGTAATGTACTACAAAGCGAACATTTGGCTTGTCAATGCCCATGCCGAATGCGAGCGTTGCAACCATGAGCTGCACTTCATCACGGATAAACTTTGTCTGGTGATCTGCTCTTTCTTCATCGCTTAAGCCCGCATGATAGTTTAAGACGCTGTAGCCTAAATTTTCTAGTTGTGCGGTAAGCTCGTCAACCTGCTTTCGTGAAAAACAGTAGATAATGCCGCTTTCGCCCCAGTGACGGCGAATGCAGTCGACAACCTGCGAAAGTGCGTTTTTTTTGGGGAGTACCGCGAGACTGATGTTCGCTCGATTAAAGCTTGAAACAAGAATGCTTGGATTTTGCAAACCGATGTTCTGTACAATGTCAGCTCGAACCTGCTTTGTTGCTGTCGCAGTAAGTGCGAGAAAAACTGCATTTGGAAATTGGCGGCGCAGAGAAGCTATTTCGAGGTAATCAGGACGAAAATCATGCCCCCATTCGCTTACACAATGGGCTTCATCGATAGTAATCATGCTCACTGTTACCCGCTCATCATGCAGCAGGTCACGTATTTTCGCAGATTGCAGCCCTTCTGGCGATACATAGACGAGCTTTATTTCTCCACGCCGGATTTTATTCATAGAATCTACGTAATCTGCCCATTCCACCGTGCTATTCAAGAATACTGCTTGTATTCCATTTGCACTAAGGGAAGCAACCTGATCTTGCATAAGCGAAATAAGCGGTGAAACTACAACGGTAAGCCCTTCAAAAATGAGTGCAGGAATTTGATAACAGAGTGATTTCCCGCCACCCGTTGGCATAACAGCAAGTGTATCTTTGCCAGACAGAACGTTTGTTATTATTTCCTTTTGTAAAAGCCTAAAAGAGTCGTAGCCGAATACGTTTTTCAGTATTATTTCTGGTGTAGCATCGATAATTTTTTTTTGCTGCATGATTTTAGGGCACCTCGAAAAACTCCCATCATTTTCAAACGAATTCAAATATGCTAA
>CALAEZ010000313.1 GCA_937891125.1 uncultured Treponema sp. | reverse complement strand
TTCCTACGACTTGCAGCTTGAAGTCAATGCTGTACTTTTGATTATTCCCCATTTTACACCTCCGTGGGTGTCCTGATTTATGGGGTCAGTTCACTTTCTGTTAGTGCGTGCTCCGTCGCATACGTTTTTGCCAGCGCTGCAAGCGCAGAATATTCTAGTAAAGCCGTATAGTGCTTTTCCGTCGCTTGGCAGCGTCTGGTACCGCATTGCCGTTCGGCTGCACGAAGAGAACATGCAGCTTGTTACGGCGTTGCAAACGCTTTAGAGTTTTGGCGTTTTTGCTAAACTTTCTGCAATTTCTGCATCAGTCGGAATGTAGTCGCTCATGCTGCCGTCGTTAAAGGCTTTGTACGCGTACATATCAAAGTAGCCAGTGCCCGTTAAGCCGAACAGAATCGTCTTTTCTTCTCCTGTTTCCTTGCACTTTAATGCCTCATCGATAGCGACACGGATTGCGTGGCTAGACTCCGGTGCCGGCAGAATGCCTTCCACACGGGCAAATTCCTGAGCCGCGGCAAAAACGCTTGTCTGTTCAACAGAGCGGGCTTCAATAAGCTTGTCGTCATACAGCTGCGAAAGAATTGAGCTCATGCCGTGATAGCGTAAGCCGCCTGCATGGTTTGGAGACGGCATAAACTCGCTTCCGAGCGTATACATTTTTGCAAGCGGGCAAACGTGACCGGTATCACAGAAGTCGTACACATAAGAGCCGCGCGTTAAGCTTGGGCAGCTTGCAGGCTCTACGGCAATAAACTGATAGTCAGCTTCGCCGCGAAGCTTTCTGCCCATAAACGGAGAAATTAAGCCGCCTAAGTTTGAGCCGCCACCAGCACAGCCAATAATGACATCTGGCTTAATGCCGTATTTATCCATTGCAGTCATGGTCTCAAGGCCAATTACCGTCTGATGCAGCAAGACTTGATTTAAAACGCTTCCGAGCACATAGCGGTAGCCTTCCTGCTTAGTGGCGGCCTCTACCGCCTCGCTGATTGCGCATCCTAAGCTTCCGCCGGTTCCCGGGTGGGCGGCTAAAATCTTTCTTCCAACTTCTGTTGTTTCTGACGGTGACGGGGTAACGGCAGCACCATAGGTGCGCATAACCTCGCGGCGGAACGGCTTTTGCTCATAGCTTACCTTTACCATGTAGACCTGGCAGTCAAGGTCAAAGTATGAACACGCCATAGAAAGAGCCGTTCCCCACTGGCCGGCGCCCGTTTCGGTTGTTACGCCCTTTAAGCCCTGCTGTTTTGCGTAGTACGCCTGTGCGATTGCAGAGTTCAGCTTGTGGCTTCCGCTGGTGTTGTTGCCTTCAAACTTGTAGTAGATTTTTGCCGGTGTACCCAGTTTTTTTTCAAGACAGTAGGCGCGGACAAGAGGCGCCGGGCGGTACATCTTGTAAAATTCGCGGATTCCATCCGGAATGGCAATGTATGCGTCGGTGTCGTTCAGCTCCTGCTTAATAAGCTCATCACAGAATACCGGACGCAACTCTTCAAACGTCATCGGCTTTCCGGTCGCCGGATTTAAAAGAGGCGCGGGTTTGTTTTTCATGTCAGCACGCACGTTGTACCATGCAGTAGGAAGTTCATTTTCAGATAGATAGATTTTGTACGGAATTTTTTCAGCCATTGTTCACTCCTTGCATAAAATCGGCGTTTGCCATCGGGGACGACAGCCAAAGGCACTGATTTTTCTGTGTATTGTTTCTACAAATAATAACGAAAGTATATTGAATGAGCTAAAAAATCGCAATGGGGACAGATACGCACGTGCAGGCAAACACAGGTGTGAAAGCGAAAGGTGTAGTCAGATTTCATTGCTCGTTGTCGCCTTATAATTTTATAAAAAAACTTGCAGAAATTTAAGTTTAGTTATAATCTAGCTGATAGGAGTTTTTTATGCGATTTAATTTTCACAGCCTACAGTTCAGGCTTATGGCAATGGTTATCGCCATTGCAGTTGTTTCAAACGTTGCGTTGACAGTTGTTGCCGATAACCTTTCTTCTTCTACGGTGACCGACACGGTGCATCAGCTCTTGCAGACTGTCGCTGACAGTGCTGCGGGAAAGGTTCGTGGCGAGGTTGAAAAAACAATCCGCATGACCGATGCTGTTGCTGCCATAGACTTTGTGCGCGACTCAAACGTTCCTTTGCTTGAAAAATGTGAGCGGTTGCGTGCCATTGCGAAAGTAAGTGAAGACTATGAGAATGTTTCGTTCTATGACAATGACGGAAACTCTTTTACGGCGGGGGGCGCTCCCATTCACTTTCCTGAGCGTCTGTACATAAAGGAATCGCTGAAAGGAAACCGCTATCAGATGGAGCCGGCTGTTAGCCCTGCAACAGGTGTCTTTTTGCAGCAGTATTCAGCTCCGGTGTATGACTTACAGAATTCCAACCGCATTATTGGTGTTGCCGTTACGAACCTGTACGGTGAGTCGCTTTCTAAAAAACTTGCGAACGTTCAGTTTGGAAATGCATCTGATGTGTATGTCATAAGCCGCAATTCTGGAAAAACGGTTGCTTCGCGTGACGTGCAGCGTGTGTATGACGAAAGCTCTATTAAAGATGCCGACACTGCTATGGCGCATATTGTTGAAGGTCTTATGGCGGGTAAAACTAATGGCGGCTCTTTTATAGACTCGTCAACCGGCATTAAGATGATTTCTGCCTACTGTCCGATTGAAGGCACTGACTGGTCAGTGCTTTGTGTTACCGCGTATGACGATTTTTATGCAGGGCTAAAGCGCATGCTCCGCATTATGATTATTATTCTAGTTGTCATTCTCTTGATTGCGTTTGTAGTAAGCGGTGTGCTTGTTTCAACCTCGATGAAGCCGCTTTTGATGGTGAAGGGCGCTATTACGGAAATTGCAAGTGGCGATGCTGACCTTACCCGCCGCCTCAAGACAAGCGCGAAAGATGAAATTGGAGATGTGGTAAAAGGCTTTAACGGATTTACTGGTAAGCTCCACGAAATTATTTCGCAGGTCAAGCACTCAAAGGACAACCTGGGCTCTGTAGGCATGGATCTGGAAACAAGCACGCAGGACACCAGCGCATCCATTACGCAGATTCTGGCAAACATCGAAAGCGTGCATAGTCAGATTAACAAGCAGAGTGACAGCGTACACGAGACGGCTGGCGCGGTAAACGAGATTGCCTCTAACATTGAATCGCTTGAGCACATGATTGAAAAGCAGGCGTCGGGCGTGTCTGAAGCTTCTGCTGCTGTTGAAGAGATGATTGGTAACATTCGCTCGGTCAATTCGTCAATGGAAAAAATGTCCGGCTCGTTTGAAGAGCTTGCAGAAAGCGCACGGAACGGCTCTAGCCTACAGACGGATGTAAACGAAAAGATTAGTCAGATTCAGGCGCTAAGCGAAACTCTGCAGGAAGCAAATACGGCTATTGCAAGCATTGCAAGCCAAACGAACCTGCTTGCTATGAATGCTGCCATTGAGGCGGCTCATGCTGGTGACGCAGGAAAGGGCTTTAGCGTTGTTGCAGACGAAATCCGTAAGCTTTCTGAAACATCGAGCGTGCAGTCTAAGACGATTGGCGAGCAGCTGACAAACATACAAAAGTCGATTGCAAGCGTGGTTACTGCAAGCGAGCAGTCAAATTCGGCATTCCAGACGGTTACCACAAAGATTAACGAAACCGAGCAGCTTGTTCGCCAGATTAAGGCTGCTATGGAAGAGCAGAATGAAGGCTCACAGCAGATTAACGCGGTTTTGCACACTATGAATGACAGCTCGCTTGAAGTGCGCAATGCCGGTAAGGAAATGATGGAAGGTAACAAGGCAATTCTTTCTGAAGTGCGCAACCTGCAGGATGCAACGGCCGTCATGCAGAGCAGCATGGAAGAGATGTCTACCGGTGCGCGTAAAATCAACGAAACCGGCGAAATGCTTAAAGGCATTGCGCGCCAGGTACAGGATTCAATTATGGAAATTGGCGGTCAGATCGACAAGTTTACGGTATAACAGCACCCCTCGGTGCCTGTGCATACCGGCGGAAGCATGAGCTTTCGTGTAACAGTTGGCATTATAAGCAGCCACAGCTTTGCGGCATTTGCTTATAATGCTTTTTTTTGCTACAGTTTCTGTATGGAACTGAAAAACGCAACCTATGGCATTGTTGGTCTTGGTATTATGGGCGGCTCCATTGCCAAAGCCATAAGACAGAATATACTGAGTCAGGCAGGAAGCACTGGTCGCGTGCTAGCCTGTAACCGCAGCACAGCCTGTCTTGCGCAGGCAGTCAGTGAAGGCGTTGCTACCGCCGTGTACACGTCTGCTGACGTAGACAAAATGCTTCCTGAGTGTGACGTTGTCTTTATCTGCCTGTATCCGCACGCAACGCTTACCTTTATGAAGGAGCACCGCGACCATTTTAAGAGCGGAGCAATCGTCACGGATATTTCTGGCGTAAAAGGCATTTTTGAAAAGGCGCTGCCTGAAATTCTTCGTCCTGACGTCGATTTTATTATAGGCCATCCGATGGCAGGCGGCGAAAAAGAAGGCTACGCAAACTCTGACGCACGCTTTTTTATCAATCACAACTATATTTTATGCCCTTCCGATTTTAACAAGGCAGAAAATCTTGATTTTATGCGCACGCTTGTGGCTGAAATGGGCTTTACGCGCATTACCGAAACAACCTGCGACACCCATGACTACAAAATCGGTTTTACCAGCCAGCTGTGCCACGTCATTGCAAGCGCACTTGTCGAAAGCGCCGAAGATCCCGAAATTACGGCGTTTGGCGGCGGAAGCTTTGAGGATTTAACGCGCATTGCCATGATAAATGCGCCGCTCTGGACGGAGCTGTTCATTGCAAACAAGGAAAAGCTGGTGTCGCACATTGAAGGCTTTGAAAAGCAGATGGAGCTGTTTAAGCGCTGCATTCAGAACGAAGACAGTGACGGCCTGCAGGCGCTCTTAACCGATACGCGCGAAAAACGCCTGAAAATGGGAAGCATCAGTACCGTGCGTAAATAGCGCCAGCGCATCTGTCTGTATGCTTCTAGCACCTGCTAATTTAGTTAAGTGTCTGTTTTTATCTGCCGATAAAATAACGGGAGTGTAGAGACATGAAAAAACGGTTTTATGCGGGCGTGTTGCTTGCTACCTTGCTGATAGGCGCCGTAAGCGCAGAATCAGGAGCGGCTTCTGTTGATACCGACATACTTTCGACAGCGAAGCGCGAGGTCTACATTGAAGATTTTAGCTATGTTGCGCCAAAAAATTACAGCAGCGGAAAGCAGATTCGCGACATGGGGCGCCGATTAGGTGCAGAAGTAAAATATCAGGCAGAGGTAAACAAAAGCGCCTTTCCGTTTTCAAGCGGTCAGCCAGACTATAAATACAAGGCGTCGCGCGTGTTTCCGGGAAAAAAAGCGGGCGCCGACGTCATCTACATCGGGCGCCTTTCTAAAGTCTGTACGTTTAAAAACCTCAATAGAGTTATTTCCGGCTACATTGAGCGTGCATACGGCGTTACGATGGAGCAGGCAGATCAGATTGCGCTCAAAGTCTGCTACTGGAATACCAATCACTATAATGACCGCGCGTATTTTGTAAACAATTTTGAGCACCGCGTTGTCGAAGTCTTTGAAAATCGTACTAAAAATATCGGACTTGCGCGGTCATACAAAAACTGGCATCCGGCGCGCATTGTTATTCCGTTTGTGCT
>CALAEZ010000312.1 GCA_937891125.1 uncultured Treponema sp. | reverse complement strand
TGGCTTAACTCGCGTCCAAGAACAATCTGACCTTCTGTAATGTAACCTGTCAAGTCAGGAATCGGATGAGAAATATCATCATTAGGCATTGTAAGAATTGGAATCTGAGTAATACTTCCTGTTGAACCTTGAACCTTGCCGGCTCTTTCATAAAGTTCTGCAAGATTGGAATAAAGATAACCCGGGTACCCTTTTCTTCCGGGAACTTCTCCTCGAGTCGTAGAAATTTCCCGCAACGCCTCACAATAGTTTGTCATGTCTGTCATTACGACAAGTACGTGCATATTGCACTCAAAGGCTAGATATTCTGCCGCAGTAAGTGCACAGCGAGGAGTAATGATACGCTCAATGGAAGGAGAATCTGCAAGGCTCTGAAACATTACAACTTTGCTTAAAACACCGGAATCTTCAAAAGTATTTTTAAAGAACTGTGCAACGTCATATTTTATACCCATGCCTGCAAAAACCATGACAAACTCTTCGTCACTGTTACGGATTTTTGCCTGACGGATAATCTGAGCGGCGAGACGATTGTGACTTAAGCCGTTTCCAGAAAAGATTGGAAGCTTTTGCCCGCGAATCAATGTATTCATTCCGTCTATTGAAGAAATACCAGTCTGAATAAAGTCGCGCGGATAAACGCGTGCAAACGGATTTATTGGCATACCGTTTACGTCAATTTTCTCGCTTGAAACAATCGGCGGAAGTCCGTCAATCGGCTCGCCTAAGCCGTTAAAAATGCGGCCTAATAAGCCATCGCCTACACGAAGCTCAAGCGGGTCTGCTAAATATTCTACACTGGTGTCGTTTAAGTCTAAGCCCGTTGTGCTTCCGAAAATCTGCACAACCGCAGTGTCGGTGTTTAAGTCGATAACGCGACCAGTCTTTTTTTCACCTTTTTTGTCACGCACATACACGGTTTCGTTATAAAACACGTTTTTTGGGCGACGCACAATGATAATCGGTCCGTCAACAGACGAAATTCCTCTGTATTCTATTCCCTTCATATTTTGCTACGCTCCCTCTATTACCCAACTCGCTTATACATGCGCTCTAGCGAATCAAACTGCTCTTCAAGGTGCGTTTCTACATCTTTAATCTGCTCCAATTTGTCATTCGGAACAGAAGATTTAATGCGCACAATCTCTTCGCGCACGCTAAGTTCATGCACCTTCAAAAGTGGAGCTCCCTGCTTAATGACAGAAAGCGCGCGCTTATAAAACTGCATCATTAAAAGCAAAATCTGAATCTGCTTTTCAGGCACGCTGTACACGTCAACCGCATCAAACGCGCTCTGCTGCAAAAAGCCGTTTTTAATCATGTCGGCAACCGTTAGCACTAAGCGTTCTGCATCTGGAAGCGCGTCAGGACCAATCAAGCGCACAATCTGCTGTAAGCGTTCTTCTTTTTTAAGCAGGTCAAGGGCAGACAAGCGCACTTCTGCCCAGCGCGCGTCAAGCTTATCCCACCATTCGCGGATTTCTTCTGCATATTCAGAGTAGCTGTCTATCCAGCCAATCGCCGGATAATGGCGCGCGTTTGCTAACTCGCGGTCAAGTGCCCAGAAGCAGCGGATAAAACGCTTTGTGTGCTGCGTAACTGGCTCTGAAAAGTCGCCACCAGGCGGCGAAACTGCACCAATGACGCTTACACTGCCTTCTTTACCGTTAAGGCTCGTTACGCGGCCTGCACGCTCGTAAAATTCTGCAAGGCGCGTCGGTAAGTAGGCTGGAAAACCTTCTTCTGCCGGCATTTCTTCCATACGACCAGAAAGCTCACGCAATGCCTCTGCCCAGCGGCTGGTAGAATCTGCCATGATGGCAACGTGCATCCCCATGTCGCGGTAATATTCTGCAAGCGTAATGCCTGAATACAGCGAAACTTCGCGCGCCGCAACCGGCATATTCGACGTGTTTGCAATTAAAATAGTGCGCTCCATAAGCGAGCGGCCGGTGCGCGGGTCAATAAGTGTCGGGAACTCGGTTAAAACGTCGGTCATTTCGTTTCCGCGCTCGCCGCAGCCAATGTAGACAATCAAATCTGCATCGCACCATTTTGCAATAGCGTGCTGCGTCATCGTCTTTCCCGTACCAAAGCCGCCGGGAATTGCCGCCGTTCCGCCCTTACTAAGCGGAAAGAACACGTCAATAACGCGCTGGCCGGTAATAAGCGGCTCTGAAACGGTAAGCTTTTGCGTAAAGGGGCGCGGCTTACGAAGCGGCCAGTAATGGCTCAGCTTAATTTCTTCATCAAGCTCGGTAGTTCCAATAACGTCGTCAATCGTGTAACTGCCTGCGCCTTTAAACGTTTTTAGGACGCGTCCGCGCACCGTTGGCGGCACCATAATTGCATGCCTGATAGAAGCCGTTTCCTGCACATAGCCAAGCACAAATCCCGGCGCAATTGCACAGCCCGCACTCACGCCGTCAGCAATTTCAAGCGTCCATGTTTTAGTCACGTCAATCGGCTCTGTCCGCTCTCCCGGAGCCAAAAATGCGCCAGAATGACTGAACATAGCTTCAAGCGGACGCTGTATGCCGTCATAAATCGTGCCAACAAGTCCCGGCCCTAAGCGAAGAGAAAGCGGGCGTTCATACGAAACGACTTCTTCTCCAATGCGCATACCAGTGTCATCTTCATAGACCTGAATGGTAGCCTTTCCCTTATTCTGGCGGATAATTTCGCCAATCAGCTTTTTATTTCCTACGTCTACAACGTCATACAAACCGCAGCCTTCAAGCCCTTCTGCATAGACAATCGGACCTGAAATGCGAGTAATTTTTCCAGTAATCACTGCGGTAACCTCCCGCCGAACAAGTTCAATGCAAGTTCCGCACTATATGTATCTTTAAGCTCGCTCACCAGTTCGTCTGTCGTAAGACGGACACGCACGGAGCGGTCTTCACTTTCCAGAATAATGCCTTCATGCACGCTGTTTAAAAGCGCGCTTTCCTCGCCGGATTTTTCAAAAGTTGTTTCTTCACAAGAAGCCAGCGTGCTTCCTAATGCCTTTTCAAGCTGTTTTTTTGCGCCAGATAACGAAAAACCATACACAAGCGCAGCTGCTTTTTTTTCTGCAAACGCTTCTTTTGCCTCGCCCACTTTTTTAAGCACGAGCGAAAGCCGTTTTTCTTCACTAAGACTTGCAAGGTAAGCATTCAGTGCCGTTGCAACCGACTCTGCATAGAACGATGCAAGAAAACGCTCTTTTTCAAGCGGTAGCGAAGCGTCAAGATTCGCCGTAAAGGAAGCAAGTTTTTCCTCGTAATAGCGTTTTTTTTCGTCAGCAGCCTGTTTTACGCGCTCATCTACAGCTGAAAGCAGAGCCTGACATTCATCATCAGCATTAGCTAAAATCTTATCTGCTTTTTTACGCGCATCTGCTTCAATCTCTTTATCGAGAATCTCGGTTGAACGCAGTTCTTCCATGTTTTCTCCCTTACAAGTCCCTTAAAGGCTCTGCCAAAATGGCTAGACCTGAATACCCACCGCTTCGCGGATTGCCTCAGAAAGACTGCGCTTTCCTTTCAAATGTCCGTTCAGACCGGGGATTTCTACAATAAGCGGATACTTCGCCTTTTTCTGCCAGGCAAGCACTTCCTCGTCAAGCATACTGGAGACTTCTTCCGTTAAAATAAGCACTTTTGGACGTTCAGGAACAGGAACGTCGCCAGCACCTGTTACACGGTTAAATGCATCAAGTGCCTCTGATCTGTTTGCAGCAATCGCGCCGTCCACACCGACCAGCTTAAAGCCTAAAACGAGTTCCCGCTCCCCTATAACAAAATATTCCAAAGCTGTCCGTCCAAAAACGCCTTACAGAATGATGATAAGCAATGCTACCAAGAAGCCCCACAGACAGATACCTTCTGCAAGACCTACGAATGGAAGTGCCTTTCCGCTCAATTCTGCATTTTCGCTCATAGCACCCATAGCAGCAGCACCAATTTTGCCAACAGCCATACCGCCAGCGATACATGCCAAACCTACTGCAAGACCTGCCGCAATGTACTTAATTGCAGAACCATTGTCAGCAGTTTCTGCCGCTTCTACAGTTGCTGCAGGAGCTGTTTCTGCAACGCTTTCAACGGCAATAGGAGCGGCAGTCTGCTCATCGGCAGCCTGTGCAGTCAGTCCAGCAACTGCAAAACACACGAGTGCAGCCGCAACAGCAATAATCTTCTTGCTCATAAAAAACCTCACTTACGATTTATATTCAAACGCGAATGGTTTAAACTCGCGTCCTGTCTCATTAAAGAATTTTGAGAAAAACTCATAATACTGCAAGCGGATAACCTGAATGGCAACAATCATGCCTTCAAGGACAACAACGATTGCATTTCCAACAACCAGAACCGCAATGCCGCCAGCTCCGCCAACCGTTTCTGTCATCATATTGATGATAAAACCTAAAACAGCGTGAGCCAGCGCAAATGCGCCGACACGGACAAAGCTTATCGTACATGACAGGTACGTTGACACAAGCTCGATGATTTCAACCACTCCACCAATAATCATCGCGCCACCCCCGTTTTCAAGCACCGGCCGCTCGCCGTCAACCAAACGTTCAAACGGCTCGCCAAAGGCAGCAAAGAACGCAGTCAAGGCAATAACCACCCAGTCAAACACGTGCACACCGTGCTTAAGCAGCACCATCCGAAGTACGAGCACGACGACATACCAGAAGAATGCAGCGCCCGCAAAGCCTGTTTTTCCAAACAAAGCTTTTCCCCACTGGCGACGGGAAACATTGTTTACCATGTTTATGACAAGCCCGATTGAGTTAATAAAAAAACCAATGCCAATCGTTACGCCAAAAATGCCGAAAATTGCCTGTATGTAGCGCTCATTCGTTGGCGCAAGATTTATGATTGGCGCATGCGGAGTGCCAAAAAGACCAGTGACCCAATGCGCAAACGGCTCTAAAACCGTTTCGGTTGCAAAAAACTCGCCGGTAAGCACGCCCATAATCATGCTTGAACAGCCAATTGCCATAAAAACTGGCGCAAACTTATTCCAGCCGCCTACGTTAACCACTTTCGCTGCCATCAAGATACCTGCAAGCAGGAAGATTAAGCCCTGCCCTGCATCCCCAAACATAATGCCAAACAAAAGCGTAAAGAACAGTGCAACAAAAGGCGTGGGGTCAACATTACCATACAGCGGAGAGCCGTAGCTAAAAATCATGCGTTCAAATGCGCCAACAAGCTTTCCATGTTTAAGCAAAACAGGGACTTTTTCTTCACCAGAAAGCACGCTCGGCACCTCCAGTGGGCGATACACGCGGATTGCAACACGGCTTTCGGTGAGCGCATCAAGCTCTTTCATCATTTCTCGGCTATCGCGATACGGAATCCACCCCTTAATGCGATACACCTGACTTGTTGACTCCAGCCGATTCTTTGTTGCGGTAATCTGCGCAGAAAGTGAAAAGCGTGCAAGCAGTGCTCTTAAAACGGTTTCATGCGTTTCTGCAAAGTTATGTCGCTCCTCTTGCAGTGCAGAAAGCGATGACTGCGCCTGCTCATTCTCTTTTGCTAATCCAGACAGAACATCTTCGGGAATTCCCTTAAAATCCTTCGGAATCTCAAGAGAAACAAACCCAAAGTTTTTTAGCTCGGTATCGAGGGCAAAACGCCCCTTTTTGCTTGAAGCGGCAAGCACACGACTGTGGTCATCACCGAGCGCAACCACGACAGCTCTGCCACCAATGGCACGTACCATTTCCTCATAACAGCTCGGATCAATGCGTCCAATACGAAGTGACAGAAATGAAAGATGTTCTAACTCAGCATACGGCACTTTTAGATTAGCAAACGCCTTCGCCTCTGCTAAAGCCTCGCTTATCCGTTTAGTAGCAGCAGTCTGCGTAAGCTCACGATTTTTAAGCGCATCAACATCAGCTATAAGCTTTTTTGCCACATTCCGATCATCTTCAGACGGTAAATGTGCCGCTTGCAAATCATCTTCGCTAAAATCCTCACTATTAAGATAAATACGCGCCGACTGTAATGCATTAAACAAATCGCCATCTGGATTTTGCTGTTGATTTTTCTCTATATTGGCACTGGTATAGGGAGCAGTTCCCTCTTGAAATTGAAAATTACCGTGCTTTCCCAAAAATTCAAGCACCGTGTCAACATCATTTTTGAGAATCATCAGCTCCAAAAGGCGCATAGGTACCGTTCTAGCCATATTTACCTCTTTTTTTCCAGTAACACTTCACCAGCAGCAGTGAGTATCTGATTTTGCTCTACGTTCAGGCGCAATCCTTCTGCAACCGTGCGGATACACGCAAGCTCATGCTGTTTTATTTTATACCACGCAACCAAAACCATTGCAGAAAAAGGCTCTTTATGAAAAGCATACAACGCCTTTTGCTGTAGCTTTCTGCGCAAAGCGAGCTCAACAAAAGAAGGATCAAGCTCCCACACCACGCCTTCTTCATGCGGGTTCAGGCAATCCGCATATTTCCAATCCTTCCAATCGTCGTAAGCTTCTAGATCCTTTTCAAGCACTTTAAGCGCATCGCGCGCAAATACATCGCAACCTTTGTCAGCAACTTGTG
>CALAEZ010000311.1 GCA_937891125.1 uncultured Treponema sp. | reverse complement strand
CCTTGACCTGCCGCCTCTTCGTAGCCGGAAGTGCCGTTAATCTGACCGGCGTTAAATAGGCCAGCTACGCGCTTCGTTTCAAGCGACGGGAAAAGCTGCGTCGGCTCAACATAGTCGTATTCAACTGCGTAGCCAGGTCGGCTTACGGTACAATTTTCAAAGCCCGGCATGGTGCGCAAAAATGCGTCCTGCACTTCTTCTGGAAGCGAAGAAGAAAGTCCGTTTAAGTAAATTTCGTCGGTGGCAAGGCTTTCTGGCTCTACAAAAAGCTGGTGACGCTCGCGCTCAGAAAAGCGCATAACCTTGTCTTCAATCGACGGGCAGTAGCGCGGCCCGATTCCGCTGATTTTTCCTGAGTAAAGCGGCGAGCGGCCAATATTTTCGCGAATAATTTTGTGCGTCTCTTCGTTTGTGTAGACTAAATGACAGGGCACCTGCGGGCGGTCTACCATTTCGTCTTCAAAGCTGAATGGAACAATTTCTGCGTCTCCTGCCTGCTCTTCAAGCTTTGAAAAATCCACCGTGTGACGCAAGATTCGCGGCGGCGTTCCAGTCTTTAAGCGTCCGGTCGTAAAGCCGAGCCGGTTTAAGCTTTCTGTTAAGCCGACAGCAGCCTGCTCGCCTAAGCGGCCGCAGGGCGCGTCGTATTCGCCAATAAAAATGCGTCCGCCTAAAAAAGTGCCAGTAGTCAAAACAATTGCGCGGCAGGGAATGACGCGCCCGCGCTCGGTTACAAGGGCGGTGACTTTCTGCCGCATGCCGCTTAAAGCCGCTTCGGTCAGGTTTTCGGTCGCCGCGTGTGCCTCGCCCGGAATTGCACCTGCCTGCTGGCTGTCTGAAGATGGCGGAAGCGGCGTGGAAGAAGCTAATGTGCGGATTTCTTTTGCTGTATCCATCAGCGTAAAAAGATTTGGCGTTGTTTCTACCGTCTGGCGGGCAAGGCCTGCGTACAGAAGCTTATCTGCCTGACTTCGCGGCGACTGCACGGCAGGTCCCCTGCTTTTGTTCAGCATGCGGAACTGAATCATGCTTTTGTCAATGAGCTTACCCATTTCGCCGCCTAAAGCGTCAATTTCGCGGACGATGTTTCCCTTTGCAACTCCGCCGATAGACGGATTACAGCTCATGCGAGCGATTGAATCTATTGTCTGTGTAACTAAAAGTGTTTTTAATCCCATGCGTGCGCTTGCAAGTGCCGCTTCAATTCCTGCGTGTCCGCCGCCAACAACGGCGACATCATACCAATCGTAAAAACCTGCCATAGCGGGAAGCATTATAGCGATATGCGCAGTCTTTGTCATTCTTTGCTCTCTGTTGTAAAAGCTCACTATTTTTAACAAAAACAGCAGCACGTATGGCGACAGAGACGCACTTCGATTTCTCTAAACTTTTTTTTTGCAATACCGATAAAAAAATAGACAGTAAAAGTTTTAGAGAGGCAGCGTATGGCGAACACGATTTCATTAAATGCATACAGTTACAACAATTTCGTCTCTGGCAGTGGCTCAAAGCTCCATGTGCCGGTAAGTCCTGCATCTGTTATTTATGCCCAGTTTGACCACATCTCTGGATTTGCCGCAAGCTCAAGCCAAAAGAGCATTCCGGTCAGCAAGATTCAGATTCTAAATACGCTTATCAATCAGCTCATTGCCATGAAGGGCGCGCCAAAAGCGGCTACGTCTCAGGTTGACGAAGGCATGAGCGAAAATCAAATGGATATGCTTATCAAAAATTACCAAAGCGAAATTCAGGCAAGTGTGCAGCTTGCGCAAGCAAATGGCTATGGACTTGCAGGCGTTGCGCCCGAAGCTGGCACGCTACTTAATATGACTGCGTAATATACAAACCCCCGCCGCAAGCAAAATCACTCACGGCACTTGTTTTATTCGGGGGCTACCAGCCTCTTCCTGCCTTCCGGCAGCCAGCGGCTGGTCGGGTGTTCCGTGGCTCGCTATCCGCTCGGTGCTTACGCACTGGCTTTCGCCACCACTCCATACCCTAGCCCGAAAAGCTTACTTAAAGTATCGCAGTTTCCCGTTGGAAACTGCCTATACTACAAGTAAGCAATATGCTTACTTGTAGTATCTCACTCCAGCTCTAAACAAGTTCTGGCAGCTGCTTGCGTCATCGTTGTAGGCAATGTTTTTAATCAAGTCCGCGCTGAAGCCGCCGATGCCGACCGTGCGCTCGCTGTGCCCCATCTTGCCTAAAACAAGTCCGTCTGGGCTTGTTAGGCCTTCGATTGCGTAGCCTGAGCCGTTCGGGTTATCCGGCTCTGCCATTGTCGGCACACCATGCTCGTCGCAGTACTGGGTGTAAACCTGACCTTTTTCAAACAGCTCGCGTGCAAGCGTCTCGGAAATAAAAATCTTTCCTTCGCCGTGGCTTACCGGCACGTAATGCGCGCGTGCTTCCAAAATAGAAGCGTCCTGCGCCCAGGGGCTTGTGGCACTTACCATGCGCGTTCGCACCACGCGCGAAATGTGGCGGTGAATGTCGTTAAACGTAAGCGTCGGCATGTCGGCACTCGGCTCAAGGATTTTTCCGTACGGCACAAGCCCGGTCTTAATAAGAGCCTGGAAGCCGTTACAGATTCCAAGCACAAGATTCTTCTTGCCTTCAAGATGAGCAGTGATTGCCTCTGCAATGCGCTTTTCGCGAATAACATTTGCAATGAATTTTGCGCTTCCGTCAGGCTCGTCGCCCGCGCTGAATCCGCCTGCAAATGCAATAATCTGGCTCTGTTCAATTTCTGCCTTAAATGCATTAAGCGACTCTTCCAGATCCTGCGGCGTGCGGTTCTTAAAGACTAAGATGTGCGCGTCAGCTCCAGCTAAGCCAAAGGCACGCGCCATGTCGTATTCGCAGTTTGTGCCCGGGAAGACCGGAATAATGACGCGCGGTTTTGCCTTGCTGCTGTCAATCGTCGTAAGCGAGATAGCCTTTGCGCGGCTTTCTGCAAGAGAAGCATGCTCTGCCTTTGCCCAGTCAGGCAGGGTTTCGTCTTTTTTGACGCTGCTTACCGGCGGGAATACGACAGAAAGCGGCTTTTCCCAGGCTGCTTCCAGCTCTGAAAGCGCAATTTCGGTCAGCGGAAGCGGATTTAAGCCGGTCATCGCAACAGAAATCACCGGCTGTGCCTGCGTATTTCCGATTCTGACAACCGTGGTGTTTACAAATGCGCTGTTGTTGTCAAAATGCTCGTCGCTTGTTTCTACAATGATTGAGCCATACAGCGGCGTAAAGAGGTCTGCAATTGTGTTGTTGACGTTCCGATGGAAGCCGACAGCCGTTGCGCTTGAAGGAATTGCCGTAAGCTGGCAGCCAATCCTGTTTCCGAATGCCATTTTGGTTACGGCTTCTGCTATTCCGCCTGCGCCAACCGGGTACATCGCGCTGATTTTGCCAGCCTTGTTAAGAGCGTAAAGCGCGTCTGCATTCTGCTTGAATGTTGCAAAGTCTGGAGCCAGCACATCGTTGTACGGCGTCATCACAAGGAAGAGGTAGTCGCCGCCTTTTTTGAATGAACCGCTGGTGACGTTCTTAACGTCGTCGTGAGTCACTGCAAATGAAACAAGCGTGTGCGGTACATTTAAGTTTTCAAACGTGCCGCTCATGCTGTCCTTGCCGCCGATAGAAGCGCAGCCCATGGCATTCTGTGCGTCAACAGAGCCTAACAGTGCGCTTGCAGGGTAGCCCCAAGCCTTTTCGCTTGAAGTACGCCCGAAGAATTCCTGGAAGCTGAAGCGGCTCGTGTCTGCCTTGCCGCCGACAGCGGTAATTTTTGCAAGCGAAGAAAGCACGGCTGTCTGAGAACCGTGCCACGGCGACCAGTCGGCAACGCGCGGGTCGTAGCCGTAGCTCATCATGCTGACCGTGCTTGTTTCGCGCGGGTAGAGCACCGGCACTTTGGCGACCATTGCCGCTTCCGGCGTTCCCTGATATTTTCCGCCAAATGGGAACAAAACGGTGCTTGAGCCGATTGAGCCGTCAAAGCGTTCCTGAAGCCCGCGCTGAGAGCTGCAGGCAAGGTCAGAAATATTTGCAACAAATGCGTTGTGAATCTGCTCGCGCGTCGGCTTTTCACTTGCGCTCTCTCCCGTTGCGCTTGCACAGGAACCGAGTGCCGCAGCAACAGAGGCAAGCGGGCGCACAAGCGGGCTTTCGTTTTGCGGCGCGGGGCTTTCGATTTTTGCAACTGCCGTGTGTTCAGCTCCCGCTGCATCCAAAAACTCGCGGTCAATGTCTACGATAACCTTTCCGCGCCACTTCATGACAAGCTTATTCGTGTCGGTAACGGTTGCAACGACAACGGCATTCAAGTTTTCTTCTGCACAGTAGCCGATAAACCGCTCTACGTCAGATGCGCGCACGACAACCGCCATGCGCTCCTGGCTTTCGCTAATTGCAAGCTCAGTGCCGTTTAAGCCGTCGTATTTTTTCGGAACTGCATCCAGATTGATGTCCAAGCCGGGAGCAAGCTCGCCAACGGCAACAGAAACGCCGCCAGCTCCAAAGTCGTTTGAACGGCGAATCATGTGGCTAACATCAGGATTTCTAAACAGACGCTGAATCTTACGCTCTTCTACGGCGTTTCCTTTCTGCACTTCTGCTGCGGCGGTTGTCACTGATTTTTCAGTATGTGCCTTTGAAGAGCCGGTAGCGCCTCCAATGCCGTCGCGGCCAGTTCCGCCGCCAAGCAGAATAATTACGTCGCCAGCTTCCGGCGTTTCGCGCATGACGGTGCTGTAGGGCGAGGCTGCAATAACTGCACCCAGCTCCATGCGTTTTGCAACAAAGCCCGGATGGTAGATTTCCTGCACCTGTCCGGTTGTTAAGCCAATCTGGTTTCCGTAGCTAGAAAAGCCCTGTGCTGCCTCGCGGCAAAGCTTAATCTGCGGAAGCTTTCCGTGCATGGTCTCGCTCATCGGCACCGTGGGGTCACTAGCTCCGGTAATGCGCATGGACTGGTAGACCCAGCTGCGGCCGGAAAGCGGGTCACGGATTGCGCCGCCAATACAGGTAGCCGCGCCACCGAACGGTTCAATTTCTGTCGGGTGATTGTGCGTTTCGTTCTTAAACTGCAAAAGCCAGCGTTCGGTCTCTTCGCTTCCAGAAGCAAGTGGCTTTCCGTCCTTGTCGGTTGTGTAATGCACGTCAATAAACAGTGAGCAGGCGTTGTTTTCTTCGCTCACCTCAAGGTCGTCAAGCTTACCGTGCTTACGCAGGTACTTGCCGCCGATTGTCGCCATGTCCATCAGCGTAAGCGGCTTATCCTTGCGCTTTGCGTAGATGTCAGTGTGCATTGCCTTATATTCGTCAAGCGAAGCCTTAAAGAGCTTTGCATACGGGCCTTTTTCAATCTTGATGTCCTTAAGCACCGTGTTGAACGTGGTGTGTCTGCAGTGGTCTGACCAGTATGTGTCTATCATGCGAAGCTCTGTGATGGTCGGCTCTCTCTTCTCAACATCGCGGAAGTACTCCACGCAGAGCGCGAGGTCGGCCTCGTCCATTGCGAGTCCCATTGTGCTTATGGTGCCTCTGATCTGAGCCGGGGTCATTCCGCAGAATCCCTCGAGCACCTTCACTTCTGTAGGGATGTCGTAGTGCATCTCGAGTGTCTCCGGTGTTTTGAGGGCTGCCTCTCTTGTCTCGACCGGATTGACCACATAGTTCATGACAGCCTCGATATCTGCCGGCATGAGCTCACCGAAGAGCACGTAAACTCTGGCATATCTGACCGTCGGTCTCTCTCCGCGGCTGATGATCTGTATGCACTGCTCGGCCGAATCCGCACGCTGGTCGTACTGACCCGGAAGGGCCTCGACCGCGAATACGAACGCCACCTTGTGCTCTCTCTCCTCATCGTCAAATGCATAGCCGTTATCGTCGATGAAGAGTCCGGTCAGCTCCTCGATGGAATCTGCAGTGTTGTCGAGCTGCGGCTCTGCAAACACCTTCCACCGGCAGTCACCGAACAGCGCCTCGTCGATGTTCTCGACATCGTATCTGTTAATCACCCTGACCTCTTCAAGTCTGTCGATACCCAGAAGTGTCTTTGCATCCCTCTTGAGTGCGGCAGCCTCGTTGGCAAGGCTCGGTTTTTTCTCTACGTATATTCTGTAGATCATTCTTCGCTCCTTTATCTGACAGCTTTTAAAGCTCTCTGTCCTATATCTGCTCTGTAATACTTGTTAGCAAAATCTATTCTGTCGAGCATGTCATATGATGCCTCTATAGCCTCTGCCAGAGTCGGTTCAACAGCTGTGACTCCAAGCACCCTTCCTCCGGATGTCAGAAGTCTGCCCTCCTCTCCGGCAGCGCCGGCAATGTAGACATGCGGAAGTACATCGTCAGGAATGTATATCTCATAGCCCTTTTCGTAGCTGACCGGATATCCCTCCGAAGCGGCGATCACGCAGCAGGCCGATCCGTCCTTCCACTTCACTTCGAC
>CALAEZ010000310.1 GCA_937891125.1 uncultured Treponema sp. | reverse complement strand
AGCGAGGAAGAAGCAAGAGAGACCATAAAATCCGTACTTCCCTACATTGACATTCTGTTCGTGTCGGAAGAAACATCAAGAAAAATGATGCAGAGCTTGCAGCAAGCACAAAGCTGTTCGAAAAATCAGTTGTTCGTCCCTCTTTTTCACGTACTGAAAGAAAGGTTGTTTCAAATGCAAAGCTTGCGCGCCTCACCTCAGCCTATACTGCAGCCTTTAATCCCGCAGTCCGCATAAAGCGCTTGTCAATAAAAGCCGACAAGAGCGGCTATCGCTTTGTGCTGACCGTTGATATTCCTGCGGGGAACCCACTCACCGAATTTACAAACGAGCTTAAAACGCACATTATCAGTAGCATTGAGCGCAGTCAAAAAATTCTTATTGAAGAAATAGCAATCATTATTGATAAGATTTTGCCGGAGCCGCTTGCTTCCTAGAAGCAGACTCGCGCGAACGGGCAGAAAACGCATTTTTTGGAATACGCACCCCTACCCCGAGCTTTTTAAGGCTTGCTCGTATAGCATACTCAAGCTCCGTTCTCTGCGGATTCATTGGAAGCACAAAATTGCGACACTCACGCCACGTTCTTGTATACAGCTCTCCTGCAGCAGATTTTGTCGCCACCTCCTGCTTCCAGTCAGTTAAGCTTGTAATAAAATCATATACTAAAAATGAAAGCTTTTCACCTAAACGCGCCTGATGATTTTCAGCAACAAACGAATCAAGCGCCTTCAAATGCTCCATATAGCTCGCTTCAAATTTTTTATCTGCATACAGCATAGCACACGCAGACGGCTGTAAATACATGTACAAATCGGTAGCAAGCGCTTCTGTCACAATTTCGTAGGCACGGCCGCTGTTAAGAATCTTAAGCATTTCTTCTGTTAAACGCGATGGCGAAACAGGAGACAAAAGATGCGCACTCTTTCTGATTTTACGACGTACTGCAAATGGCAAGCGACAGCCGGTCGTTGCACTGTATTTTATTGCACGCAGCATGCGTACAGGGTCTTCTTCAAAAATGCGATCAAGCGGAATCACCGGCCGCACCACCTTACGTTTTATGTCTTCTACGCCATGTACATAATCAATAATCTGCTCTTTTATCGGATCATAATACAACGCGTTGAGCGAAAAATCGCGGCGTTGCACGTCTTCATCAATCGTTCCAAATACATTCCCAATAGAGCCTTCTGCAATAGAACGAAACGTGCTGACTTCAAATATTTTTTCACCAAAAAAAACATGCACTAAGCGGAAACGTTTACCGATTATGCGCGAATTACGAAACAGCTTTTTAATTCTACTGGGGGTAGCACTTGTCACAATATCAAAATCTTTCGGCTCACGCCCAATAATCAAATCACGAACAGCACCACCAACAATATATGTTTCAAAGCCAGCATTGCGTAACCGTGAAACAACAAAAAAAGCATCCTGGTCAATATGCGTTGGGCTAATCTTATGTTCTTCTTTTGTGTAAATAACCGCCTTTTGATGCGGCTTTCCTTTTTTATCAGTTGAATAGCGGATTAACATAACAAAGTGCACTTATAATAGGGATTACGCACTGTTTAGTCAATGAACACCTGCGATATATTGACAAGTCTAATGCGGCTGCTATCGGTATTACAGAAAAAATCTGTATTTGCCCTAATTTCGAAGTGAACTTGGTGCAGATACAAGATGAACTTGCACTAAGTTCAAAGTGAACTTGCACCAAGTTCAAACAATAGTAAGCAGTAGCAAGAATAATTTTATACGGTTCTGTGAACGGTTCTGTGAACCTTTTTACCGGGGACTTTACACTTTTTTCTACGGTTGTTTTGATTACACTAGTTAGCGTTCGCTGTATAAAAAAAAAGCCAGCCCTAGTGAGCGGCACCGCAAAGCGGGGCAAAAACAGTACGGTGGACTGTTTTTAGCAAATCTCCAAGCAGCAATGCTGCAAAGGCTCAAGGAACTGGCGTACTCATTCCGTCTTCGTGGTAGTTTCGGGTTTCGATACGCACTTCGTGCTACTCGACCACCGAACCACCGCAATTTTACCCATTAAACTCACTTACCAGCGCGCTCACGGTCGCCTTAGCGTCGCCGTAAATCATAACCGTGTTGTCGTTCGTAAACAGCGGATTCTCCACACCAGAGAAGCCCGTTCCCTCACCACGCTTCAATGCGAATATATAGCTTTATGGTAGCCCCGGGCATAAGTCTCGGAGTTGCGTATAAGCTGTAAAATAT
>CALAEZ010000309.1 GCA_937891125.1 uncultured Treponema sp. | reverse complement strand
CATTATAAATACCGAACGCAGCCTTTTGCAAGTAGGCAGTATCAGCTAGTAACAGCGCTTCTTTCTCATTCGTAAGGAAGCCCAGCTCTACAAGCACGGCTGGCATATTTGAATTGCGCACGACAAACCATTCTTCTGCCTTTATGCCGCGCGGAGAAGCTTGCGAGCCAATCTGCGCCTGAAGACCGTCCATAATCAGCTTTGCAATCAGCTGACTTTCGATGGTAAACTCCTGCTCAGTCATCGAATTTAAAATATTAAAAACATCTTTATCCTTGGCGATATGCTCATCAACATCTTTTTTGTTGAGCACCGTTCGGCGATAATCCTCGGTTAAATACCAAACCTCATAGCCATTTGCTTTTTTATCAAGCGATGCATTCACATGAATCGACACATACAGTATTGCTTCATTTTCCTTGAGCTTAACCGAGTTTGCAATTTCAGTTCGCTGTGCTAGTGAGATAAACACATCAGTGCTACGCGTCATAAGAATCTGCTTGTCGGGGTATGCAGCCTTGAGACGCGTGTACAGCATTTTTCCGACCGCAAGGTTCACATCCTTTTCGGTCACCGTAATCTTCTTTCCCTTTACGGTATGCGTATCCATAGCGCCAGGATCCTTGCCGCCGTGGCCGGGGTCAATCAGGATTGCGCCAATTTTATACGAGCTTGCATCTGTCTGCGTCTTGAAGAAGGCTTCAGCGTCTGACAGAAATGCTTTTGATACAAAAAGCGTTCCCGATTTTAGCTCTGGCGCTTCCACAAGCGAAAGGAGCGTATAATCCTTTAGGACAAGACTGTCACCAGCGCGAAATGAAATCTGGTGTCCGTTTTTTTCAAGCACGCCAGAGCCAGAAAGCGAATCCCAGTAGACAACGGCGCCCATTTTTTTTGCTTCATCGAGCAAGTTAAGCGTAGCGCTCGATTCTGCAAAGAGGCGCACGGCAAAAAGCAGTAGAAGCAGCACAGAGCCATACTTTTTTTTCATAACGATGCCTCATCCTTGTTTTTCTGAGTCACGGTATCACGAGCACAGTCAGCCACATACAGTGCGCCTTGTACACTGCCGCGAAGAAAGGAAAGCCAAAAAAGCGTTGCCAAAAGCGACGGACGCACAGTCGGTGGGCAGAGCGAATCAAAGCGGGTAAGCGCCTGCGTAAGCGTGCGATGATTCCAGTCGGTGCTCGCTGCGCAATATTCGGCAAGGCAGGCAGGGATTTGCGCGACAAGTGGCTTATCTTTTTGGAGCACGGCGTTGTCTGGCGCTGCAACGTCTGCGTACACGGCGGCTGCTTGTGCCACCTCTGCACCCGCCGCCCCCAGCGCCCCCGTGCGTGCTCCTACTACAGCAGCTTGCAGCGCACCTGCTTGTGTGCCGTCTTTTGCAAGCTGTTTTTCATACGCCAAAAGCGCATCGGGGAATGCAGGCGGCGGAAAGCCCTGCTCATCTTCGGCTGCTTTTCCACACAAAAATGCATCGGTAGCAGCAGTATGTGGCTTTAGGCGCACAACAATAGCGTCGAGCGCCGTATACGCTGCATGCTCTGCCTGTTCGCGCGTTGCAGAAACAGCAATGACATTGCCACCTTTTTCGACATTGTTACGTGGAAAGGACACGGTATCCCCCGCTTTTACGCGCGGAAGCACGTCGCGAATGTCGCACACCTGGGAAGCAGCCTCAAGTCCTGTCACTTCATGCACAATACCGGGAATCGAAATCCAGGCGCGCTCAGCACTCCACCGCTTACAGGGAAGCTCATATAACGCAAACGGCGCCTTTGCATCCTGAACCGAAGCGTGCGGCGTCCAAGGAAGTGGCACACGCTTCTCTTCTAACGCTGTAGGCGTTTTTCCAAGCGCAATTTCGAGCGCGTACTTCGTCAACGACTCATCTGATGCATACGGATATGTCCAGCCACTCATGTAGCCACCAGAAAGCCGCGCTGCAATCTCTCCTATCATCGGGCCGTTCTTCGTATACTTAATGTCCGCTTTTGCCACTCCACAAGAAAGCCCGAGTGACTGTATGCCTAACGCAAAGGTTGCAATCAGCTCAAGGCGTTTTTTTTCATCAACTGCCGTCGGCATGGTGTGTCCTGTTTCGATAAAGTACGGCGGATAGTAAATGTGACGGTCAGCAAAGCCGGTGATAGTAAGCGTACCGTTGTACACCAGTGCGTCTATGCTGTATTCAGCGCCTTCCATGTAATCTTCAAGAATGGCGCGGGCAGTGCGGGAATGACGCACGGCAGTCTGCACGGCAGGCATAAACTCCTGCGTAGAGCGCACCATACGGCAGCCCCGCCCGCCCATGTTGTCACACGGCTTTACTACCTTCGGGAGCGCTAACCGCCCCTGCTCGCACTGTGACGCTAGGGCTTTAAGCTCACCAGCCTGCACTTCAATGAAGGCGGGGCTTGGAACGCCATACTGCGTGAAGCACGCTCGCATGCGAAGCTTATCGCTTGCATTCAAGCACGCGTCAAAGCTATGGGAGCGAAAACCAAAATGCTCTGCAATATAGGCAACAGAAGCAGAAAAATCAGTGCCACAGGTAAAAACAGTCGCTAATCCATCAGCAGATTCCGAAAGCGCTTTTGCAAACGCAAGCAGCGCATCTCTATCTTTTAAATCGATAGGAGCAAACGTATCTGCTAGTGGTACACAGACAGCCTGCGCATTTGCGTCTACAACACAGGCGCGGTAGCCAAGCTCTTTTGCGGCAAGAATAGCAGGCCGCTGCATAAGCCCTGCTCCCAAAATCAATATATTTTTCGCTGCCTCACTCATCAAACACAACATCCTTTTCTTTTTTGCAATACACCTCAAACGTGTCGCCAAGACCAAAAAAATGACTTACCGCATTAAAAAGCGAAAATCGGAAGCCGGTCGGGCGCGCATGAGCACGTGCAAGCTTAGGAAACCGCTCCGGGTGGTGACCGGTATACACGATTTTAACCACCTTAAAGCCGTAGCGACGCAAAATCGAGGCTGCGCGTGCGGGCTCCCACAATGTAAAATGATCAGACGGACTTTGCTGAAAAAACCGCTGCGTATTAAAACGCGCGGACACACCGCTTGCGCTCGGCGTGGAAAACGCAAAAATGCCGCCTTTTTTTACCAGCTTTGCCACTCCGCGCAACACGGCGTCCAGCTTCTGAAAATGCTCAATAACGTACCACATAGTAAGCGCGTCAAACTGCCGTACGCCAAACTCACCGGCTGCATCCAGCTCTGGAAAACGCGCGCGGCAAGCCGGATAATGCAGCGTCTGCTGTACGTACTGCACCGCCTCCTCACTCACGTCCGTTCCGAACACCTGCCAGCCCGCATCATTTGCTGCCGCCAGATACGGACCAAAGGCACAGCCGACGTCAAGCACCGTAGGCGTTACCGCTTTATGTGCTGACCGATACAGCTGGTCAATAACCGAAGTGCGGCGCACGCACTGGCTTTTTATTGCCGTAAAATCGTCTAAATACGTTTTTCCATACTGTTTTTTGTAGCTTTCAAAAAAATATTTCTCATCATACAGCTTGTCGTCGGCGTCTACGGTCCAGGCCATATAGAGCATACCACAGGTGGAACAGCGGCGGAACGTGCGCTGCGGAATGCGACACACAACTGCGTCAAGCGCAAGCGAGTGCTCTGAGCGTTCACCACAGACAGGGCAAGAAAAGCGCTTTCCTTTTGCAAGCGACTGCACAAAACTTCCCAGCTCTTTTCTGCCAGCACCCTCACGCGTAAAGGGACTGTCAGGGTAGAGCGCCGCCGTATCAGAAAGCGCCGCTTCAAGTGACGCCTCGCCAATGTCGCTCGAAGCAATACAGGTAAAGCCGTATTTTTGAGCTAACTGCACATGAAGCGGCGTTGTTCCGAGCAGCACCACGCCACAGCCAGCGGCAACCGCTTCAAAGGCGGTAAACCCATAATGCGTAATGACTACATCGTATTCGTGGAGCTTTTCACGCAGATTATGTACCGGCGGAATAAACGACACCGAAGCGCGCACAGACTCTGGCACGCGCAAAAGCTCTTTTTCTGGTTCCTTGTCACTGGGAATAATCGCCGTCACCTTCTTTTCAAGACCTGCGCACGCGGCGGCTGTCGGCACGACAAGGTCTGCTGGATCTTCCCCACCGACCGTCACCAAAATACGCTTTATTTTTTCAGACGACGTTATTTTTGGCGCCGAGCGGCGGTTTTTCGGGAGCGTCACAAACGATGGATCGGCAACATTTGCTGGCCGCGTTATGCCATACGAGGGGATAATATCAAGCAGGTAGTCGCAGACATCGGTATTCAATGAGCCTTCGTCAATGGCGACAAGCGGCGCACAGGAAGAAAGCGCAAGTGCACGCTCGCGGTTTAACGAAAACGCGTCCGTTACCACAAGCGCATACGCTCCTTTCTCGGGAAGCTGCGCGGTAATCTGATAGTCACACAAGCCCTCTTCTTTTGCCGCCGCCACCAGCTCATCCCGCTTGTCTAAATCTGCATCTGCAGGAATATAAATGTCAGCGCCAGAGGAAATAGCAACCGAAAGCAGGCGGCGCAAATGCCCCGTTCCGCGTCCTTTTTTTACACACGGCACGCACAGCACAGGAAACGCAACACTATCCGCCTGTGCGGCGCACACAATCTCGTCTGCCGTCAGCGGCTCTGCAGGACCTTCTGCAAGCGCTTTTCCCACCGCGCCATTTTTTTTCTGCACCTCGCGCACCAGTGCGCACGCACGTCGGTAATCCTGCGCCGTATCAATCGTGGTGCGTAACTCCGGCTGCTGCCATTTTTCTGGAGCTGGCAAAAAAAAGCATGAAAAGCGGTCCTTATGATTATAGAGCGCAGGACCGACATGCTCGTGGTCATACATCTCGCTTGTTTCTGGCTTAGCACGCAAAAGCGATTCACCGCTAAAGATTTCAACGCCACTTCCGTGTGGTAAGCCCTTCCAGGTGATGTAGTCAATGCGTTCGCCTTCGTTTCTACGGCGCTGGTAGATTGCTAGCAGCTCTTGCGCTGCCTCGTAAAACAAAAACGGATTATCTGCCGTTGCGCGGACGACAATTTTTGCGCCTGTTTTTTCAATCACCTGACAAAAGCGCTCAAGCACGTCATCAAGCGGGCCTTTAAAAAGTGCAAAGCCATTTCGCTCAGCGATAGGAGAAAGCGCGTCAAAGGAATCAGCATCAGTTGCCACAACATAGTCGTCTGCAGCAACTTTTTTCATAGCGGCAAGCGTCCAGTCAAGCACCGTCTTTGCCCCTAATGGCAACAGCGCCTTGTTCGGAAGGCGTGTAGACGACAGGCGACATTGTACAATAACAACAGTTTTCAGAGCTGCTTCGCTCATAATTTCCCCCAATTTTCTATTAGGTGCGGCGCGTCAAAGCGGAATCGATATTTATTTTTCTCCACCCAGGCTCTTGCGTCTCCAAATTGATTCAACGACTCAAAAAATCCGCACCCGCTCCTACGATAATACGCAAAAAACGAAGAACGTGGAATAGTCCCGTGATCGTCAGTAAAACGTGGCAGCAGGTTTTTTAAGTAGAATCGACCTGAATACAGACTTGCACTCGTATCTTCTGCAGGCGGTTCTCCGCGATAGGCAAGGCTAAACACCGTCGAAAGCGTAATCCGCTCGCCCCACAGCCAGGCGCGGAACGACAAATCCAGATTCTGCCAGTACGGCGAAAGAATCGTATAATCATACCCGCCAAGCTGAATAAACTTCTGTCGGTCATACAGTCCGATGTAGTCAAGCGGAAACAGCGTTGTCCTGCCATCGACAATACGCGTTTCGGGAATAACGAGTAGCTCGCTTTTTTTTACGCTCGGCACAAACACGTTCGGAAACGCCGGCGCATGCTCGGTAACCAAATGCGGCGCAATGCAATACACCGCCTGTTCAGCGAGCCGTTCGCATAAGCGTGCGGTCAGTAAATCGCCTGTTATCTGCACCGAATCGCGCAAGACAAGCACGTAGTCGCTTTTTACCTCGCTCATCGCAATATTGATTAAATCGCCGTCTGTTGCCGGCTCAAGCGGCACAATAAACCGCACCCACGGAAACCGCTGCGCAAAATCTTCGATATTGTAATTATCCGGGTCAGATTCAAACGAAATAATCGACTCAAAACCGCATTTTACTAGATTTTCCAGATTCTGAATGCGATAGTGACTGCCGCCTTTGTTGAGAAGAATAACTGATACCGCAAGGCGTGCGTCGGGCACCGACTCTTTTCCGCCAAGCACCGTGCGGTTAATCTGCCGCTGATTAAAAGTTAAAGGTATAGTATTCATCACACACCTGACATTTTTGTTCATACTGCTCATGTATGTGGGAAGCAAGTGGCGCCTTAAACCGCTCCCACACGGCAGCAATTCCTTCGGTAAGCGCATTTCCCTTACACACGCCTGCATCGGTAGCTACAAACGGCGCAAGGCTTTTACAAAGCGGCACGCTGCCGTCGCTTAAAATGCAAAAATCGCGCCGCAGGTGCCAGCATGGATTTCGCTTCACCGGCGAAAGGTCGGCACTTTTTTCGTCAGGCAAGAGCGCACAGAAGCGGTCGTACTTTTGGATAATCAGGTCGCCCGCGCTTGCACTGTCACTTTTCTTCCAGAAGCGGTAAAAGGCTTCAAGCTCACACTCATTTTGCTTTGTACGCACTAGCTGCGGATACACGGCATGGGGAAAATACGCTTCAAGCACAGCAACTGCCTGGGTTGCCAGTGCAAAATCGGCTTCTGCTTTTTTGCTGTCAGTAAGATTGTGCATTTTTGCATACAAAGCGGGTGTGCAGGCGTCTAAAAGCACGCACCAGATAATGCGGCTTTGCGCAAAACCGGCAGCACCAGCTTCGGCACAGGCGTCCGCAAGCTCCTTTGCAAGCGATTCGGTTACAAGCGTGCCGCACGTTTCGATAAACACAGTAAGCGACGGATACGAAAGCAGCTCCTTTACGCACGCCACAAAATCGGGATGTAAAAGCGGCTCGCCAAAAAGCGAAAGGGAGACAACTGCATTTTCGCTTGTCCGAGCGATGTCAGCGGCAAGCGCCTTAAAGGACGAAAACGGCATATCCTCTTTTGCGCCAGCGCCACGCGGCACATAGCTAAGCGCATGCAATTCCTTTCCTGAAAGCTGAATATTGTAAAAAGCGGGAAGTGTCTGCAGAATTTCGCCATTTTTTTCTGCAAGGTCAGAAAATGCGTAGACATCAAGCGACAGAAGCGAAGCTGTATCTGAAATAAGCGCCGCCTTTTTTGCGTTTTCGTATGCACGGCGTGTGGCAAGCGCTGTCTGTGGAAGCGAGCAGTCAAACGAAAGGCGCAGCAAGCGGTAATCCTTATCGGAAAGATGCGTTTCAATCTCAAAGCTGTTGATGTCGCCACTCATAATGCTAAAAAGCGCATCGCGGCTTGCTGCGCGGCTTCCCACCTGCTTCTGGCTGCCAGCAGCAAGGCTTGCCAAGATAGAACAAGCGCCCTTATCAATGACCTCAGGCGCAAAGCCGTAGGGAAAGCCGTCAGCAAAGCTGTATTCGGCCTTGTATGCAGTCAAAATATGAATCAGTTCTTTTGTCAGTGAAAGCGACAAAAGCGGGCAGTCAGCCCACGCAAAGACGGCAAAATCAGCATTATGCCGGGTGCACGCAGCAGCAATTTCTGCGGCTACCGATGCATTTGTCCACGAAGCCTGCGTCACCACGTCCATTTCAGTGGCACCAGAGCAAAGCTTTTCAGAACCAGAAGGCGTAGTAAGCAACACAATGCCATTTTCAGCTACGGCGTACGCCCATTGCACCGCTAAGTCAAATGCGTTTTTTCCGTCAAATATGTTCTCTAAGGCGTGCGTCATATCGCCGCCTGCAAAAAGCACAACTATGTTTTTCATCATTCTAGTGTCGGCAAAACAAGACGCAAGGTTTAGAAAGCAAGCGGTACTGCACTCATTACTGTGCGGTATCTTGCAGGATAAGGCTTCGGAGCGCTTCGACCGCAACGGTAATTGCAAGCTCCGTGTCGTGCGCCTGCTTGTTTGGTAAGCCTTTTTTAGCTCGCTCCTGATTTGCCACGACTAAAAAACACGAGCCCACACGCACGCGCAAAAACTGCCCGGCGATAAAGAGCGCGGCGCTTTCCATTTCGCTTGCAAGACAGCCCATTCTAAGCCACGCCTGCCACTTGCTTTCTAGCTCGTAGCTTACCGGCATAATTTCAGGCTCATGCTGGCCAAAGAACGAATCCTTGCACTGCACGACGCCGGTGTGATGCGGCACCTTTAGCGTTTTGGCAGCGCTGACAAGCGCATTTACGCAGTCAAGATTAGCAACAGCCGGATATTCAATCGGCGCAAACTCGCGGCTCGTGCCTTCCATGCGCACCGCCCCGGTTGCAATTACAATGTCGCCTCCCATGACCTCTTCCTGCATACCGCCGCACGTGCCTACGCGGATAAACGTGTGTGCGCCGCATTTAGAAAGCTCATCAATTGCAATGCTTGCAGAAGGACCGCCAATGCCGGTAGAAGTAACGCTAACAGGAACTCCTTCAAGCGTGCCAGTGTAGGTTACGTATTCGCGCACATCAGCCACCAGATGCGCATTATCAAAATGAGAAGCAATTTTTTCGCACCGTTTTGGGTCGCCCGGCATAATCACATATTT
Organism: uncultured Treponema sp.; assembly: GCA_937891125.1. Lineage (GTDB taxonomy): Bacteria > Spirochaetota > Spirochaetia > Treponematales > Treponemataceae > Treponema_D. The sequence goes on along the minus strand of CALAEZ010000309.1, from coordinate 15,988 downwards.
TCCTATGTCGCTCGGACCTACCCCAGTGTGATACTGCTTTCCCGAGCCTTCAGTATAATCAACCATAATTCCCTCCGCTTAGAAGACGTGTGCGTAAGTGTAACGCATTTGCAGTAAAAAAGCCATGCTAAAAAAAAATAGAAAAATCTTCACCCCTATGCTATACTTTCTTTAGTGCAAAGAAAACCACACAAACCTATGCACTTGGAAAACGCAGCTTACTTGCATACAATTTTGGAGAAACACATGAAAAAGCTTCTTACGACAACACTTATACTGCTTTCACTTTTGCTCACCCTTGGCTGTGCAAAAAAAACAAGCAACAGCTTTGTCATCGCAACAGGAGGAACGAGTGGCTCCTATCATCCCCTCGGGAATGCGATTGCAAACATTTGGAATACAAGCCTGGAAAACACATCTGTAGCCGTGCAGAGTACTGCAGGTTCAGTTGAAAACGTGCATCTTCTGAACGACCTGCAGGTAGACTATGCCATCGTGCAAAATGACATTCTTGACTATGCGTATCATGGAAAGGCTATGTTTAGCACATCAATGCAAAATCTTACGGTTATTGGCACGCTGTATACCGAAGTTGTGCAGATAGCTACCACACGAAATGCTGATATATACCGCATAGAGGATTTGCGGGGGAAACGAGTTTCGGTAGGAGAAATCGGAAGTGGCAGCGAATACAATGCCAAGCAGCTTCTTGAAAGCTACGGAATCACCTTTGACGACATTCAAAAGACAAACTTGTCGTACAAGGAAGCAGCAGAAGGACTTCAAAATGAAACGCTCGATGCCTGCTTTATCACTGCAGGTCTTCCAAACAGCGCCTTGCAAGAGCTTGCGTTCACAACAGGGCTACGAATGCTTCCAATAGATGACTCACACGCAGAAAAAATCATGAGCGCCTATTCATTCTACACAAGAAGCACGATTCCTGAAGAAACCTACAGCGGAGTACAGACAGCTACACCGACGCTTGCGGTAAAAGCAACGCTTGCGGTAAGCGGCACGCTTCCGAGCGACATCGTCTACAACATGACACGCACGCTTTTTTCCAATTTAGACATACTGAGCGCCTCTCATGCAAAAGGAAAAGAAATAACGGTACAAAATGCTGTTACTGGCGTAACAATTCCATTCCATGCAGGAGCTGCACAATATTACACAGAGCTCGGCGTATCGGTGCAATAAAAACGCATACGCATTCCCCCATAAACCGTGCGCCATGCTCGCAAGCGGTTTATGTGCGGACAACAGCACCAGAGCCAAAGCAATAGCCGTTTCTGCCTGCACGCTTTACGTTAGACACCGCACACTCAGCAACAGAAAACAGCGCCTCATACTCAGTTCCATGCTGGGGGCTTGCTGCAATGCCAACGCTTGCACTTATTTTTATGGTTTCAACCCCCAAAAGCAGATGAGAAGCTGCCTGCAAAATCCGCGTTGCTTTTTGCTCGGCGACAGCACAATCAGGAATATTGTGCAAAAAGACCGCAAATTCGTCTTCTCCAATGCGTCCCATAACATCGCCCGGACGGAACAGGCGTTTTAAGACTTCGGCAAAATCATGCAGAACAACATTGCCGCCCGTTGCCTCTAAGGCGCTATTTACCTGCGTAAAATTATCAATGTCAATACAGAAGAGCACAGAAACCGTCTGCGGCTCTGATTCAGAAAGCTGCTTACGCACAAGCCGCTCAAAGGTTTCCTTATTGCATAAGCCGGTAAGTGCATCTAATTCTGTTTCCTTATGAAAAGAAGCGCGGGAAGCGCGGATTTTTTGAATTGCATCACTCAGCGCTAAAAGCTCGTCGTCGCTTAGTGCCTCAAGCGAAATAGAAGAAAAAGAAGCGTTCATGCCGCGCAGTATACCAAACAGGTAAGAAAAGCGCAAAGCCCTACCGATTTTTAGCGAGGTCAGGCGCAGTATACCATTTTTAAGTTCATAAATGGCTCGCAACCGCAGATTCGGGCTTTTCAAAATTGCAAGCTCACTACGCGTCTAGCGACAAAACGGCATTTTGACATTGCTTAAGATTTGCCCAGCGGACGAATGTCATTTTACAGCTTGCTCATCACCCATCCAGCGGCAAAACGGCACCATGCCATCAAAATCAGTTTTTACGCAGTAAAATCAAATATGCAGCCTGTGCTTTTGCGCCGAAGCTACCAAAAAAAAGCACGCTACAAACCACGCGCCATAACAGCGCGCGCCAGCCACCGTGTAGCTTACTCTTCTTCTGCAGTCAGAGCGTCAGGAAGCTTTTCCTGCGCGTCTTCTGCGCTGTGTAAGTAGTCGCAGTCAGGGTTAATGCAGGATTTGTAGCTTCCGTTTTTCTTGTCGTATTTTTCGACTAAGAACCAGCCGCATTTAGGGCAGTACTGGTCTTGCAGCGGCTTAAAGTGCGAAATAAAGCTGCACTTCGGGTAGTTTGTACAGCCGTAAAAGGATTTTCCGCGCCCTTTGCTTTTTCGCTCAACAATTTCGCCGTCACAGCCGTCTACCGGGCACTTTGCAAGCGGAATTGACTTAGTATTGTGGCACTCCGGGAAGCCAGAGCAGGCAAGGAAAAAACCGAAACGGCCGAGCTTTTTCATCATCGGCTTCCCGCATTTTTCGCAAATCTTGTCAGTCGGCTCGTCTAAAAAGCCCTTTACGCTTTCTGTCGTTGCGTCTACTTCATCCACGCGCTTTTTAAACGGCGCGTAAAAAGAGCCAATCATCGTGTTCCAGACAAGCTTATCTTGCTCTACTTCATCAAGCTTGTTTTCTACGTCAGCGGTAAAATGCTCGTTTATCACGTCAGGGAACGCTTCAACAAGAATTTTACAAATCATCTTTCCAAGCTGGGTCGGGACAAGCTGCTTGTTACTTCTGGTCACATAATAGCGGTCTAACAGTACGGAAATAATCGGCGCATAGGTAGACGGGCGGCCAATGCCTTTTTCTTCAAGCATACGCACGATTGAAGCGTCAGTGTAGCGCGCAGGTCCTTGCGTAAAATGCTGCTCCGGGTAGAATTTATGCGCACTGTCTAAAACCTCATTCTGCTTTAATGACGGGAAAGAGCCAGTTACATCTTCCTTGCTCGAAAGGAGCTTAATGACGGCATAAAAGCCTTTTTCCACGAGCTTAGACGCGCTTACGCGGAAGAGCGCGTCTCCAGCACTTATGTCAACGCTTGTCGTGCGCGTCTTTGCATTTGTCATCTGGCTTGAAACAAAGCGTTCCCAGATGATGGTGTACAGACGCAACTGGTCGCGGCTTAAGTATTCTTTTACGCTGTCAGGCGTGTAGCTTACATACGTCGGGCGAATACATTCGTGCGCGTCCTGCGCTCCTTTTCCAACCGCGTATTCAATAGCTTTTTCGGGAAGTGCGTCCGGATGATTTTTAGTGAGCCAGTCGCGCACGTCGTCTAAAGCTGTCTGCGAAATGCGCACGCTGTCGGTACGCATGTAGGTGATTAAACCGATGCGGTTAGCTCCCATCTGAATGCCTTCATAGAGCTGCTGGGCGATTTGCATGGTTTTGCGCGAGGTAAAGCCTAAGCGATTTGCCGCCGACTGCTGCAGCTTTGAGGTGGTAAACGGAGCTTTCGGGCGCACTGTCTTTTCGGTGTACTTTATGTCGCTTACCTTACATTCGCTGTTCTGGATTTCTGCAATAATGTCTTTAACTGCCTGCTCAGATTTCAGCTCAGGCTTTGCGCCCTTGTACTGCACAAGCTGGGCGGTAAACGTCTGCTTACCTTTAGAAAAATCAGCTTCAAGCGACCAGTACTCTTCCGGAATAAAGGCTTCGACCTCTGCCTCGCGCTCGCAGATAAGGCGAAGCGCAACCGACTGTACGCGGCCTGCAGACAATCCGTTCTTTACTTTTTTCCACAAAAGCGGGCTTAAATTGTAGCCCACAAGACGGTCTAAGACGCGGCGCGCTTTTTGCGCATTTACCTTACTTTCTTCAATTTCGCCCGGGTGCTTTACCGCCTCTTTAATGGCGACCGGCGTAATTTCGTTAAACACAATGCGCTTAATGTCAGCCTCGGTTTTGTCCTTAAGCGCGTTGTTAAGATGCCAGGCAATTGCCTCTCCCTCGCGGTCGTTATCGGAAGCCAGCAACACGTGGTCGCTTTTTTTTGCATCTTTCTGTAATTCTTTTAAAAGCTTTGCGCGCCCGCGCACCGTAATATATTCGGGCTGAAAGTTCTCTTCGATTTTTACCGCCATGCGGCTTTTGGGAAGATCAATTAAATGTCCCATTGAAGCTTTGACCGTGTAGCCGGGGCCGAGATATTTTTCGATTGTCGTAGCTTTTGCAGGAGATTCCACGATAACGAGCGTAGACTCTTTTTGTGCAGTTTTTTTTGCTGTCGTAGCTTTTTTAGCCATATGCATGTTCTCCAAACTGATTTAAAGCTTGTATATAGAATATAAATGCAAAAGCAAAACTATTGCAATAGGGGAAAAAGTCGGCTGTGCTTAAAAAAGCTCTTCCTGCAGCGGCTTCTTTTTTTCTGGCAGTGTACCTGGAGCTGCAGCGCGAAAGGCAAGATAATCAGAAAAACTTTTTATAATGCTCGCGCCATCAGAAACGTACTTTTGCGGGCTGTTTTCAAGCTTATAGGCGACATTGCGACCTTGCGAAAGCTCCCGCTGCAATTTTTCAACATTGGCTCGCTCTAAAAGCTCTGACTCTGGCGAAAAAGCCGCCGCATGAAACAAAACGTCGCGCCCATATTCAAGGGCAAAACCGGCTGTTAAAAGCGCGCCGCTTCCGCTTGGAGCTTGCACGACAACGGTTGCCGGCGAAAGAGCCGCAATCAACCTGTCGCGCTGAATAAAGCGGAATGCCACCGCCGGAGTGCCAGGCGTATATTCGCTTAAAATGCAGCCACCGCGCTCTAAAATCTGGCGGGCAACGCGTGTGTGCGATGAAGGCGTTATTGTGTCAATGCCGCTTGCAAGCACGGCAGCTGTCGTGCCGCCAGCTGCCTGCAGCGCGCCCTTATGAGAAGCAACATCAATGCCGTATGCAAGTCCGCTTACCACCGTGCAGCCCTCACCTGCCGCCTCGCAGGAAAAAGTACTGGCAGCTTCGCGGGCTAAAAACGTTGCACGGCGTGTTCCGACAACAGAAATGCAAGGCTTTTTTAGACACGAAAGGTTTCCGCGGTAAAAAAGTGCATACGGCGGGTCGGGCATTTCGCGAAGCAGAGCGGGAAAATCAACATCATCATAAAATGTGCTCTGAATCTGCAATGCAGAAATAAGGTATGAAGCACGCTCTGCCTTTTTATAGAGCGCACTGCCATTCCAGCTGCAGCCCTTCTTGAGCGTGCGCTGTATGGTAAGCGAAATATCTGAAAGCGAAAGCGAAGAAAGCGCTTTTGCCGAAGAAACGGCGGCATCAAGCATTCTTTTTTCTTTTGTGGTGAGAAACGATATATCGGCAAGTATAAGCCGTTTTAACAAAGCTTCAGCCGACAAAGGCATAGACTCTTCTCCGCGTTACCGGCTGTAAGACGCGTCCAGCACAATCTTCTTGTTTGCTTCGGCATCGTGTTTTTTCTGCTCGCTCTTTGTCGAGGCAATAATCGTATCGTAGAGCTTTACCGCCTTATCAAACTGATAGGTAACATAGTAGGCGCGCGCTAGAATAAACATCGCATCGATATTTTTTGTTTCAATCGTAAGCAGCTTTTCTAAGTGCGGGATTGCTTTTTCGCAGTCGTCAAGCTCAAACACGTACAGAACGCCAATACCGTACAATGCACGTGCATAACGCGGCTCAAGCTCCAGCGCGCGCAGGTAGCCGCTTTCTGAAAGCTTTAGGTAATTGTAGCGCTCGGCAGTGTTACCACTTGCGTTGTAGTCAAGCGCCGCCTTTGCCATATAGCCAGCGCACAAGCCAACGTAATAATACAGATTCTGGTTTGCAGGATAATACTGAATTGCCGTCTGGAACGTTTTTAATGCCTCGCCATACATTTTCTGGTCAAGGTAACGCGTTGCAAGCAGCTTGTACCAAATGCCAATCTGGCTGTTTGCAAGCTGAATGTCGACAACTCTATCCTGATATTTTTGAATTGCGTCCTTTAGTTCTTCTACGGTCGTCGGGCTTTGCGTGACGCCCTCTTCCATTTTTTGCATTCGAATAATTGTTTTAGAAGATTTCGTGCAGCCACAAAGCATAAAAACTGCAAAAATCACTGCACAAACACGTTTTCTATTCTTACTCATTTTTTCCTCCGCTTGTATGTCCAGGAAAATAGGTATGATGACTTTCGCGAAGCTGTCTGTCATCAACATGGGTATAAATCTGCGTGGTCGATAAATCCGAATGACCTAAAAGCTCCTGCACGGCTCGTAAGTCGGCACCGCCTGCAAGCAAGTGCGTAGCAAACGAATGACGCAGCGTGTGCACCTTCGCGTGCACGCCAGTCTGCATCTCAAGCTCTTTAAAGCGCTTCCAGATTCCCTTGCGGCTCATCGCTTCGCCGCGGAAGTTTACAAAAACAGCGCTCACAACATGCTTTGCGGTGAGCACGGGTCGAACATCGGCAAGATACTGTTCAAGCCAGGCTCGCGCAGGTCCACCAAACGGCACCATGCGCTCCTTGTCTCCCTTACCATGCACTATAAGCAGGCGCTCCTTAAGGTGCACGTTTTCTACCTCAAGGCTTGCCGCCTCGCTAATGCGTAGCCCACAGGAATAGATAAGCTCAAAAAGCGCACGGTCGCGCACGCCAAGCGGCTTTGACACATCAATAGCGCCAAGGAGCGTATCCACTTGCTCAACGCTTAAAACCCGCGGAAGAGCCCGCGAAGCTCGAGGGCGGTCAAGTTCTGCCGCCCGATTTTCCTGCCAGATTCCTTTGCGAACAAGGAAGCTTCCAAATGCGCGCAAAGCCGATATATCCTTTGCAACCGTAAGCTCATCACGCTTACAGTCTGACCGGCGCCAGACAAGATAGCGCACAAGATTCTGCGTGGTAGCCTCAGAAAGCTCCATGCCGTTTTCATGAAACCACAGCAGGAAAAGCTTTGCGCAGTCGGCGTAGGTCTGGCTTGACTGCTCAGAAAGCCGCTTCACGGTTACCAAATCGGTATAAAACTGCGAAAGCAAGCTATCCATAGGCACACCGAACTCCTATCTGCCGCTTAAGTTAATACCGCGGGGCAGATTTGAAGGACTTCGCCAGACTGCGGGCTTTGACAAATCACCGTCATCACGGAAGCCTGCAGGCGGATAGACCGAGGCTCGGTTCGTACCTGCAGAGCGGCTCATGTCAGCACCCAGCGTGCCTTTCGGAGCCGCATTAGGAACGGCAGCTGCCGCAGAAGCGCTCTGCTTTATGCTAATGCCACTGTCATCACCAAAAAGCTTTGGCTCAACGGCAGGGCTCGCTTCAGCTTGAGCTGGCGCAAACATATTTTCAAAAACACCATAGGTGAACACGTTATCGTCTTCTTTTTCTGCACGCTCGCTTTCTGCTACTACATCTGCAACGGGAGCTGCAAGTGGCTCTTCAACCGGCACTGTATCCTTTTTAAAGCCCGTTGCAATCACCGTAACGCTTACGCTGTCGCCCATATTCGGGTCGATAACCTGTCCCCAGAATACGCGCACATTGGGGTCGGCACTTGCAGTAACAATGTTGCCGATTTCAGCTGTCTCTGCAAGTGACAAATCCTCGCTCGAACAAATATTGATGAGCACATTCTTTGCGCCATCAATGTGAGAATCTTCAAGCAGGCGGTTGTTAATTGCTGCAGTTGCTGCATCGACTGCGCGATTTTCACCTTCGCCAAGACCGATTCCCAAAATGGCGTCTCCCTGCCCCTTCATTGCAGAGGTAACATCGGCAAAGTCGGTGTTTACAACGCCAGACTGTGTGATAATACTTGAAATGCCCTGCACGCCCTGGCGCAACACATCGTCGGCAACCAAAAAAGCCTGACGAATCGGCGCCTTTTTATCAACAATTTTTAAGAGCTGCTGGTTCGGAATGACAATAAGCGCATCTACCTCTTCATGCAGCTTTTTAATGCCTTCTTGTGCCTGCTGCATACGTACCTTGCCTTCAAAGTCAAACGGCGTGGTGACGACGCCAACAGTCAATGCGCCAAGCTCACGTGCAATTTTAGCAACAACAGGCGCCGAGCCAGTGCCCGTGCCACCACCCATTCCAGCGGTCACAAAGACCATATTTGCGCCTTTTAAGATGTTTGTGATGACTTCAACATCCTCTTTTGCAGATTCCTCACCGACTTCCGGTTTACCGCCAGAGCCTAAGCCGCCCGTAACCTTCTGCCCGATTTGAATACGAGTCGGCGCATTTGATTTTGCCAGCGCCTGTAAGTCTGTATTCAGTGCAATAAATTCAACGTTTTGAATGTTTGCATCTATCATGCGGTTTACGGCATTGCTTCCGCCACCGCCACACCCAATAACCTTGATAATTGTCGGGCTTGCTACATTCAAGCTTGTTCCTGAATCATTAACAACCGTGTAATCCAACATTATGTCCTCCCACCATGCACCATTCCTCGGTGCCCTATCTTAAAAAAACATTTTCTTTAGCTTTTGCAAAAAGCCGTCACCTGACGCGTCGGAACTGGTAGTTTCTCCATGCCGATGTGGCTTTTTTTCATGCAGCCCAAGCACAAGCGCCTTATTCGCTGTTACTAAACCAACTGCCGTTGCATACGCCGGACTTCGATACTGCTCTTCAATGCCGCCCAAGTTGCCCGGCATACCAATGCGTACCGAAGAAGTACCAAAAACGGTTTCTGCAAGCTCTACAACACCAGGCATAAGCGCACCGCCGCCCGTCAGAATAATGTTGCCGGCAAGCTGCTTAACACTCGCCCGATGCATAATCTCCTCACGCACCATCGTAAAGATTTCTTCCATGCGCGGCTGGATAATTTGGCAAAGCTCAGTTCTCGTTGTCTGCTCAGGCTCACGTCCTGCAATGCCAGGAATAAGCACTTCCTCATCTTTATCAAGTAGCCCCAGCCAGCAGCAGCCGCTTTCAACTTTTATGCGCTCTGCAATCGCGGTCGGCACGCCTTTTACAATGGCAATGTCGTTTGTTACCAGATTGCCACCAACGGGAATTGAGGCCGTACAAATTGGCGCATCGTGCAAAATCACCAGAACGTCTGTCGTTCCGCCGCCCAAATCAATGATGATTGAGCCTAAATCCTTTTCGTCATCATGCATGACGGCTTCTGCACAGGCAAGCGTTTTAAGCATAACACGGTCAAGTTGGTAGCCGGCACGATTTACGCATGACGTAATATTTTGAATCGCCGTCTTAGAAGCAGTCACAATGTGTACCTCTGCCTCAAGGCGGATTGCAATCATGTTTATGGGGTCTTTGTAGCCAGGATTTCCGTCGACAATGTATTCCTGCGGAATCACATGCAGCATTTTTCTATCCATGGGGATTTGCACGGCGTTTGCCGCCTCAAGCACGCGGTCAACATCTGCTTGCGTAATTTCGCGGTCGCGTTTTCCGTGCGAAGAAACAGCGACAACACCCTTTGAATTCATGCTTTCAATCTGCACGCCGCCAATGCCGGTAATACACGAGCTTACTTCATAGCCGGCAACCTGCTCGGCTTCTTCAATAACAGCCTTTAAGCAATCCATTGTTGCTTCGATATTAACAATGACGCCGTTACGAAGCCCGCTCGACTCTTTTTTGGCAACACCAATAATTTCAATGTCGTTATTTTCGTTAATTTCTCCGATAACAGCGCGGACAAAGCTCGTGCCGATATCTAATCCAACGATAATATCCGTCAACTTTTTTCTCCTACATCTGCGATATTCTTTCGCGCCCGGTATGAAAATGAGCCATACCGCAAATCTATCTCAGCAACATCAGGCTCAATGCTATTTACCACATCAAGCATGACTATCATATACTGCAATGCGTCTTCATTCAATTGCCTATCTGTCAGGATTTTTATCTTTGAATGAATCGGATATAACACCAGTTCATAGTTACCGTATTCCTTTGGCATAACATGAATTTCGCTTACCGCAGCAAAATAATCTTGTGGCAACTCCTTTATTGTCGCAATCTGCTCCATAAGTGCGTGATACTTCGGTGGAATTCTCATTCCCTCAGGAATATTCTCAACCGGAATGCCAGAAACAAGCGGAAGGCGCACCGCATTCGGCGCCGTATGAGATGGCGGAAACAGCACTCCGTGGCGGTCAATCTGAATGGGAACCGTGCGCTCCCCCAGCGACACAAAGGTCATGGCAACAGGTGTCCGCTCTACCACCTTTATCGAAACATGGTCGGGAAAGCGTTTTATAACCTGCACATCTTCAATACCAGGAACAGTTGCTACAAGCGACTGTGCTTCCTCGCGGCTAAACTGCATCCAGTTTTTTTGACTCACGGGCGCAATGACGCTACTCATATCGGTTACCGTATAATTGGTAAGCCCATGCCAGACAATTTTTACCGCTCCCATACACGGAACGACAAAAAAATACGCAAGCGCTTCGACAAAAAGCAACATACAAAGCACAACTAAAATAAGCTTTACAGCGACCGTTTTACTGTCGCTTTGCACCTGTTTCTTTGCTGCAGCTCGTTCAAAATCCTCTAATCCATGAAACACAAAATCACTCATAAACAAGCGCTCCCCTTGTATGTTGAACAGTTTCCGCAGATTCCAAACGGGAAGCATTTATCATAAAGCCACACATAGCAAGCGTGAATATGATAGAAGAACCACCAGAAGAAAAGAACGGCAGCGGGATTCCTGTTGTAGGAATAACCCCACCGACAACTGCAATATTCATCAGCGATTGTGCGACAATGGCTGTCGCAAAACCAAAAGTTCCGTAGGCACCAAAGCGGTCGCTGCAGCGGCTGGCGCAGGTAAACGCACGCCAGGAAAAAACGCCGAGCAGTACAAAGTAGAGAATAACGCCGATTAAGCCCATCGCCTCTGTCCAGCCAGCAAACACATAGTCAGACTGTACCTCAGGAATGCTGTTAATGCGTGTTAAGCCGCTTCCAATGCCCTGCCCCCAAAAGCCGCCTGCGCTAATTGCACGGCGCGAAGCAAAAGATTGATAGTTAAAGGTCTGCTGGTAGCTATCTGGCGCAAAAAAACCAATAAGACGATTGACGCGAAACGGCTCAAGCAAAATCATCAACGATGCAAGCGGAATTCCCAGTCCGGCAAATGGGAACAGCCAGGAAAGCTTAGCCCCCGTTACAAAAAAGAGTACAAGTCCGAGCAAAAACACAAACATGCCACTTGAAAAATCCTGCTGCAAGAAGATGACGCCGGTAAATATAACGAGCCCTAAAAACGCAGGAAAAACCGATTTTTCTTCTTCGGTAACCGCACGAGACTGCTTATCAAACAGATTAGCAAGAAAAAGCACCAATGCAAATTTTATCGATTCCGACGGCTGAAATGTTGAAAAAAACGGCAGCCGGATCCAGCGTCGTGCGCCATTACGTTCAACGCCAATACCAGGCACGAATGTCAAAAGGCAGAGTATTATCGAGGCAAACACAATAACAGGAAGCAGCTTCCGTATTACCTCAAGCTTTAATGACGCAAAAAAGAAGAGTGCAATAAAACCAATAAGCGAGCTTAAAAGCTGGCGCACGACAAAATGCAAGGAATCGCCAAACGCCCGCTCACCAAAGCCTGATGAGCAGATATAGAGCGTAACCATTCCCAGTCCCCACAAGAGAAATGTCATAACAATGAGCGATGTGTCAGCCTTGCGATAGCTGTCAGCGGGGCGTTCGGTAAAAAAGGTAAAGTTCAAGCCGCGCCTCCTGTGCTCGCTTCTTCACCTAAAAGCTGCGGCAAAAAGCGCTCAAGCGCCATTCCGCGCGAGGCTTTTAGGAGTACAAAGCTTCCTTTTGGCGCAAAAGCAAGAATTGCGTGTACAGCGCGCAAAACTGCCTCATCAGTATGCTCGTGCTCATAAAAAAGCCGCGCTTCAGGAAGCAGTTTTTTTACCTCCTCGTAGGCTGTCTGCATTTCTTCGCCCATAAACACAATCATATCAGGCTGTACTTGTGCTGCCTGCTTTCCAGCCGCCTCATGCGCTTTTACACTTTCACTTCCGAGCTCAAGCATATCGCCCAGCACCAGCACCTTTTTGCAGCCCGCGCCTAGCGTTACATCTGCGCAAAGCTCAAGCGCCTTCTGCATGGAATCTGGATTTGCGTTGTAGCAGTCTTCAAGCACCGTGTAAAAACCGCGCCGAATACGGCTACGGCTTCCTAGGCTTTCTGCAACATCAAGGGCCTCAATACCAGCCTTAATTTGCTCTGAAGTAACAGCTAACTGCCGTGCAAGAGCAATTGCCGCAAGCGCATTTTTAAAATTATAGACACCAGGAAGAGGAAGATGTACCGCGCAGGAGTCAAGCATAAAGAACGTTCCCTGAACGCCAGCAAACTGCACATCATGCACGCCTAATTGCTCAAGTAGCGCTGACTGTGTGCCATAACGCACGATTTTTCCGCACACGCCTGCTGCTAAAAAATCAGCAAAATCATCATCGGCAGGAATAACAGCGCAACCATTTTTGTCAACATAAGTAAAAATCTTTTTCTTTTCTTCGGCAATTGCCTCTCGACTGCCTAAAATGCCGATGTGAGCCGTACCAATATTTGTTACTATGCCATAGTTTGGTTTTAAGACAGCGGCAATCTCGCCGATTTCATTTACGCGGTTCATTCCCATTTCAAAGAGTCCCAGCGTATGTTCCCTGCGAATTTGAAATACAGAAAGCGGTAAGCCTGTTTCCGAGTTTAGATTTCCCTTATTGGTAACAACCGCATATTTTTGACGCAAAATGCTTGCAGTAATTTCTTTCGTTGTTGTTTTGCCACTCGAGCCAGTAACAGCACAGCGAACAAGCTGCGGAAACTTGCTGACATAGCAAGCTGCCGCAGCCTGTAGAGCGTGCATAGTATGAAAAACGGCGATAAAGGCTACATCACCGTGCAAAGCCGAGAGAGATTCATACAGCGTACGATTTTTTTCATACACTGCTTTTGCCACAAACACGACAGACGCACCTTTTTCAAGCGCCTGTGGTATATACGCGTGACCATCTTGATTTTCACCAATAAGCGGAATAAAAAGAGCGTTTGCGCTGACAGCCCTGCTATCCGTTACCACTGACGTAAAGCAAAGATGAGCGATATCTGTTTTTCCAATGCATTCGCCGTTTACTGCGGAAAGCAACTCACCTCCCGTTAATAACGACGCTTCATCTTTTGCTGTCGGCACATCACTCATACTGACTTCCTTTTATTTCCACCCGAACAATTTCGTTCGATTTTGCCTTATGCATTCCAAGCTCATTTTCAGCAAGCGTTTCTATACGGTCGCTACTTGAAAGCACACTTATATCTGAAATAAGCTTGCGATTTTCCTCTACAAGCTCAACCTGCTTATTTTCCAGCGCAAGTACTTCCCGTTCGAGCTTTTTATATCGGCTCGCCTGAAATGCTGCCACCACTAACAACAGCGGAATAAGCACAGCGGACACGTACATGAACAATTTGCTCAAAAAAGCATTTTTCTTGCTCATTCTATTACCTCCGTCTGCAACAAATGCATTTCAGTTGCATTACGTAGCTTTCGCACCACTCGAAGTTTTGCGCTTCTACTCGGCGAATTTACGCGCACTTCTTCTGCAGTCGGTTCAATGGGCTTTCGCGTCAAAACTTCAGCACAAGGAGTTCCACCACAGCTACATACCGCTTGCTCTGGCGGACACACACACTGTTTGCCAAGGTTTCTGAAATAACTCTTTACAATGCGATCCTCTAGCGAATGAAACGTAATAACGCCCATTTTCCCGCCCATAGCCAAGACCGAAAATGCATCATGCAGCGCACGAGGCAAACGCGACAATTCGCTGTTTACCGCGATACGAAGCGCCTGAAAGGTACGTGTTGCCGGGTGTATTTGGCCGTGCCGATACTGTCCTGGGACTGCGCCATATACAATATCGGCAAGCTGCTTTGATGTAGCGATTTTTCCGCCCTTACGAGCTTCCACTATCGCTTTTGCAATTCTCCTACTAAACTTTTCGTCACTGTACAAGTAAATCAGATTTGCAAGCTCCTCCTCATGCAAATCGTTCACAATGTCCGCAGCAGACTGTCCGCTTTCTGCGTTCAAGCGCATATCAAGTGGCTCGTCATACCGAAACGAAAATCCTCTGCCTGATTTTTCATAGTGATACACACTAATTCCCAAATCAAACAAAATCAGATTCGGTTTTTCCGCATCTGACGGAAAATTACTATAAAAATCACTGAACCAGCCATTATAAAAGCGCATACGACTTCCAAACGGTCGAAGCCGTTCCTTCGCACGAGCTTGTATGCCGGCATCAGCATCAAGTCCAATAATACGCAAATCAGGAAACGATTGTAGAAACGCACAAGAATGCCCACCCTCACCAAGCGTAGAATCAATCATCAATGCAGTACGCTCAAACGACTCTCCTACTGGACTCAAGTAATGCAAGCACTCCTGAAGTAAAACCGGAGTATGAACTATTTCCACAATAATCCTCAAAAAAAAACTAAAATTTAATGTCAACAGCCTCAAAATCCTCCGCCGTCGGAGGTTCTTCAGCGATAACATCATACGTTTCTGCATTCCAAAGCTCTATGTAACGATCCGAACCGACAATTACACAGTCTTTAGAAAGATTTGCGAAATCTCGTAATGTTTGTGGGATAGAAATACGACCAGCCTTATCAAACTCCACTTCTTGCGCAGAGCCTAAAAGGTAACGACGAATTTTACGGTCTCGTTCAGAAAAAGAAGATGTATTTTCCATCAACTTCGTCTGCAACTCAAACCAACGCTCAGGAGTATATAGCCACAGACACCTATCCAGTGACTTGGTAACAAAGAGGCGATTTTCTGTTAAAGCAGTCCGTAACTTTGAAGGAAAAAGAATTCGACCTTTTTCATCCAGTGTGTTACGGTACTCTCCAATAAGAAGGTTCATACCACTATTTACCACTTTCTCCCATTTTTTCCCACTTAATTACATTTTACTGACAAAAAAGGTAATGTCAATGTTAAAAATGCCGATAATTTAAAAAAAATAATAAGATTACTTTATAAACTATATGTTTGTAGAGCAGTTCTTTTTTCAACTACCATGATTAATACCTACAACGAATCAAAGCTACATGCTACGTTAAAAAAGCTCTACGCACTTGAATATAACGGAAAAACAGAAATCCCCATTCAAAACTGGATTTGCGACATTGTCTATGCAGAAAAAAAAGTTATAGAAATACAGACGAAGAACGTTTCTAAGCTTGCAAAAAAAACAGAAGATTTACTTTCAAACGGTTTTACCGTAACTATCGTCCATCCAGTAATTATCTCTAAAACAATAGAAACATATAGCAAAAAAGGTATATTTTTAAAAAAACGAAAAAGCCCTCGAACAGAAACCATCTATAGCATTTTTCGAGACCTTACGGGGATATATCACCTTTTAACGAAAAAAAATTTCACACTTGAAATTATTTTTATCGAGATAACCGAAACAAGACAGCAAACCGATACGCCTACACAACTTATAAACAAAAGCAGAAGATTTCTAAAGAACTGGATTCCATTAGAAAAGAGACTCAATTCAATTCTTAAAAAAAAATATTTCAAAAACAAGGAAGACTACCTTTCTCTTATCCCCCCATCGCTTTCTGAATCTTTTTCCACACCAGAGCTTTCAAAAGCAATTTCAATGCTTCCCGAAATAACAAACCTCAATAAATCAAGCAGAATGAACGCTGAAAAACAAGCACGTCTTTTAATATGGCTATATACACACATGAATCTCCTTGAAGAATGTGGTAAAAAAGGAAGAAGCAAGCTATACAAAATCAGTAAATAATAAAAAAACATATTTGGATATTTCTCT
>CALAEZ010000308.1 GCA_937891125.1 uncultured Treponema sp. | reverse complement strand
CGGTCACGAATGCTGATAAATGCGCCGGAATAGACGCCGTTGTAGTCGTAAACGCGGTGAAATTCTGTTTCGTAGCTGTATTCGAGGTAGTCGCGCGTAAAATCCTTTCGCTTTACAAACGCTTCTGCCGACCACTGGTCTTCAAGCTCAAAAAAATGTGCAAGCCGCGATTTTGCTAAATCAAGCTCGGTTGGCAAAATGTTCAGCAGGTGTGCGGCGCTGTCGTTCATGTATACACATTCGCCGTTTACATCAAGAAAGATGATGGCATCAGAAATGTGCGACACCACCTGCGACAGCATTTGATGTGTAATCTGCGAGGGACGCTGAAAAATAGCATAGAACGCCAGCAGCACGCCATACGAAAGATAGGCAAACGGCGTATAGTCAACAGGGCTGTGCACGATAACCTTGTACAGCTCAACAAGGGTAATAATAATCAGTCCGAGGAACAGCACCGCGTAGCGCTCAGTGTACAAGCGGGAGGATGTCAGCAGTTTTTTTGCATACACAAGAAATGCACTGACAGCGAGCGCAAACTGAAAAATATAATGCGTTGCAAAGGCTGCATGTGGCTGAATCTGATACGATAGCTTTTGCCAGGGCACGTACACAACACTAAACAGCTGATGCAAAAACGGGTTTACCAGCAGACTGCCAATATCCACGCAAATAAGCGCCACCAGGAGCGTATGCCAAGCGCTTTTAGTGTAACGGATATTCCAGTATGCACAGACAAACGTAAGCAGACGATAATGTAGCCACAGCGTTCCGATTCCGTAGAGATGATACGATATGAGGACTGGTAAGCGCGCGCGACAAAAGAGAATGCCGTATAGTGCAACAGTGGGAATAATGAGCGCATAAAAATAATGACGAACGTATTTAGAAAGCTGCCTACGCTTTTGCACAGCGCTAAAAAGCGCAAGGAGCAACGCCATTGTCAATATAAAAAGGAATAAAAGCATACCGTAAACGTAGATTTATGCAGAAAGCGCATGACTTCCCACAAAAAACTAATCATACAGAATCTTAAAGTAAGCGTCAATCGACTAAAAAAGCGCTGTGAAAGCACGCAGCTACTGAAAAAGCACGGCGCAGCAGGCGTGGGGCAAAAGCGTACGGGTGGAACCAAGCGGAACGGTAGTTCCTTTCCACAAATCGCGGACGGCTTTTGCTGCGCAAGCTTTGTTGGCAGTGCCGGGCGCGGCACGCGAACTGCTGTCAGTGCCGGGCGCGGCGGCGAGCGTTGCGTCACTAGCAGAGGCAGCTGGCTCATCAAGCAAGAATGTCACCTCCTGCACCTCGTCACTCAGATTAAAGTACGCGCGATACGTGCCCTCGCTCGCCGTGTTTTCCCAAATGACGACCGACTGGTGGCAGGAGGCAGAAACCTGTCGCGCCGGCGTCGGCAGGCGGTTCATGGCAAGAACGGCAGTATTGGTGAGCAAGGCGCGCGTGTCGCTGTCGAGCTGCGGCAGGTCTGCGCCAATCATCAACGGCGAGCGGAAGATAGCCCACAGTGTCAGCATGGTGCGCTGCTCGTCGGGCGTAAAATTGGTTCTGCGCGCGCCATGTCCCCAGCCCCAGCCGAGCATACCCAGCGGCAGCATGTCACAGTCTGGCCAGCTGCCGCCGCCCGTGTGTGTTTGCCATACCTCGCAGCGCTCAAACATTGCTTTTAAGAGCCGCCAGTCGTCCCAAAAATCATCGGTAATGCG
Organism: uncultured Treponema sp.; assembly: GCA_937891125.1. Classification (GTDB taxonomy): domain Bacteria; phylum Spirochaetota; class Spirochaetia; order Treponematales; family Treponemataceae; genus Treponema_D. The sequence goes on along the minus strand of CALAEZ010000308.1, from coordinate 6,721 downwards.
CCACATGTTTGCAAATGCCTTGTAGTGCTGCGCCTTTTCGATAACGGCAGGTCCGGGCGAAAGCGATAGCACCATGCTGCGGCCGCTTTTTTCGATGGCGGCAGCAATCATCTCCACTTCCTTTTCTGCTGAATACGGATTTGTCGGATACATGCTCGTGTTGCAGATGTCGTCAACCTTCACAAAATCAACGCCCCAATCTGCATACAGCGCAAAAATCGAATCATAGTAGTCTTGCGCATACGGCTTTGACGCATCGACGCCGTACATGTCGGCATTCCAGCGACAGACCGAGTACGGATTTGCAATCATGTCGGCAGTTACCGGCGCGCCGTCGTGCGTCAAAATAGGCAAATGCTCGTGGGCGGCAAAGCGCGGAATGCCGCGCATAATGTGAATGCCAAATTTAAGCCCGAGCGAATGAACGTAGTCAGCAAGCGGCTTGAAGCCTTTGCCGCCCGCACTCGACGGAAAGCGGTTTGACGCCGGAATCTGGCGCGACCACTGGTCAATGCAGAATCGGCTGAACGGTATGTACTGCACGTTTTTGTCATTTTGGCTACCGGCGATTGGGTCTGACCACTGAATGTCAACGACAACGTATTCCCAGCCGCTCTCACGCAAATGCTCAGCCATATATGCGGCGTTCGCACGAATCTGCTCTTCGTTTACCATGGTGTTGTAGTAGTCGTAGCTGTTCCAGCCCATCGGCGGAACGGGGGCGACTGCCGCTAGCGCCGACCTGCTTGCGGTAAGAGCACACGGCGGCTGCATGCCCTGATCGTGCGTAACAGGCGCCGATGCGCCCTGACCGTGCGTGTCTTGTGTGTGTTGCATTGATGTGTCCTGCATGTGCTTGTTTCCCCGTCTGCCGCTACTTTTTGGCAGCGCGGTACTGCTCGTTTACTTCTGACAGCACTGCCGTTCCGCCTTGCTTATTCCACTGGTCAAAGGCGTCCTGCAGCCCCAGCTCGTTTATTTCGCCACAGATGTACTGCGTACGGGCGTCAGAAATGAGCTTATCGAGCCGAGAGCCGCTTTTTGCATACGTCGGCGAGTTTGCAAGGAACGACAGCGCGGGATTGAACACGGCATATTTTTCATTGGAGGCAATCACCTCCAGCTCTTTAAGCTTGCGGTCTGTCTGTTTGATAGAAGGCTTGGCAGCAGAAAGCCCGTGCGGAATAAAGCACTGCGTCTGGTTTAAGGCGCTGTAGGCTTTTGAGGAAGATTTGTCGGCATTGGGCACCAGATAGCCGCTGGTGTCAATGGTATAATGCACATTCTTTAGGCCGTACGCCGCCAGAATAATCATTTCATCGTCACACATTTTATCGAGGTAATGCAGGCAGGCTTCTACCTGCTCGCGGGTGGCAGCAGTTTTGGTAATCACAATAAAGCCGTTGTAGCCGGCGGTTGCAAGCGTGGCACCGTTTATCGGGCCGACAAGCGTCATGGTCGCTGTTTTTTCCGGGTCAACAACCGACGGAATCTTGCCGTTCACAAAGTTATCCCAGATGCGGCGTGAGCCGTCCATGACATCGACAAACATGCCCGCCTCGCCGTTTTTTACCTGATCCTGCCAGTACTTGCTTTCGCGCGTGCGCCAATCCTGCGGAATAAGCTTTTCTTCGTACAGGCGGCGCATCCAGTCGAGCGCATCCTTGTAGGCGGCAGTCTGGTGCACAGGCAACAGCTTGCCGTTTTCTTCAATCCAGCCGTTACCACAGCCAAACCAGGTTTGAATAATGTCAAACGGGCCGGTGTAATTACACATGGCAAGCCCAAAGGTGTCGTCAATGCCGTTGCCGTCAGGGTCTTGCGTGGCAAACGCCTTCATCATGTTGTAGACATCTTCTGGCGTGCGGGGAGCAGGCAGACCAAGCTTTTCCGCCCAGTCCGTGCGGTAGCCGAACCCGTTTCTGCCGATGTCGCGAGCCTTGTACAGCCCGATGAGCTTGCCTCTCACTTCAAGGCTTTTGCAGACATTTTTGTTTGCTTTTGACAGATTCGGATATTTTGCGCTGTCCCAGATAAAATCGTTCAAATCCCAAAATAAATCCTGCTGCACGGCTGCAATAATGTCCTGATCAAGCTTATTCACGCTCATAATCATCGGAAGTGATGCTGGCGTTTTTAAGAGTGCATGGACTTGGTCATTGTATGAATCGTTCGGCACAAACTGGAAGCTTATTTTGCTGCCCGTCCATTGCTCCATAGTGTTGATAACCGTATTTGCATTGGTGCCAGAGAGCGGATTACCTTCATTGTCGATAAGCATAAAGGTAAGCACATCTGAATCTGCAGACTGCTGCTTTTTTGCACTGCAGCCAGACAATGCACTTACTGCAAGCACACAGCCTGCACAGACTGCAATCGTAGCCATTTGAAAGCAAAAAACAGTTCGATTCTTCATTTTATCACGCCTCCTTATAAATGCCCGCGACAGTAGTCGCTACCGAAAAATGCATAATCGTTTCGATGATACGACCAGACTAGCAAGTTCGCAAGGTGTCACCTTTGTTTTGACCACAAAATGCTAAAGGTTGCGTTTTTTCTCTTGATAAAATGGCACTTTACAGCGTACCATTAAGCCATGCGTTCATTAAAATCAAAATTACTGGTCATGGTTTTAAGCGTTGTTTTCTCTTCTAACCTGCTTATCGGCATTGTGGCGCAGCTTATCTCGCGCAGTGTTATCTCGGAATCGGTGCAGGAAAATCTTGCAAACGTAACGGCAAAAATCGCAAGCGAAGTCTACGCGGTCAACACCAACTATTTTACGATGCTCGAAGCCTTTGCAACGCAGCCGTTTATGAAAGACAATGCGGCAAGCCTTGTTGAAAAAAACGAGGCGGTTGGCTCGCTTGCCCGCCGCAATCTGACAAAGTTTAAGAACGTTATCTACTACGACAAAAACGGCAACGGCTACAACTTAGGCCGCGAGCTGGTAAACGGCTCTCGGGAATCTTTTTTTGCCGCAGCCATGCAAGGAAAGCAAATCGTTTCAGACCCTGTGTTTGATGCAGCTGCCGGTCAGACGCTCATGTATTACGCGGTTCCTGTATTTAACCACCACCATGTGCCGCAGGGCGTGCTTGCGGCGATTACCTTTGGTGATTCTTTGTCGCAGATTGTATCGGTTATGCAAGTTGGAAAAAACGCGCATCCGGTTGTCATCAACATGAAAAGCGGCGCGGTTATCGGAAAGTTTGAAGGTGACGGCGGCTCACAGGAAATTCCGCAAGAAATTATGGCAGAAATCCGCAGCGGCAAAACTGGCAGCGCCGCATATACCGAGACGCTTAGTGGAAAGAAAATGACATGCGCCTATCAGCCGGTCGGCGAAAACTGTGACTGGGCGGTATTCTGTGCCGCGCCGTATAAAGACTTTTTTGGCGGGCTCATCTTCCTGTCGTACATCATTCTGGGCATTCTGATTATCACGGTGATTGCAGCAACCGTTGCTTGCGTTGTACTGCTGACCGTCAGCTTAAAGCCGCTCAAAACGGTTGACTCCTCTATCCATGAAATAGCAACCGGAAATGCTGACCTGACTCAGCGCATTGCCGTGCAGACAAAAGACGAAATCGGATCGGTCGTCATCGGCTTTAACAAGTTTACCGAAAAGCTCCAGAGCATTATCGCGCAGATAAAAGGCTCTAAGGACGTGCTGAACGGCGCCGGTAACGATTTGGACGCAAGCACGCAGGAAACGGCGCAATCTATCGATGAAATCATCGCCAACATCAAGAATGTGCACGACCAGATTCAGACACAGAGCGACAGCGTTTCAGAAACGGTCGGCGCCGTCAACCAGATTGCGTCAAACATCACCTCGCTTGAGCGCATGATTGCCGGCCAGGCAGATGGCGTTTCACAAGCGTCAAGTGCGGTTGAAGAGATGATTGGTAACATTTCGTCGGTTAACGCATCGGTTGACAAAATGGCAGAGTCGTTCGGACTGCTACAGGCAGACGCGCAGAACGGCGCCGCCAAGCAGTTGGACGTTAACGAAAAAATCGCTCAGATTGAAACGCAGTCAGAAATGCTGCAGGAAGCGAACCGCACGATTGCCAACATTGCCCGCCAGACAAACCTGCTTGCCATGAATGCGGCGATTGAAGCAGCTCATGCAGGAGATGCGGGACGCGGCTTTAGCGTCGTTGCAGACGAAATTCGTGTGCTGTCAGAAACATCAACCGCGCAGTCAAAGACGATTGGCACGCAGCTTAAGTCAATAAAAGATTCGATTGAAACGGTTGTTGCGGCAAGTGCAGAGTCTAGCGCGGCGTTCAACTCGGTTTCGTCAAAAATTGCAGATACCGACCAGCTGGTGCGCCAGATTAAATCGGCAATGGAAGAGCAGACGGTCGGCTCACGCCAGATTATCGATGTGCTGCATACCATGAACGACAGCACCAGCGAAGTGCGCACCGCTTCATCTGAAATGTCTGCCGGTAACCAGGCAATTCTGGACGAAGTAAAGAACCTGCAGCAGGCAACTAGCGAAATGCTGCAAAGCATGGACGAAATGTCTGCCGGTGCGCGCAAAATCAACGAAACAGGCGCCGCGCTCAGCACGATTTCTAGCAAAATGCGCGACTCAATCGCCGACATCGGTAATCAGATTGACCAGTTTATGGTTTAGGAGACAGCAGAAATGCTTAAAAAGGCTTTTTTTGCAGCACTGTGCGCTACCGCCATTCTTTGCACGCTGACCGCTTGCTCGCCAGAGCTTACCGTGCAGGCAGACAGCAAAAACGGAATCTCGCTTGCATTCAAAGCAGGCTTTTCACCAGCAGCGGCAGATACGCTGCGTTCGTTTGTCGTTGCAGTCAGCGGCAGTGTTGACGACGCCATGCCGGTTATTCCTGCAAGTGACATTAGCACCGTGCTTACCGACTGTGGCTTTTCTGACATTGCGGCAAAAAATCCCACACCGACAGACATTGCGGCAACCGCCGTGTACCGCTCGTTAAGCGAAGGCGCACTCCCGGCAACTGGGTTGCTTACCCGCACAAAAAATTCGCTTACGCTCACACTTGGGCCGCGCCAGCTTGGTATGCTCTACATGCTGTCAAGCGAGGACGCACGGCTCTACTTTGACCTGCTGATGATTCCAGTGCTTGACGAAAGCGCAGAAGCGACCACCGTTACCGACTACACCGAGCTGCTTGCAAGCTTGTACGGTAAGCAGTTTGCAGAGGATTTGACGGCAGGAACACTCAAAATAACGCTTACCTCGCCCGACGGCAAAAAAAAGACAACCGCAGCCGTTTCGTTAGGAGAAACACTCACGAGCACCAGGGAACAGAGCTGGACGGTCAGCTGGTAGCAGCAAAATCCGCCGACTGCCGCACGCTTCCGGCACAGCAAGCTCAAGGCTCATTGTGCTTACATATATCGCTAAGCAAGCAAGTGTTGCATTTTGGTGCGAGTGCGGTACACACGTAGCGCCCGTGCAGAATAAGCCAGTGGTGCGCATGCTGCATGTACGCATCCGGAATACGCGCAACAAGGCTTTCTTCGACTGCTTGCGGCGTGCTTCCTTCTGCCAGCCCGATTTTCGGACAAATGCGCAGCAGATGCGTGTCTACCGGCATGGTGTGCTCGCCCCAGACAACGTTCAGCACCACATTTGCCGTTTTGCGCCCCACGCCTGGCAGCGACATCAGCGATTCACGGTCGCGCGGCACCACGCCAGCAAAATCTGACAGCAACTTTTGGCACAAGCCTATCACATGGCGCGCCTTTGATTTGTATAATCCGATTGACTGTATGTAAGGAATAAGACCTTCTTCGCCGAGTGCCAGTATTTTTTCAGGGCTATCGGCAACCTTGTAGAGCTTTCGGGTGGCAATGTTTACGCTTTTGTCTGTTGCTTGTGCCGAAAGCACCACCGCGACTAAAAGCGTAAACGGCGAGCTGTATTCAAGCTCAGACTTTGGCTCAGGATTTTGCGCCTTAAATCGCTCCATAACCGTTATGATTTCATCGTCTGTAAGAAGATTCATACTGCGTCTCGGCTCCTGCAAGCAGTGTAGCACAGAACGGAGCCACTTGCACCATGAAAAACTGTTTGCTTCGCGGTTCGGGACGTGCGCTTTGTGGCTTCGTATCGCTTGCGTACACGGCGTAAAGTGGGTACAGTTTGCCTATGTCTGATTCACTTATTTCGATTAAAAACTGCCGTGTGCAGGATTTACATACGATTTTTATTGACCGCGTTGACTGGGAAATGCGCGCAGGAGAGGCGTGGCTAGTCATCGGCGAGGCGGGAAGCGGAAAATCGGCTTTTCTTCAGGCTCTTTCCGGTGAAAAAGAGCTGGTGCAAAATGCGGATGCGGTAAAGTCTGGCGGCAGTCCGGACGCAAGCGTCGATGCACCCGCAGATACAGGCTCTGGCTTGGGCGCAGCCGCAGCTCCCGATGGCGCGCACTACACAAACAGCTTCGCTTCAAGCACGGAAATTGTGTCACTAGAGCGCGCCGCCCGCCTTATCGAAGAAGAGCGCGAGCTAGACGAAACTGACTACATGGACAGAGTTGACGAAGGCAGAACCGCGCGCCGCTTTATCTGCGAGGTGCTGGGAGGTCCTGACGCAAAGCACAAACATGCGCCGCTTCCGGCTATTGCAGACCGCCTTGAAACGCTCCCTGAAGTAAAGCTCTGCGGCGTTGAGCGCATTTTAGACCGCGTCTTACGCTATCTTTCTACC
>CALAEZ010000307.1 GCA_937891125.1 uncultured Treponema sp. | reverse complement strand
CGCGCTTCCCAGTCAGTGGCAGGCGTTTTCTGAAGCGGATACCACAAGTGCAGTTTTCCATCGCTTACCCATACATTGCTTCCCTGCGTCGGGAACACCGAGCCGCCGCCAAAGCCGATTAAAATGCTCTGCCAGTCGTAGCTGGACATAAGCTGGTCAACAAGCTTCTGAAAATCCGTAGGGCGCGGGGTTACGGTAATGCCTTCTTTTTTGCATTCATCGGTGATAATCTGCGCAATGTCAGAAAAAATCGTTGCATTTCCCGTGTAGCTTATGTCAAAGCTTACGCGCTCTCCGTCTTCATCATACAAAAAGCCGTCTTCGCGCTTTACAAAGCCTGCGGCGGCTAAAAGCGTTTGCGCATGTGCGTGGCTGTAGCGGTATTGGAGCATAATCGCATCGTCGTAGTAGCGGTTGATTTTCGGAAAGAAGCTGTAGGTAGGCTCACCAAGCCCGCGGTAGGTTTGGCTGATTATGCGCTCACGATTTAAAAGGCAGCTCATCGCCTGCCGAAACTCTTTTTTGGTAAACCATTTGTAGTAAGGCTCATCTTTGTTCTGCGGATTTTGATTAAAGCTCCAGAATGAAGCATTCATGCCGCCGTCAGCATTAAACACCGTGTAGCCGTCAGTACGATTTTTGCTGTCATCTAAAAGCTCGCCGTCAGGATTCAGCTTATTTTTTGCCGCATCAACAACGCTTTCAAGCTGCTCTGGAGTTGGGCTATAGCTTTCAAGCTTCCCTTGTGTAAACAAAAGATACGAGGTGTTATTGTCGCCCACAATCGAGCTTATCATCTCTTCGGGGTAGTAGTGGCTTTCGCCGTTTGCGTCTTTTTTCCAGTAGTCAGCATTGCGCTTATAGACAAGCCGCTGGCTTGGCGTGTATTCCACCAGAAAATACGGGCCGCAGGAAGGAATCTCGCGCGGGTCCGTTGCCACCGTAAAAAGATTTTTTACCGCTTCTGCCCCGCCCTTTTCTTTTGCAGGCTTGTACAAAAAGGCAGGACCAAAATCCATATTCGTATGCAGAATTGGCTCAGCAATAATCGTCGGAAAATGAAAGACAAAGCTCTTTTCAGAAAGCTTTTCTATAGTGACTTCCGCTTCTGTGCCGTCAGCTTTCTGCATAAAGCGTCTGTTGTAGCTAGAAGAGCCGCACGCTTCATCTCCCTGAATCTCGTTATACCAGAAGATTACGTCATCGCTCGTTACCGGCACGCGCTCATGGCGGTTTTCGTAAAAAGTCCAGTAAATGTCGTCACGCAGCGTGTAGATAACGTCAAGCGTGTCATTTTCTTCGTCAGTCTTTATTTCAAAAGAAGCCAGATACGGCTTCCATTCGCGCTTATAAATATCGTAGTCAGCAAGGTACTGCACCATTGGCGAAAGAACGGCAGTTGTAGAGCCGTCTTTTTCTGCAATTAAAAGATTAAAGCTTTTTGGGTCGCCGGAAATCGCGTCATTCCACGTGCCGCCAACTTTTCCGGGAGCAAACTCCGTTCCTGCAGTCTGCGGGCGGTGCACCGTGCGCTCAATAAGCGTGTTTGAAAGCGAAGCGCGTGCAGCCTCGATTTCTTCTAACGTCATTTCGGGAACACGCGTACAAGAAAACGCGGAAAAAGAAAAAACTAAAATACAGGCAGAAAAAATAAGCGAAAGACGATTCATACAACCATTGTAACGAATAGTACAAACAGGAGCAAATGACAGACGCACGCAAATCAAGAAAATCCCGTGACAAGCGCCTGCAAAGTCACTACTCCCCATGTACACCTAAAAAAAGCTGAATTTTAGATAAAAACAGCATAGATTTTCAAATAACAACATGATACAGTAGCAAGTGAGGAACAACCTTCTAGAACAACGCTTTTAACAAAAATACTACTGCACACATGCGCTCAGGAGGAATAAAATGAAAGTAGCAGTTATTGGAAACGGCAATGTCGGAATGGCAACATTCAGAGAATTGCAAAGAATGTATGAAATACAGGAGCTTGTTTTAATTGGCAGAAATTTAGAAAAAATCGCCGGCGAAATAGAAGATTTTAGAGATGCCGACTGTCTTTCTCTTCACCCTACTGCTAAATTAAGCTACGGCGGCTATGACAAAGTAAAGGGTGCTGACATTATTCTGTATACCGCAGGAGCAGCGCAAAAACCAGGACAAAGTCGTCTGGATTTAGTACAGCAAAACGCACAAATTACCAAAGAAATTTTTGAAGAAGTGAAAAAATACAATGATTCAGCTATTATTGTTGCGCTCAGTAACCCTGTAGACATTATTACGCTCGTAATTCAGCAAACAATGGGTACCGCCCGAACACGGGTCATCGGCACAGGAACTTTATTGGATACAACAAGATTAAAGCGCTATATATCTACGCTCGTAGATGTTTCTTTTAAGTCGACCGAAATGTTTGTCTTAGGAGAACATGGCGATAGCTCCTGTATCATTTGGAGCGCTGCGAGCATTCTGGGCATGAGTTTAGACGACTATTTTTCACTGGATGTTGGCGAAAAAATGTCTATAAACCACTCAATAATGAGTGATGACGTGCGAAAAACCGCTGCAAAAATCATTGCAGCAAAAGGATATACCGCGTATGGTGTTGCAGCAGCGGCAGCGCGTGTTGTCTCTGCAATTATCAACGACACCCATGAAATTTTTCCGGTTTCGCTGGTTCTGCAAGGTGAATATGGCGTACAGAATGTTGCCATTTCAGTCCCTTGTATGATCGGGAAAGAGGGAATTATTTCTATTAAGCAGATGAAATTAACTGAAGAAGAAAAACAAGCATTCGCTCACTCTGCAAAAATACTCTCAGAAACAGCAGAAACGATTTCGCTCTGCTGTTAAAAGCGACCTGTTGAATCGAATGAACTATCAAATACTTCACAAACAAAAAAGGCACTTGCATAAAACAGGTGCCCTCTTAGCTAAACTATGCTAACCTTAGCAGTTCTCGCTGAAGTATTTGATAGTTCTTACCATCTGAGAAGTATATGAGTTCTCATTGTCATACCAAGAAACAACCTGAACTTCGAACAGACCGTCAGCAATCTTTGTAACCATTGTCTGAGTAGCGTCGAAGAGTGAACCGAACTT
>CALAEZ010000306.1 GCA_937891125.1 uncultured Treponema sp. | reverse complement strand
GGCGACCACCGAGATCTACACTCTTTCCCTACACGACGCTCTTCCGATCTGTCAACGCTGCGCGACCTAAAAAATGTGCAGCAGTCGTTTGCGCTTACACATCTTTTTGTGGGAAGTGCAGAATATGAGGAGGCGGCTGCGTATTTTGAGTCGCTTCCGCGCGAGATTGTCGTGGCGGTTGTTGCGAATGCAGATTTTACCTTGCCATGCACCACGCGCTGCAAGTTCATTGCAAAACCGTTTTATTCGCTTCCGATAGTTACCATTTTGAATAATGACTCCATTCCCTTTACAGGCATCGAGGGGCTGTTTCAAAAGCATTTTGCCTGTCCGAGCGTGCGGGTGCTTGTTGTTGACGATGATGAGATGAATCTGATTGTGGCAAAAGGCATTTTAGGTGATTACCGCATGCAGGTGACAACAGCGGTTAGTGGGGCGGCAGCCCTTGAAATCTGTGCGCGGGAAGATTTTGACGTCATCTTTATGGACCACATGATGCCAGAAATGGACGGCGTTGAAGCGATGCACCAGATTCGTGCGCTGCTTGCAAAGCGTGAGGCAAAAACGGTGATTGTCGCTCTGACTGCCAATGCGGTAAGCGGTGCGCGTGAAATGTTCCTGAAGGAAGGCTTTGACGCGTTTTTGCCTAAGCCGATAGAAACAAGCGAGCTTGAACATGTGCTAAAAAAAGTACTGCCAAGTACCGCATTTGTTACGCCACCTGCCGTGGGTTCCGCAGACAGTGTGGACACGGGAGGCGTGCCTGCACGTGCAGCGCCTATACGCGCTCCTACAGGAACTGCGTCTGAAGGAGCAACTTTGTGCACGGACGACACGCACACATCGCTAGGCGCCGCGCACAAACCAGCAGATGGCGCGCACACATCGGCTTTACCCGCCACGCTTTCTACGGCAGCTACCGCGCTTTCGACGGTAGCTACCGCGCGTGTGCCGGAAAGAGGCGCCGCTGCTTCTTTTGACGATAGCTTTTTCTGGTTTGAGTCGCTTACGGGTTCTGGCGTGCATACGGATGCCGCGCTCAGTTACTGCGCAAACAGCAAGGATCTTTATCGTGAAATGCTTGAAAAATTCATTGCTGACGCCGCCGTGCGCCGCGCAGAGCTTACCGAAAGCCTTGAAAAAGCCGACCTTGCGCTGTATGCCGTAAAGGTGCATGCCTTAAAGAGCGCTTCAAAGACCGTGGGCTTAGATGAGCTTTCGGCACTTTCGCTTGAGCTTGAAACGTGCGCAAAAAATGACGACCGTGACACGGTGCGTAAAAAGCATGAGGCGCTTATGCGTTTGCTTTCTGAGGCTGTTTTACTCCTTTGTGACGCGCTTAACGGTACGCCTCCAGACGTGGCGCATTCGCCAGACGAGGCAGCATCGCTAGGCGAGGTTCCGTCTGCAGAGCCAGCGGCAGTGCAGGCACCAGACACGGCGGCGTCGGCAGAGCCAGCGGCAGTGCAGACGCCAGAACCAGCAGCAGTGCAGGCACCCAACATGCGGGAATCGCTCTTAGAAATTCAGTCGCTCATCGAAAACTTTGAAACAAACGAGGCTGCCGCCGCTTTACAAAAGCTGCTTACAGCGCTTGACGGAGGACGCGCATGATTCTTAAGAACTGGGACAATGCTGTCAGAAATCCAGACCTCCCGTTTCAGGAACGCATGTTCCGTCTGCTTGTTGGTCTTATGCTTTTTATGCTGCCGTGCATGACGATAATCACCGTTATTCTAGGCGAGCCACTGGCTAACGTTCTTGCGCTTGCCGCTGGCTTTGTGTTTTTTCTTACGGTGTATGTGATTGCTGTTGCTAAAAAACGCACTGATATTGGTGGCATTGTCATCGCTGCAGTCGTTTCGCTCCTTTTTATGCCGGCGCTTTTTATAACGGGCGGCGGCATTTCTGGCGGTGCAAACATCTGGCTTGTTTTCTGCTCGCTGTTTGTCTGCTTTATTGTTACCGGAAAAGCGCGCTCTCTCTTTATTGCACTTTCGATTGCCGTCATTGTCGGCCTGTTTGCGCTTTCGTATTTCCGACCCGAATGTATTACGCTGTTTTCAGATACGGTTGCCTTTACTGACGTGTTTGTGAGCCTTTTGCTTGCAACGCTGCTCCTTTCGCTGATGATTGTCTTTCAGTTTCGGATTTACGAAATGGAAAGCCGTCGTTCTCAAAAGCAGGCCGAGGAAATTGAAGAACTGAACCGCGCCCAAAACCGTTTTTTTTCGAGCATGAGTCACGAAATCCGCACGCCCATCAATACGATTATCGGTCTTGATGAGATGATTTTGCGCGAGAAAATTAGCGATGAGGTGTATGAGGATGCCCGGCAGATACAGGGCGCGGGCAAAATGCTCCTGTCGCTTGTCAACGACATTCTTGATTTTTCAAAGATTGAGTCTGGCAAGATGGAGATTCTGAACGTCAACTACAAAACGGGCGACCTGCTTTCAGAGCTTGTCAACATGGTTTGGGTGCGCGCGCAGGAAAAAGGTCTGCAGTTTCATGTTGATATTTCGCCGAATGTGCCGAGTGTGCTCTTTGGGGATGAGGTACGAATCAAGCAGATTCTGCTGAATCTCTTGAATAATGCGGTCAAATATACGCAAAAAGGCGCCGTTACGCTTTCTATGCAGTGCCGCAAGCTTGACTGGAGCCGCGTTGAGCTGGTGTTTTCGGTCGAGGACACGGGAATCGGCATGAAAAAAGAGCATTTGCCATACTTGTTTGAGGCGTTCCAGCGTTTTGATGAAAAATCAAACCGCAGAATAGAAGGAACAGGCTTAGGGCTTGCAATTGTAAAGCAGCTTGTTGATTTAATGGGTGGCACTATTTCGGTAAGCAGCATTTACACAAAGGGCTCTGCCTTTACGGTAACGCTGGTGCAGGAAATTATTGACGAGCATGAACTTGGCGTGCTGAATCTGGAGGAGCGGCACAGCCTGAATGAGCGTGAGCATTACAAGCAGAGTTTTGAAGCTCCCAGCGCCCGCATACTGATTGTTGACGACAACGAAGCAAATCTGATGGTTGCCGTTAAGCTTTTGCGCGCCACCCGCATGCAGATTGAAACGGCGCAAAGTGGCATGGAATGTCTGCACAAGACGAGCTCTGCTCATTACGATGTCATCTTAATGGATCACCTTATGCCCGAAATGGACGGCATTCAATGTCTGCATGCGCTGCGCACGCAGGTGGGCGGCCTTTGTACACAGACGCCGGTGGTGGCGCTAACAGCAAATGTGGAAAGCGAAAGCCAGGCGCTGTATGCAAAAGAAGGCTTTGACGCATACTTAGTAAAGCCTATCCATGCAGACTTGCTTGAAGCGTGCGTGCTGCGGCTGTTGCCAGAAAATCTGGTGGTGCTGACACAGGAATCAGCGCAGGCGCTTTCTTCCTGGCGGCTTGAGCGCACGCACAAGGACGTGATTCCGCTTCTGGTGTCTGCTGACAGCATCTGCGATTTGCCAGAGGAGCTTGTCGATAAGTTGCATATTCCCCTTCATTCCTACCTTGTGCGAACTGAGCATGGCGAGTTTTTAGACCGCACGGAAGCCGACTGCGACAGCGTACTTGCCTACGTTGCCGACAAAAAACGCCATGCGCGGAGTGCTGCTCCTTCGGTGGAGTCGTACGAGGCATTTTTTGCCGAGCAGCTGACGCGTGCGCAGTATGTCGTTCACATTACGATGTCGTCGGTTGTAAGCCGCGGCTACACGAATGCCGTAAAGGCGGCGCAGGCATTTCAGAATGTCATTGTGGTCGATTCTGCCCAGCTTTCAAGCGGCACGGGGCTGTTAGTGCTCGCCGCCTGTCATCGCATTGCCAGTGAGAATATGCCTGCCGCCGCGCTTGCCCGTGAGCTTGAAAAGCAGCGCGCTAAGATTTGCACGAGCTTTGTTATGGAAAGCACGGAATATTTAGCGCGGAGCGGCAGAATCTCGCCGCACATCAACCGAATCTGTCAGGCGCTGCTTTTGCACCCTGTCATCGTGATAAAAAAAGGCAGAATGACGGTCGGCTCGATTAAGTTTGGCAGGTGCAGCACTGTCTGGAAGCACTATATTCGCTTCATGCTTAAAAATCCGAGCCGCATAGACCGGCGCATTCTTTTTATTACCTACGCCGGTCTTTCCTCCGAGGAGCTCCTGGATATACGGGCGCAGGCGCTCCGCCGCGTTGCGTTTGAAAACGTCTACTTTATAAAGGCGTCCTCTGCTGTCTCGATAAACTGCGGTCCGGGCTCGTTTGGGCTCCTGTTTACGCGTTTGTAGCGGGCGTCTTCCTTCGACTGAGCGCCTTGTTGCACGCTCGCAGCTGCATGGTAACCGCTGCACGGTCACAGCTACAGCTCCAGAGCCACTGGCGCAGTCGCTTTTTTTTGCTTTTTATTGCTATTTTTCTTTAATATTCTCTTGTTAATACCTTGATTGTGAATTAAAATTGAACAATGTTTGAGGGTAGTTGCCCGCTTCTTGTTTTTGGAGGAAGTCGCTTATGAAAAATAGTATCGTTTTTTTATGTTCACTGCTTGCTTCTGTTCTGCTTTTTTCGTGTTCAAATTTTAATCAGCAGCGAAATGCTTCCGTTACCTTTTCGTTTGACGGCTCGCTTGTATCGCGCATTGCCCGCGCGGCTGTAGAGGAAGCGACTGCCGAAGAAGAATCTGGCGAGGCAACCTCTGAGGAGTCATTCTGCGTTACTGTTGCCCTGCTCGGCGACTATACGGCGTCCCAAACGACCAGCGCGTCAGCTCATGCATTCATCTCCAGCGGCAAAACGCTTTCGTTTGACGCCATTCCTGTAGGAAGCTCGGTGTATGCCCGTGCCTTCTGCTATCTAAAATATACGTATGACGGCGCAACCTATCTGAGCCCTATGTGGTATGGGGAAAGCAGCACGGTAAGCATAACGGCAGGCGATAATCTGATTCCGCTTCCGCTGTGGTCTGCATATGTCGAGGATGATGAGCCGCTTTCCGGCACGGTTTCCGGCGACAGCGGCACCTACACGCTGCGGCGTATCGGCACGCTTTCAGATGCGGCGAAAGCTGGCGACTCTGTCTTTACCGAAGGCTTTTATCAGGTGGACTACTGTGCGGAATCTGATGAAAGTGAGCGTGTCGTTTCGTTCGGCACCTGGACGATAGAAGATCTGGCGGCTGATGGCTCGTACAATGCGCTGGTGGTGACCGAATATGCCTATCTTCCCGCCGGCAGCACCGACTATGCGCTAGTGACAAAACCGTATTCCCAGAGGATAACAGCCTCAGATGAATCTTTTTCGGTAACGAGTGCCCGCGGAGTGACCATTACCTTTGGCAGCAGCTCAGATGATACCGAAGAAGACGGCACGGTCAGCACGACGGTTACTATCGCTGTAGACGAAACAAGCGACATTAATGTAGAGGTTTCGACAGGCTCAACCACCGAAGAAACCGATAGCGTGCCGACAACGCTTACCTTTACCGCAGACGAAGGCTACAGCTCGTACACCTGGACAGTTGACGGCAAGACGCAGGACGAAATCGGTAACGTGCTTACGGTTGACGCAAGCGAATGGGTAACTGGCGTGTACGACATTGCACTTTCTGCAACCGATTCTAGCGGAAACTATTATTCATACACGGCGCAGATTACTTGGACGGCAATCTACACAATCAGCTTTGACACCAAAGCTGACGACTTAACCGTAAGTACGCAGTATGTGAGCGAAGGGCGCTTGGCAGAAGAGCCAGACGCACTCTCGCAGGACGGCTACACATTCTACGGCTGGTACACTGATTCTGATTTTACCACCTCGTTTGGAATGACGGATTAGAATAGAGAAATAGCGAATAAATCACGAGGAGAAAACGCATGAACATAAAGACGATATTGAAAAAGCCCTTGTTTAAGGCGAAAAGTGGGGGTGGCCTTGCTGTACTTATGGCATCTCTTTTTGCGCTTACCGCCTGCTCGAATGTGCTTGATGCTTCTTCGGGCAAAAAGACATCTGCTGACGGAAAAACGTATCTGGTGGTCGGCTCTGCAACGGTGCTCCGCTCTTCTACACAGATGGCTGCCCGCTCCATTTCGTATGATGCAGACGCAGATGCTCTTTCCAACCTTGTGCTTACCGGAACGCGAAGCGGCGGTGAGGAGCAAACGCTTGCTACAGCAACCTCTCTTTCAGCTCTTACCGGCACACAGATAGAAATCCAGACGGGCACTTGGAGCTTTACGCTTACGGCAGAGCTTAACGGCATTTCTTTTGCTGACTCAACGACTGCAACTATCGAAGCGGAGGAAACAAACAAAATCTCCTTTACGCTTGCCTCTACCGTTTCGTATGGAGGCTTAAGCATTTCGCTTTCATTCAGTGACGCTGACAGTGCTATTTCAAGCGTGGTGGCAACGCTGTGTAATGCCTCGCAGTCAGAAGAAATTGACACGCTTTCCATTACCGAGTTTACGGCAGCCGACGACGGCACCTATACTGCCACCTACAGCCGGAGCATAGATTCAGAAGATACGGCACTTTCTGGCGGCACCTACTGGCTCACGTTTGATTTTTACGCTGACGGCGTGAGCGAAGCGCTCAACAGCCTTCCGTACTGCGTGCGCATTGCAAACGGCATTACAACAACGTATACCCAAAGCGTCAGCCTAAACGAAACCTACACGATCACTTACTACGATAACAACGGCTCACTTGCAGATGGAGAAGCAAAAACCTACAAGTACTCACGAAAGAGCGATAGCATAACGCTTCCACAGATGGAAAAAGACGGCTACAGCTTTGCAGGCTGGTACGAGAACAGCGATTTTTCAGGCAGTGCGGTGACCGAAATTGCTTCCGGCTCAACAGGAGATAAGACGCTCTATGCCCGCTATTACAACACGGCAAGCGGACGCTTTAGCGAAAACAACAGCTCCCTTACCATCAGCGTAGACACGACAACATTCCCTTACCTGAACAGTGGAACGATTACATTTAGTGCTGCTGATTCAGACGGAAACGCAGTTACAAGCGATGTAACATATACGGCAGCCCTTCTGTATAAGGGCACTGATATAAACTCGCTTGACTCAGATAAAGAATACTACACGGTTGACGAGAGCGCAGGAACGATTAGCCTTTCTGTCAACACACCGCTTCCAAGCGGCTACAGCTATCAGCTGTATGTTACGGCAACGTACAATTGCGTTATAAGCAGCAGTACGTTTACGGTGACGGCAAATGATTTATCGTTAGTTTCTGCAACATATCAACAGGCGAGCTGGTCTGGAAGTGCTGTTGAGTATACCGAAAATACGGCAAATGCAGAGCCTCTTACAGAATCTTCCACAGCATTGTCGACAGGCTTTTATATTGCACAGAAAGATGTAACGATTTCAAACCGCATTACAGTTAGTGGAAATGTAAGCATTATTCTTGCTCGCGGTGTTACGCTTACTGCAAGTCAGGGTATCACCGTATCTACTGATAATAGTCTTACTATTTACACTGCTGTTAGCGGTTCTGGTACGTTCGTAGCGACTGGCTATCAAAATGCTGCAGCAATTGGTGGCGTGAATGCAAGTTGCGGAAGTGTTGTTATTCACGACGGATTGATTACTGTAACTGGTGGTGCTGAAGGAGCTGGTATTGGCGGCGGTGGTGATAGTGATGGTATTACTGGTGGTGCTGTTACTGTCTATGGCGGAACAATTACAGCAACGGGCGGAAGCGGAGAGCCTGGTATTGGTGGTAGATCCAATGGGGGAACTCTTATTGTTTATGATGGTGAAATTACTTCAACAGGCAGCTCATGGGGGGCTGGTATCGGCGGTGGTTTTGGCGGCGATGGTGGCACCGTGAAAATATATGGCGGTACAGTAGCTGCGACTGGCTCGTATACTGGAGCTGGTATTGGCGGTGGCGGAAGTACTGGAACAGGAGGAGCTGGCGGCACGGTTGAAATTTACGGTGGTACAGTCACGGCAATAGGTGGAACTGATACTGACCATGATGATGATGGCAACGAAATTAACACATATGCTAGCGGTATTGGTGCAGGCTATGGAAATTCAAACCATGGCACGCTTACGGTTGATAGTAGCCTGACTGTTACAGCAGGAACAAGCGCAGATGACGCTTCCGCAACAACTGCAGATGCTTATATTGCTTCTCCTGCGACATATATAAGCATAACAAAGTGAGTAAAAAACGGAGGAGTTTTATGAACAAACGATTTTTTAAACATATATGCTGCGTGGCGGCTTTTTGCGCAATTTTGTTTGTGCCGCTAACTTTTACCGCCTGTTCTGACATAAACGGTGGCAATGCCGCAAGCGGCGGTGCATGCACGGTGCGCGGAACTCTTTCTGTAGAAGGAGCGCTTCCCGGTGCGCTGCTTTCTCGCTCATCCATGCGCTCTGCAGTAAGCTCCTTAAGTGATATCAGCTATGCGCTTACTGCAACAAAGGACACTGAAACGGCTTCCGCTACGAATCTTTCAGGCGACGGCACTTTTTCGCTTACGCTTCCGTCTGAGGGAACATGGACGCTTACCGGCACAGCTTCTGCACTCACAGACGAAAACGAAAACGGTATTGCATGCTTTACGGGTACAACTGAAATTACCGTTACAAGCGGTTCGGCGTTAGACGATGTTGTGCTGTCTTTGAGTTTAGATACAGGCGTTTTTTCTAGCTCAAGCGGCTATACTGGAAGCGTTTCGCTTGTAATTGCAAATGAAACAAGCAGTATAAGCACAGTTACAGTAAGCGCAAAGGCTATAGATATAGATTCTGCATCATTTACTTTTAGCGACGGCAGCGCAACTGTTGCGCTACCCGAAGTGCCAACCGGAAGCCATCTTGTAACTTTTATCTTTTCTGACAGCAACGGAAATGAGCTGTACAGCTGCACGGAGGCGGTTTCCGTCTTTGCAGGGTTTACAACCGACACCTGGGTGGGCGACAGCGCGTATATTTCAGACGGTGTGTTTACCATTACAAGCGATTTGATTGAAAGCTACGGCACGGAGATAGTGCCCGCCACCGATACGATATTGTACAGCGCCGATTCAAGCGGAATAAGCTACTCTCTTTCTTCGGGAGATGAAGTATGCTCATCACTCAGCACGTCGGTAGATTCTTTCTGCTTTGACGCAGACGGAAATTATTACATTATTGCGCAGGCTACCGAAGCGACCGAAGATACTTCTGCGACATACCAAGTGTACTCCAACAATGCAAATCTGCCCTCTGATGATACCTGGGCTGGTACGGGTGCAATAACAATAGACCGCAAGACGAGTGCATTTTATATGCTTGTGCAGTCTACACTTGCAAAAAGACCAAACTATATTACATCCGGTTCACCTGATACATACACGTATGCACTCATGGAAGATAATGAGGCTATTTCTTATGAAGTACCAGCGTATGCCATCTACGGCGATGTGCTATATATCCCGAAGCTTGCTGTTGATTCAGATTCAGGCGGGTATTCAATCACCCTGTACACGGCAGACCTGTCAGATGCAACCGCAATCTCCGACAGCTCGTACACTGTCGATCTTACGAGTACAGCGCTTGACGGCTCGCTTGAATTAAGCTCCCCCACCATTACCGACTGTCTCTATCAGGACGGCTGTCTGTACATATTGGTGCGCGATATCGAGACTAGTGAAAGTTCCTCGCTCTACAGCCGGGGAGCGGTTGTAAAGGTAAACTTGTGGAATAATGCGGTTTCTACGCTGGGACTTACTACAGAAAACCTTAGTACGTCCTCATCGGAATTTTACGGCTACTGTGTCGTTAACTATTCTTACATGCAGTTATATGATTCAGCCACTTATGATGAATCCTCTGGAGGTTATGAAGTGGGGAATCCTATGGTATTTACGTATAATTCATCCTCAGGAATCGACATATATGCTCCGTCAGATACAACTGCAACCGAATATTTTTATGGACCGAAGAAGTTTATTGCCGTTAAACCTAAAAAGCTTATTATTGCAGACGACGGACTGGCCTTTTATACGAATGACGACGGCGTTTTCTGTTACAAGAATGTAAACCGTGTTGTTACGGTAGACTTAGAATCATTCGCTATTTCTAAAACCTCAGCGGTCGACTGCACTTTTGAAAGCGATTTGTCATCGTCTGTATATGGATCTTCTTGTGATGCTGTAAATTTCTTTTCAGGTTCTTCGTCTTCAGCTTATATATCTAATGGTTCTAGCTATAGTTCAAGCACTTCGGGCTTTTTTGCTTTTGGTATTCCAGTTGGAGAATAAGCTGTCTCCGCTCATTTCTGTCTGTATTCCTGTTTACGACACAGAGCCTTATCTTGCCCAGTGCCTGCAGTCGGTGTACACGCAGGATTTTGACTCGTTCGAGATTGTCATCGTAAGCGACAGAAGCTGCGGGCGCGATGAAAACGGGCGGAATGCAAAGAAAATCGTCGCCCGTGCGCAGAAGGCGGCAGATACATTCCGCAGGGAGCGCGCGTGGCAGCCGGTTCCCATCCGCTTTATCGAGCACCGTGAAAACCGCGGGCTTATTGAAGTGCGCCGCACGCTTATGTATGAAGCCCGCGGCTTTTACCTGACGCAGGTTGACAGCGACGACGAAATGGAAGAAGGTGCGTTGCGCACTCTGTGGGAAGCGGCTTTTCGTGGAAGAGATTCCGACCTTCGTCGGAATGACGTGGCTTGTCGGAATGACACGGCTTGCTGGAATGACGGTGCGTGTCATGCCGAACTTGTTTCGGCATCTCCTCAATATTTCGACATCGTGCACGGCACAAGCACGGCAGGAACGTTCGGCGGGGACGGGTGTTTTGTGCCCGCAGCGCAGAACCGCTACGGAAAAATCTTTTACGGCAGGCTTAGCGGCCGCGACATTTTTCGCCGCTGGCTTTTAGAAGGCGCATTTACCGCAAATACGTGGGGAAAGCTCATCAAGCGCGAGCTGTGGCAGAAAGCATACGAAAATATTCCTTACACTGAATGCAATATGGCAGACGACGTGCTTCTGTTTTTCTTTCTGGCGCAGTACGCAAAAACGTATGTTGGCATTGAAAGCCGGGTGTACCGCTACCGCATAAACACCGGCATGACAAGTGCACGCAAAATCAACAGCATGCACAAATGGAAGCTGATTGCTTCTGCCGCAAGCGTTTTCAGTGTAATCAGCGAGTGGCTGGAGCAGCGCACTGAAGGCACACTGCTTCCGAATGAAATTGACTGCATACGGCAAAAAACGCGCTTTTATTTGATGAACAACATCATGCAGCTGCATGAAGCAGTTGTGCCGGAAATGCAGGAAGAAGCGCGCGCCCTGCTTTGCGACTACTGGGGAAGCAGCTTTGTAGAAAAAGCAGAAGCGGCATTCTGCAGGCGCAGGGATTCGGTTTTGACGGCGGATTCTGCTGCAGCGGCAGATTCTGCTATTGTCTAAAAAACGCAAAAATAGTATTCTGTAACCGAACTTTTTTTGGAAATATTCCGCCTTTAGGCGGCATAGATAAGGAGTAATAAATGGCAGTAAAGGTTGCTATTAACGGTTTTGGCCGCATTGGTCGTCTGGCTTTCCGCCAGATGTTTGACGCTGAAGGTTATGAAGTAGTTGCTATCAACGACTTGACCAGCCCAAAGATGCTCGCTCATCTTTTGAAGTATGACACCGCACAGGGTGGCTACATGGGACGCATCGGTGAAGGCAAGCACACTGTTTCTTACAAGGACGCAGTTCTTGAAGAAGACGGCAAGACCGTAAAGGTTCCTGGTTCAATCATCGTAGACGGAAAAGAAATTACCATCTATGCAAAACCGAATGCAGCAGATCTTCCTTGGGGAGAACTCAAAGTAGACGTAGTTCTCGAATGTACTGGTTTCTACGTATCAAAGGCAAAAAGCCAGGCTCACATCGACGCTGGTGCTCGCAAAGTTGTTATCTCAGCTCCTGCTGGTAACGACCTCCCGACAATCGTTTACAATGTAAACCACAAAACGCTTACAAAGAACGACAACATCATCTCAGCAG
>CALAEZ010000305.1 GCA_937891125.1 uncultured Treponema sp. | reverse complement strand
GTACACCAGCTCCGTTACCAGCAGCCCGCTGAGCAGCGCCCCGAAAAGGCGGAAGCTCATGGAGATGGGCAGGGAGAACTCCTTCAGCGTGGCCCCCGCGCCCTTGAGTCCCCGGTGGCTGACGCCGCCGGAGAAGATCACCAGGTAGCTCAGGCAGCCCATGCAGATGGCGGCGTTCACGTGCGCGGGGTTGAAGTAAATCATCTCGCGCGGACCTGCCTTCTGGATGAGCGTGGTGTTGTCAAGCGTGGCGTCGGTCTCTTCCTCTTTGTAGACGTTGATGGAGTAGCGCACAAAGGAGCTGTCCTTAACGTAGTTGGCACGAAACTCGCCGTGCTGCTTTGCAAGCTGAATCGGTGACTGAACCTTGCACGGTCCAAGCTGGTCAATAGTAAAATCTAATTTCTCTTCCATGTGTGTAAAACCTCACGTTGCTATTGTAGACCGAAAAACGCTGTTTTGCAAAGTCTTTCAAGCCATTCAATACAGTAAAATTATATAAAAAGCGCACGCACGCTTTATTCGCAGTTTACTCGCCCTGTAGCCATGTTCCCAAAACGGCGGCTACCTCCTCGGTTGTGCCGCCAACACGCGTACGAAAATTTACATCACGCTGCATCGCTTCATCAAGCTCATCAAGCAGCTGGTTACGCGGAACCTGCACATAAAATCCATGATCCTTTGCATAATCTTCCGTGCGCTGGAGCACCTGCAGGGTGTTCTCTACATTATAGGGAGGCATAGCCTTTAACGCCTTAGAAAGGCGCTTCAGCTCTTTTGTTGAAAAATACGGTAGCAGCGACTCGGTTACTGCACTGCCAAGCTCGGTAAACAAGATTGCCGCACTTACGCTACCAGGAAGTGGTTCGTTTGTCATAATAAAGGGCTGCTGTGGCATATCTATCTCCTCGTGCTGTCAGCTGTAGATGAACAGCGTGTGCTTATTCTAGCTGAAAGGGCAGTAATATGCAAATGCGATTTGCCAAAGAGGATTTGTCGGAGACGCCTCTTATATGGTACACTTGCAGTATGGCAGACGCACTCACCTATTTTTTACTTTTTTTTGCAGTACTCATCATTCTATTTGCGCTTTCACTGTTTACAAAATGGAAGAAGCTTCAACAGCCTGCTGCTAGCCAAAACCAGCTCCGCACACAAAAGGACGAAAACGGCAAAACAATTTTTGTCCGCTGCCCGCTTTGCAACACGCCGCTTGCAAAGACAGAAAATCTCACCTCAACCATTTATCACCCGATGAATGTGCCCGACCAGCGCATGAACATAAGCGGCTGCCCGCACTGCTACCCGGTCTGTCCACCTGAGCTGCACCGTCTGTGTCCTGTCTGCGGGAAAACAGTTCCTGCTGACGGCTACTTAATTGCGCGTCTGTTTAACAAACCCGGGAAAAAACATGTTATTGTCGCTGGCTGCGCCCACTGCTGCACAAAAAAATTGTAATTTTTTTTCATTTTTTGCTTAACCTTTTTTCTCATCTGTCGATAAAAAAGTATAGGGTGGTGAACCCGGGGACAACAGGTCACGAGGACCAGTTGTTTTACTAACCAGATCGTATAGAAGGAGAAAAATACTATGGTTATCAATCACAACATGAGTGCAATGTTCGCACAGCGTTCAACTGGTCTTACTGAAACGTCAAATCAGAAGAACATGGAAAAGCTTTCATCAGGCTTGAAAATCAACCGCGCTGGTGACGATGCATCAGGACTTGCAGTATCTGAAAAGATGCGCAGCCAGATTCGTGGTATGAACAAGGCTTCTGAGAATGCTCAGAACGGCATTTCGTTCATCCAGACAACAGAAGGCTACTTGCAGGAAACGACTGACATCATTCAGCGCATCCGCGAGCTTGCTGTTCAGTCA
>CALAEZ010000304.1 GCA_937891125.1 uncultured Treponema sp. | reverse complement strand
CATCTGGCGCGGAACATCGTAGTAAATCGTAACAAGCCCGCTTAAGATTGTCGCTCCAATGGCTACTGCAAGCAAAGCCACTAGCATGCGCGACCGCCTTCGCATAAGAGAGCTTGTAATCATCTTGAAATACATTCTTTGTCTTGTCATTAGTGACCTCCATGCAGGACTTCTGCCGGACGCAGCGAAAGAAGCAGGCGGATTGACGGAAGTGAGCCTAAAAGCGTTACTGCAAAAATCAAGATTGCGGTAAGCGGAATGACCGTAATTTTAATGGCAATGCTTGCGCCAAAGACTGACTGACCGATAACCTGCGCAAAGCCAAGGCCGGCAAAATAGCCTGCAACTCCGCCAACAATTGCGGTAATCATAATTTCTGTTAAAATAAGTGCTGAAATCGGGCTGTCGTATGCGCCAATCGCTTTTAGTAAGCCAATTTCCTTACTGCGCTCCATGACGCTTGCCGTCACCAGATTTGAAATGCCCAGAGCCGAGCCGATTAAGCTTAAAATCGTAATCAGGAGCATTAAAAGCTGCGTCTTATTTAAGATTGCCCCTTCGCTTTCTGCTACCTGACGCACTGCCTTTGCAACAGAGTTTGAAATGACTTCCTGAATCTGGTAGCAGATTGAGCTTACATACGCCGTGCAGTACCAGGTGTCCCAGTCGACGCGGTTTAGGCTGTCGGGGTCTTGCGCGGCCTTGCGTGCAAGGTCGTTGTCAGGCGTGGTAAGCGCGCTCACTTCAATCGAGGTGATTAAGCCCTGCTTTCCAAAAAGAGCCTGTGCGGTATGCAGGTTTGTGTAAACGGCATCATCTTCCTCTCCGCCCGCATCAAAAACGCCGCGCACGGTAAGGCGTACGGGGCTTTCAGAGCCAGAAGCCGCGTCGGCAGCCGATTTAAAACCCGCGCCGGCAGCTGCTCCACCAGCCGCAGTGTCTGAAAGCAGAATGTCGTCCCCTGCCTTTAAGCCAGTCTTTTTTGCAAGCTCGCTTCCAAGCATCACGCCGTTTTCGTCATCGTCTTCCAGCCAGCTTCCCTCAACGCTCCACCAGGTTTTCATCGCCTTCATGCCAGTATCAAGCTCTTCGCCGGTAGGTAAAGCCAGATGATGGCTGAACCACGTGCCAAAAACAGGAACAGTCGCGCTGTCGGAAAGCTTTTTTCCGTCTGTGTTATAAAGAGAGCCTTCGCCGCTTAAATACGGGCAAAAGTCAACAATGTTAAACGCCCAGAAGATTGTCTTTAGCTTACCAAGCTCGTCTTCGCGAAGGTACGCTTCGCTTTGTAAGCCGTAGCGGTCGCTCATAATGCTTGCCGTTTGCGGAACAACGCGGATGTTCGCGCCGTATGTTTTTAGCTCCTGATTTACCTTGTCGCCCACGTCAAACATGACGTTCAGCATTGCGGTTGCAAGCGAGGAGCCGAGTGCAATCGTAAAGGCAATCATCAGCATTTTTTTCCATTGGCGCACAAGCGCACGGAAAACCATTCTCCAAAACATAATTGCCTCCTAATTCTTAAAGCGGTGGGCTTCTTTCTGTAAATCGTCGGTCAGGACGATAAGCGCGCCGTTTTCGATGTACGAATAGAGCGGGACCGGATTACAGCCGCCCTTTAAGCCAATCGTGCTTTTATTCATGACAACGTCACAGCGGTTACAGACAACTTCGTCCTTGCGCTCATAGTAGCCAACGTCGCCGCACACATCGCATGCGTCAAAGCCCACGCCAAAGCTCATGCCCTTTTTCTGCACCACAATAAAGCGGATCCCTTTTCCTGCATCGTTTTCCCACGTAAAGCGATGCAAATGTCCGTCTGCAATCTGCTCAAGCGGAATGGAAATTACGTTTCCGTCAATCTGGTAGTCCTCGCTCGGAGAAAGCTCTACGATGCGGTTTGCAATTCGCTTGATTGCCGTCATGTCAACCCACGCAAAGACGCAGAGCGCAATCACAAAAAGGCTCCAGCGGCGCACGCTGCGGGCAAATGCTTTTAGCTTCCGATGCTCGGCAGGATTGGAGTATTCGCCGTGAATGCGCGTGTAATACACAAAAAAGCTGACTGCTAGCAGCACTAAAATCAAAATTGCGACAAAAAAGATAATGTTTTCTGCCTGAATGAGCTGTGGCAGGGCTTTTCGTAAGCCTGTCGGAATCTTAATCTTTCTTCTATAGTAGGAGTTTATGATGCCAATTATGCCGACAAAGGAAATAAAGCCGCTTACCAGATACATTGCCGTAAAGCAGGCGGCATTTACCTTTTCCGGGTTACGCGAAAGCACCTTGTAGACTGCCAGAAACGAAAGCAGGCAGATTATAAGGGCTAAAAGGTAGCCCGTGCACTTTGCAAGGAAGCTCGTAGAAAAATAGGTGTCGTACATGCCGACAAAATGAAACGGCAGATCAAAAATCACCGGCACGCGGTATAAAAGGTGGCAGGTAACAAACAAAAGCCCTGTCGCCATCATTGCAATTTTATAGGCAAACGGCAGCTTTTGCTGCCTTACAGAATACAACCAGTCCATTACGCAAAAGGCAAGCCCCAGAATAAGCGAGGCGCACAAAAGATACAGATTGTTAATCTGATTGTATTTTATAAGGCGGCGTTCACGCAAAAACGACACTATAAGCACCACCACGCAAATTCCTGCAAGCGATTTTAAGAACCAGAGCTTAAACCGCTCCGCGTCAAAACGAACAACACAGGCTGCAACCATCGCAAGAAGCACAGACGGAATCAAAAGAGCCTGCACCACTTCAAATAAATTCTTAGCCATACACGACCTTACTAAAGACAGTAAAAGCCACGGCACTGTTTTGCACCGTGGCATTCAATATTCGCTGACAGAAAAACCGAGCGATGTTCCATCACGAGATTTTTCTGTCTAGTAAAAAAGGCTTTGCCTTTTTTTAGTTAAACTCTGGTTCAACCTTCTTTCCGTCGAATACCCAGTCTTTGAATTCAACAGTAAGCGGCTTGTCGTTTGGCCAGTACTTCTGCAATGTTGAACCCGGCTTTGTATCTTCGTCTGTGTGGATGAAGTAGTTGTTTTCAGCTGGGCTGTGGATGATAAAGCGAGCGGTGTAGGTGCTTGCCTTTGTCAAATTGATGTTAGCACCATAGTGCGGACCGTCAGATGCGTTCATCTGCATGAAAGTACCCTTTGTTGCAACAGAGCCGTTTGTCTGATCTACGATTTCATAGTCAACCGTAAGACCCGGAACGAACTGGTCAACAACAAAGCCAAGGTCGTTGTCCATAGCAGCGATGTCAGCTTCAATGTGCATGGTAAAGTCAGCACCATTCTGAACATTGCCTTCGCCAGACTTCATGTCAACAGCCTGGAAGTACACGCCGTTTACAGCCAAGAAGCCAGCCTGCTGCTCGTCACCGATGTCGTGCTCAACAAATCCGCCCTCGTCCTCTTCTACAGCCTCAGCAGCTGCTGATGAAGAAACCTGTGAACCGTTGCTCTTTGAACAACCCATGAACGCGAAAGCAAGAGCCGCGCCAGTTAAAACTAAAGACATTGTCTTTTTCATTTTTACACACTCCTTATGTGTTTATTCGCAATTTATTTTTCCTTGCGACTAGAAAGTACCTTTCCAATAGCAAGGCTTAAAAGCACAACTAAAAGCGCAATTCCCTGCGCGCAAAGGCTTTCCGCATACGGATACACGCCCAAAAGCGAAATCGTCGGAACTCCTTCCACAACGCGCGGCAAAATCCAGCCGGCATCAACAAACTCGCTTATGCCGCCGCCCACAAAGGCAACGACCATCACAAACATCAGGATTGACGTTGCATAGAAGAACGGCTTTAGCGGAAGCTTCTTTCCGGTAATAATGATTGCCTTGTACACAAACACAAGCAGTACAATCGCAATCAAAATGCCTAGCAAAACAGCAGAAACAATGCCGCTTCCGCTTGAAGAGCCTGCAAACATTGCCTGATAGAACAGAATCACCTCAGCGCCCTCGCGGAACACTGCCAGAAAACAGGTAAAGGCAAGGCTGAACATACTGCGCTTATCTACAGAAGTCTGAATCTTTCCCTGAATGTAGTTTGTCCACGCTTTGCTTTCAGCTTTTGAAATCATCCAGTTTGAAGTGTAGAAAAGAACTGCCACGGCTATGAACATGG
>CALAEZ010000303.1 GCA_937891125.1 uncultured Treponema sp. | reverse complement strand
GCGGACATTACGATTGCAACCACGGCAGTCAACCGCCACGACGCAAGCGGATTCGGCATTATGAAGATTGACGCCCAGAACCGCATTACCGAATTCAAAGAAAAGCCCAAGCCGGACGCAGACATCAGCGACTGGAAGATTCCCGCAAACGCGCGCGGTGACCTGCCCAAAGAAAAAGAATTTCTGGCGTCTATGGGTATCTACATCTTTAACGCAAAGACGATGGAAGAAATGTTGGACAACGAATACACCGACTTTGGCAAAGAAATTATCCCCATGTCGCTCAAAAACAAGAAGGTCAACTCATACATTTTTGACGGCTACTGGGAAGACATCGGTACTATCCGCAGTTTTTACGACGCGACGCTTGCGCTTACCAGCGTTACCCCGCCGTTTGACTTTTACGATGTGGAAGCGCCGATTTACACGCACATGCGCAACCTGCCGCCGCCAAAGGTGAACGGCGCGCCGCACATTCAGGACAGTTTGCTGACGGAAGGTTGTATCGTTACCAACGCAAAGGCAATTACCAACTCTGTCATCGGCGTCCGCACGCTCATTGAAAGCGGTTCAGAACTGAACGGCGTCATTACGATGGGCGGCGACTTTTACGAAAGCGCGGAGCAAAAGGCAGAAAACGCAAAGGCGGGCCGCCCCAATGTCGGCATTGGCAAAAACTGCGTCATTTCGCAGACGATTATTGACAAGGACGCACGCATTGGCGACAACTGCCGCATAAACGTTGACGGAAACAAATACGAAGACGGCGACCACGGCACTTTCTACAGCTCAGACGGCATTATCGTTATCCGAAAGGGCGCGGTTATTCCTGCGGGAACCGTTATCTAAAGCTGCACATGGCAGACTATTTTTCAAAGCTTGGCTCCCTTTTGAGCCAGGTCTTAGAGGCAGGTGAGCTTCCATCTACTTCTGCAGATAATAAAGCGGATACAGGCGCAGAAAAAGCAGCAGCGCCCGACTCCGCTTTTTCTGTTCATGCCGCACCAGACCATGCTGCAGCGATGCGCGCGACACCTAAAACGCTTACCAAAACAGAGCAAGAAGCGTTCAAAACACTTTCGATTTCTGAACAGGCAGGCTTTGATGAAGCGCGCGCCATCTACCGTGCAAAATTAAAGCGCTTTCACCCTGACATGCAGGGCGACAACAGCGTGCTGCAGACGGTTGCACGCAAAAAGACTGCGCAGTGTATTGCCGCCTGGCAGACTGTCAAGCGCGCTTTTGAGCGCTAACCGTTTTTAGGAACCGTTTTTTCACTCATCGTCAGCGTCTGTTACACCGTATTCAGCAAGCTTTCGGTGCAACGTCTTTCTGCCAATACCAAGCACATCGGCCGTTTTGCTTTTATTTCCCTTGTTGGCAGCTAAATTTTCTTCAATGATGATTCGTTCAGCCTCTTCAAGCGTCATACCAACAGGAATAGAAATGCTTTCTGCCTGCTCCGCCTTGCTCACCGTAGGCGGCAAGTCGTCAAGGGTTATCTCTTTTCCGCCTGCCATAACAACTGCGCTTTCAACACAGTTTTCTAGCTCACGTATATTTCCCGGCCAGTCGTATTTGTATAACGCAGCACGAGCGCGCTGGTCAAAGCCCGTAACTGTTTTACCGTTTTCGCGGGCAAATTTTTCTAAAAACGCATTCATTAAAAGCGGAATATCGTCCTTCCGCTCCCTAAGCGGCGGCACCTCCAGGTGAATAACATTTAAGCGGTAATACAAATCCTGGCGGAAGCGTCCTGCCTTTACCTCTTCCTCTAGGTTACGGTTTGTTGCCGCAATGATGCGCACGTCAACCTCGATTGTTTCCTCTCCGCCGACCCGCTCAAACTTTTTTTCCTGCAGGACACGCAAAAGCTTAATCTGCGTGCTCATATTAATTTCACCAATTTCGTCAAGGAAAATAGTGCCGCCGTGGGCAAGCTCAAAGCGGCCCTTGTGCAGGCTTTCCGCTCCCGTAAACGCACCTTTTTCGTGCCCAAAAAGCTCGCTTTCCAAAAGCGTTTCGCTTAACGCCGCACAATGCACCTTTACAAACGAGGCGTTACGGCGGCTTGAAAGCGTGTGGAGCGCGTCGGCAAACACTTCCTTACCAACGCCGCTTTCGCCAGTAATCAGCACGCTTGCCTTGGTGTCGGAAACCTTTCTCACCATATTCATAACGCGCTGCATTTCCGCGCTCTTTCCGATTATGTTGTCAAGGGAGTGAGAGCTTTCAGTGTCACGCAGGAGCTGCTGATGCTTCAGGCTTAACTCGCGGTTTTCAAGCGCGCGCTTAACAATCATGCCAAGCTGGTCAAGATTTAGGGGCTTTGTTAAAAAATCATATGCGCCGTCACGCATTGCTTCAACGGCAGCGTCAATTGAGCCATGCCCGGTTAACACAATCAC
Organism: uncultured Treponema sp.; assembly: GCA_937891125.1. Taxonomy (GTDB): domain Bacteria; phylum Spirochaetota; class Spirochaetia; order Treponematales; family Treponemataceae; genus Treponema_D. The sequence continues at coordinate 5,599 of CALAEZ010000303.1, read as the reverse complement.
CGGGATTCCGGGAAGCTCGGCGGTCACTTTTTTAAGCACGTCTTCGCCGCTAATGCCTGGCATGCGAAGGTCGGTAATCACCAGGTCAATATCACCCTTAGAAAGCAGCTCAAGGCCTTCTTTTCCACTAGCAGCGATTTTTACCTCGTAGCCGTCCATTTCAAAGTTGGCAGCTAGGCCTTCACGAATATCTTTTTCATCATCGATAACTAAAAGCGTAAATTTCATACACTCTCTCCCGCGCTCGTTTCTCCGCCGTAGGTTAAAAGCCGTCTATCCACCTGCGGCACAGGCAGCGTAATCGTAAAGCAGGTACCCTCTCCTAACGCCGAGGTGACTGCAATGTCGCCAGAAAACTCTTTTATGATTTTATATACCATCGCCATGCCTAAGCCCGTGCCGTTTGCCTTCGTCGTAAAATACGGCTCAAAGATGCGCGAAAGCGTTTTTTCGTCCATGCCAACACCGTTATCGGTAAAGGTAAGCACAAAGCGGTCATCCTTTACCTTTGTTTCAAGCGTCAGCTTACCGCCGCATGCAGCAAACGGCGTAGCATCCTTTGTTTCAGGGAAACGCTCGGTAATGGCAGCAAGCGCATTCTGCGCAAGGTTTACAATGACCTCACGAAAAAGCTTTGCGTCGAGCAGGATACGCGGACAAGGCGAACACAGTTTTGCCGTTACGGCAATATGCTTTTCGTTAAATTCAGGCGTAAAAAACGAAACAAACTGCTCTAAAAGCGTGTTTGGATTTACCAGCTCCATATTTGCCGAGATAGGACGCACTGCCATCAAAAAATCGACAACAATTTTGTTCAGTCGGTCTATTTCACCGTTTACCACGTCCAGATAGTTCTCCACAAATTTTGGCTCAGGTAAACGTCCGTCACCGTCACGGGCGCGTTTTACCGCCTTCTGCATAAGCTGAATATGAATACTGATTGCGCCAAGCGGATTTTTTATTTCGTGTGCAACATTTGCCGCAATGTTCGTCAATCCGGCTAACGCCTCCATGCGATGTAAGAGGATTTCCTGCTTGCGCTTTTCACTTACGTCATCTACCGTAATAATGCTGCCCGTAAGATTTTTATCCTGCACCAGCGGCGTAACGGCAATGTCGACAAAGCGCACCGTGCCGCCGTCAGTCGAAAGTGTATACTCTTCACGGCAGTTAGTGCGGTCATTTTTACAGCACTGCTCTAAAAATGATGCAATATCGGCATCCTGAATATACGTCCACAGCGGCGCACTGTCCTCAGGATAGGCAGCAAACGGAATATAGCGCTGAGCAGCCTTATTCAGCTTTATTATGCGCCACGCCGTATCGACAATGATAAGCCCCGTCGAAAGCGAACCAAGAATTGCCTCAAAGCAAGCATTATCGCTAGTAAGCTCATCAACAAGATTTTGAATCTGCGTGTTAGAAAGCTTAGAAAGCTTTTGCGAAACACGCTTAGAAAATTCCTGCATATACTCATCCTCGCTGGCGAAGCGCCATAAACAGGTCGCGCCACAGCCGCTCAAGTGCAGCCTGTGGCGTCTGATTATACAGCTGCACATTGTTGTAGCAGTCACGCAAAGCTTGTACAGCAGTAGCCGCACCTTCTGCTTGCGAAGCGTTTTCCATAGTAAACTGCGTCATAAGGCTTTGCAAAAAAAGGCGAAATATGACACGCGGCTCAAATCCTGCGCATGCTTTTACCATGCCGCTTATCGCTGTCATGCCGCTTCCTCCAGCACTTTTAACGGTCTCAAGGAATGCTACCGCCTGCGCGTGTATGACCTCTGGCGTCACCGGAAGAAACGTCTGCAGATAGCGGGTAATCGTGCCGCTTTCACCGGGCACGCAAGTCGTATGAAACACGCGCTCAAGCACCTCCTGCTGCTCCGCAAGCGTACGCTCGGTAAGCGTATAGGTGCGCACCCGAGAAAGAATAGTCGGCATAACCGCACCGCGCCTCGTTGTGGTAAGCACAAAGACCGTATCCTCTGGCGGCTCTTCAAGCGTTTTCAAAAGCGCATTGCGGGCAGCCTCGTTCATGCTTTCGGCATTTTCGATAATGAAGACTTTTTTACCGCCAGCGCTTTTCAAGTGCGCCCACGCGGAAGCCCGGCGAATCTGGCTTATCGGAAGGGAGTCATACATAAAGCCGCTTTCAAGCTTTTCTGCCTGTTTTTCTATTTCAGCACAGGTTTTTACGAGTTTTTCATTTTCGGGTAATGGCTTTTCAACAGCAATGCGCTCAAGCTCCTCGTCAATAGCCTGCAGACACGGCGCAAATTTAGGAAGCTGCGGGTCTCCCTCCCACAGAATCTGGCTAAAGCGCATGGTTAGCTTTCGCACTGCGCGCACAAACAGGTAGCGCGTAGCGGCAAGCACAGAAGCGTTCTGCATGGCTGCTTCTAAAAATGCTTTTTTCGCCGCTTTAATCTCTAAAATGCAATCGCGGCTTCCTGCTAACAGCACATTGGGGAAAGCAAGCTCCTTGCTTTTGCGGCAGGCAGAGCATGTGCAAAGCCAATAGCCACGCTCATGCACGCCGTCGCCGGTGCACGACAGAATGCGCGAAAGCTCTAAGGCACAAGTAAGCTTGCCGCTTGCAACGGGGCCAGAAAGCAACAGTGCGCCGGGGAGCCGATTCTGCATAATGTCGTCGTGCAACAGTGCGCTTACCGGCTGGTACAACAGATTATCAAACATTACACCGCTTCCTGCACTGTTTTCGTTGCATCCTGCAGGAACTGTTGCACGCGATTTGCTGGGCTTTGCAGCAGGCTTCCCAAAAGCGACCAGGCAAAGCTTGCATGCACCAGCGCATGACCTTTTTCCCACGGAAGCACTAACAGCACAATCATGATTGCAGAAACAACAATAAGCCCTTCAAGAACGCCGAGCACAAGGCCAAGCAAACTGTTAAGCTTTAACACGTCTAGCGAGTTTATAATGCCCGAAAGAACGACCTGCACAAGTTTTATCACAATAAACGTTGCAACAAACAGCACGATAAAGGCGATAACGGCAGAAAGCGCTGCAGGCACAGCTACCAGCTTTACAACGGTTGGCGCAAGGTCTGCAAAAAACAGCGCTGCAACTAAAATGCTGACAACGGGAGCTATCTTTCCCAACACCTCGCCGACAAAGCCGTGTCGCCATGCCGTAAAGGCAAATGCAAGGATAATCACGGCAAATACAATATCAATACCTGAAAAACTCATACGCTCTTTTTCTCCTCAATGTTTTCCAAAATAAGCTGCGCAATTGTTTTCGCGGGCTGCGCTCCTCCGCACAGCGACGCACACGAAGCTGCCATCGCTCGACGCTGCGCCTCATCACGCAATGCGGTAAGCTCCTCCTGCAAGTGCTGAGCATCAGCATCATCTCCCACTAACACACGAGCCGCTCCCTGCTTTGCAAAGAACGTGGCATTATCAACCTGATCTCCGCGCGTGCCTGAGCCACAAAGCGGAATTAAAAGCATCGGCTTAGAAAGCACGGCACATTCCCAAATTGAGTTTGCCCCCGCGCGTGAAAGCACAATGTCAGCGGCGGCAATAACATCACACATTTCGCTGTAAATAAATGCATACGGATAATAATCTGCATGACTGACATGCGTCAGCGCCTCGTCGGCTTTTCCTGTCTGATGCACGACCGTAAATCGCTCGCAGAGCCAGTTAAGATTCTGTGTCACCAGCTTGTTTATCTGATGTGCGCCTAAACTTCCCCCAAGCACGAGCAATAGCGGTTTTGCAGCATCACACGATCGCTCTTTAAACAAAAATTGCTTTCCACGCTCGCTTTGTGCCGTGTAAAAAACAGGGCGCACGGGGTTACCCGTCACTATAAGCTGAGTCTGCTTACCTTCCGGAAAAAACGCTTTTGTCTCTTCATACGAAACGAGGATTTTAGAAGCAAAGCGACTGTTCAGGCGTGTTGCAAGTCCTGGCGTAAAATCACATTCATGGGTAAAAACCGGAATATGCAAAAGCCTTGCGGCAAAGCAAGGCGGAACGCTTACAAAGCCTCCCTTTGAAAACAGAATCGCTGGGCGAAGCTGTAGCAATCGAAAAAAAGATACCACGCAACCAGCAAAAATTTTACATACATCAGTTACGTTTTTGAGTGAAAAATAGCGGCGAAGCTTTCCGCTGGGGATTCCGTAAAAGCAATCAACAGAACCGCTTTTTTCTACAATGTTTCTATCCATACCACTGCTGTTACCAAGCCATACAAGGCGCAGCGCTTTTCCTTGCTCTTTCGCAAGCGCCGTAAGCGCATCGGCAACCGCAAGCCCTGGATAAATGTGTCCGCCAGTACCACCGCCAGCAAAGACTACTGTTACATTCTTCATAATGCGTCATTATGACACACCATACTGAAAGACACAAGAGCAGACAGCAGAGGTAACAAGACAAACGCATTATACAATTTTCTAGTTCAAAAATGGCTACCAGTCGCTAAAACTGCTTAATGCTCGCGCTGCGGGCGGTCTTCAAGATGACCTAAATGACGCAGGTTTACCGAGCGATTTAGGTAATGGAACGTGATAAAAATAACTGAAACAAACGCAATTGCAAACAGCAGCAGCACCGTTGCCGAATACACGGGCATAAAGTACGTTGCAAACACCACCAGGCAAATCAACACCTGCAGGAGCAACAAAAAGAAAATGGCAGAAAGCTTACTAAAGCCGATATTTAGAAGCTTATGATGGATATGTGCACGGTCAGGGGCAAAAATTGCCCGATGCTCACGCTTACGGCGCCAGATTGCTGCAATCACATCAAAAACAGGAATTGACGTCACCAAAAGCATCACCAGGCACTGGTTAAACGAAAACGCATGCGGATTTGAATAAAAGAGCGGCGTCACGGCAATAATGTAGCCTAAGCTCTGACTACCACCGTCTCCCAAAAAGATTTTTGCTGACGGCTTATTCCAAAATAAAAAGCCAAGCAGTGACGCACTTAAAATAAAGTGCATCGAAGCAATATTTTGCGCGTCTAAAAAGCCGATCAGCGCAAAGGTCAGAATTGAAAGGAACGAAATGCCACCGCACAGCCAGTCCATGCCATCTATTAAATTGAACGCGTTCACAATACTGATAATCCACACGAACGTAATGAGCCTGCCGACAACAGGGGGTAACAACAATGCAAGCAGATGGTCAAAATACGTCGGACTACACGCAACAATAAGAGCCGCAATAATCTGTACTAAAAATTTAAGCTTTGCACGCAGATTAAAAAAGTCATCAAGAATACCGCACAGCAAAATTAAGCCGCCAGCAATATACAGCGGAAAGACGGCTTTAACCGGTGTCTTTCGAAAAAAAACAATAAAAACAAACAGGCTTATGGCAAACGAAGCAAAAAGCGCAACACCGCCAAGGCGCGGAATGTTTCCTGTATGAATTTTACGAGGGTCGACCTCATCATACCAATTATTTCTGCGGCACAGAGTAATAACAAGCGGACAAAACGCAAGCGAAAGCAAAAACGCTAATATACACGAAAAGACCATACTAAAAAACGACTCTCAGTGTCACTATAACGTAGTATTTTCAGGATTTCAATAGATTTTACCCCCCCCCCGAAAT
>CALAEZ010000302.1 GCA_937891125.1 uncultured Treponema sp. | reverse complement strand
TCATAGAGCATCAGGCTCAAGTCCATCGGAATGATTTTGTCTCCGCGGACTATATACGCATTAGCCACGTCAGAAACTGCGGAGAACCATGCCTTGTTACGCCGCACAAAGTAGGCGTAATCTTCGCCTTCATTAAACGAAGCGACGATGCGGCTAGACGTCTCCAGACTTACCCCCTCAACGGCCCCCTCAACGGCCCCCTCAACGTAGACAACAGGCATCAAGTCAGAGTAGGAAGCAATAGAGATAGAATCGTAATTTTTGAGTTCATAGTTGTCAACTATATTTTTGCCATTCAGATAACTTTTTTTTCCTGCGCCCGCTTCCCCTGAAAGCCTGCGATACAGCTCGATACGGCTCGTATCTGCAAGCGGAGCAAGCCCGTTGCCATACAGTTCGACAAGCTCCTTTAAGTTCTCGCCCGGAAGAATTTCATATTTTCCCGGGCGCTCAACAGCGCCGCTGACAGTCACGAGGCGGTCAAAGCGGTTAATGACAATCTTGTCACCGGGACGCAGGTAAGGATCCTGCGTAAAATCGCCGTCACGCTGCGCCTTGTACAAATCATAATCCTTTGACTCGCCCGCTTCTGAAACAACAGTCACCTTTCTTGTCGAAGAATAATTTGTAAGGCTTGCCGTCACAAACGACGAAAGACGCGTCAGCGCCCATGCCTTGCGCTCTGTCGCACAGTTCACTTCGCCAGAAATGCTTACCAGAAACACGGCTGGAGCGGTAAGCACAAACTGAACGCCGCCCATCGGGTAGTTTCGCGTAACAAGAGAGTCAATCTGCGTCTTAAGCTGATTGTACGTCAGTCCCTTGCAGTTTAAGACGCCGAGATTTGCAACACGAATCTTATAAGTTGAATCAACAGGAATTGAGTAGCTGACCGGTGTTGAGCCGGCAGCGAAAGCAAGCGTATACACATCGCCCGCCGTCACCGGATAGTCAGGCACCGACATGGCAAGCTGCGGGTCTGCAATCAGCTGGATGCTTTCCGACACTGCTTCTTTTTCCATATCTGACGTAACACGTGTAGAAGCCTGCGAAGCGGCAAGCGACTGCGCAAAAAGCCCTGCCGAAAAAAAACAGAACATTGCAATAAGACAGAAACGTTTCATCTCTAATCCTTTTTTTCTTTTTTCTGAGTCAATTTTCCCCATGCTTCCGGGTCGTTTCGTATATTTTTGAATGCATTCAACGCAAATGCAAAAAAAACTGACATAAAGAACACGGCAAATACAACGATAATGCACAATTTTCCGCGGCTCGGCGCTGACTTCATATCAGGGATTTCCGGGCGTTCCAGAATCTGAAAGACTGGAGATTCACTCTGCATATTCACTTTCAGAAGCTCATACTGCGTTTTAAGCTGCGTATACACCTGCTTCTGCGCTTCAAGCTCCATCTGCAGGCGCGCAGAACCGGTCGTAATAGACGGAATGCTCCATGCATTCTCACCGCCCGCACTGACGCTCGCACCAAGATTCCGCGCCTCACGCTCAAGGCGCAAGATTTCGTTGTAGCTTGACTGTATATTTTTCTCAAGATTCTCTTTCTGAATTTTATTGTTATCCAAACCAAGCGCATCAAAGCGCTCACTAAGCCAGTCAACCACGTAATTAACGACATCACGGGCAAATTCCGGATCAATATCCGTAAATGCGACAGTAAAGACACCGCTGTCGTCATCAACGCTTGCCGTAAGCGTTTTTTTCAGCATCTTGCGACTTGAAGCACGCACATGCTCTTCAATCTTATACCGCTCGATAATATTAAATTTATCAGTAATGGCATCCAGAAGCGGATTAGAACCTGCAAGATAGACGGCAAGAGAGCTGTTCGAAGCGCCACCGCCCACGTTTACACCCGCAAGGCTTGCAAGGCTTCCTAAGCCGGAAGAGGAAAGCGCTGACGAAAGGCTGCCACTACTTGAAGAAGATTCCTTTATAAGCATATGAGCTTCTGGCGTATATTGATTGGGAAGCGGAGATTTTTCCGGGGGCAGCTTAAGCGAGATAACGGCAAAAATAACGACAGCCACTGCCGCAACCGCAGGCAATATAATAATCAGCCATTTATAGTGCAGCAGGACGGCAAATAAATCAATTAAAGAAATCTCGTCCTCTGCCTCTGTATTTTTTAGTTCTGTTTCCATGGCCCACACTATAGCAAAAGGAAAAGATTTTGGGAACAGTGCAAAGGCATTCTGACAGGGCAACCGCATTATACATTTGTTTAGTTCAAAAATGGTTGCCAGTCGCAAATCCAGCTTTGAAAAACCGCGCTCTCGCCTGCTACAGGCTGATTGTGCTTGTAATTATATACGTTTGCCGCTCGCACGGCAGCACAATCAGGCTGTTTTCGCAAAATCCGCTCCGCTCCTTCCCGCCATTTTTGCCTGCAATTTTTATACTGCGGTTGGTCTGCAGCACAGAGCGCACTACAGGCGCCTACGCTGCACTACTTTCCAATATCCAGATTGCGGCGGCTCCAGGTAGCAGGATTATACAGCTCAAGCTCCTCGTAGCGTGGCCAGCGTACATGGGGGAACGTTGGCGGGAAAAGCGGCTTTGGAAGCGGAGCGCGCTGCGCATTTGTTTCATCAACAGACGCCAGGAGCGTTTCTTGGCTACCGTCTGCATCAACACGCACCAGATACGGCTCGCCGAACGCTAAAAACACCCGGTCGCTATCAAAGGCTGCCGTTGCGACAAGCGCAGACGCTTTTTCGATATTGCGGATTTGCGTACGACGCCCGGTTGCACAGGTATACACGTTACCCGCAATGCGCACGTATTTATCAACAGAAAACGATTTTTCGCCATCAGAAAAATAGGCTTTTTCATACGTATAGGGCATTTCGCACAGCCAGTATCTGATGTGATAATAAAAGCCGTCGGCAAAATAGTAGCTTACCAGCTCCTTGTCGATGACAGGCGGAGCGATAAGAATGCCACTTGCAGCTCCACAATCACGCCAAAAGCCTTCGTCCGACGGAATTTCAGTGACACCGCTTGATGACGAGGCAAGTATTTTTTCGCGGTCGGTGTATGAAGCGCTTCCGTGCACCAAAAAATCCAGATACAGCTTTCCGTCAATAACGCAGACCGGAATGTGCACGGCTTTTTTTTGCTGTGGGTACTGCATGATAAGCTCATAGGCGCCCGCCGTCCTGGCCGCATTTTCTGCAATCGTGCTGTAGCGAACAACTATGTGCTCTGCACTTGCATGCGTTGCGTCATTTCGCGTACGTGTTGAAAGCTCTGCATAGCGGGCAGGCTCTGCCGCTCGGTCTGCATACCGCCCGTAAAATTCGCGGAGCACGCAGGCAAACTCACTGTTTTCTTTTCCAAACAGCAAGAGGCGGTCGCTTCCCTGCCAGATTCCTGCAAGCAAATCGGGAATCTCATCCTGTATCTCATAAGGCGGAATTTCTGCTTGCACATTCGCCTCTCCAAAAAGATGAGGCGCACACAGCGCACAGCCGACTACAGCAACTAAAACAAAAAAAACAGTTCTCACGCTCTTAGTATCGGAAAAAAAACTGGTTCTGTTTCATGTAAAATACGCTGACAGCAGTTCTTTTTTCTGCTACACTGTGCGCCGTGTAACAGCACTGTGCAGGTAGCAGGAATGTGTAGGGAGGCTTCTGTGGCAAAAACACGTTTTATCATTATTGGTTCTGGCTGGCGGTCACTCTTTTACGTCCGCATAGTAAAGGCGCTGCCGGAATACTTTGAGCTGTGCGCCATGCTCTGTCGAACAGAAGAAAAAGCCTCCCGCATGCGTGCCGAATACGCCGTGCCTGCTACCACCTCGGTCGAAGACTGTCTGGCGCACAAACCCGATTTTGCGATCATCGCAGTCAGTAAGCCCGACATTGCCAGCATAAGCATAGAGTGGATAGAACGTGGCGTTCCCGTGCTTGCAGAAACGCCGGCAGCGCTCGACAAAGAAACGCTTGCAAAGCTCTGGCAGCTGCATACACAAGGCGCGCGCTTTTCGGTCGCTGAGCAATACACGCGCTATCCAGTGTACGCCTCGCTGCTTGCACTCATCGAAAAGGGCTTTATCGGGAAGCCCGATTATGCCTACATTTCACTTGCCCACGCCTACCACGGCGCAAGTCTTTTGCGCGCCTTTTTGCAGCTTCCTGCCTCCAGCGCATTTACGGTCATCGCAAAAACGCATGAATTTCAAACGGTCGAAACAGAAACCCGCTACGAATCTATTCACGACGGTCGCATTACACCTAAAAAGCGGACGATTGCACTCTTTGAATTTGCGGGAGGCAAAACGGGCCTCTACGATTTTGACTACGAGCAATACCGCTCGCCCATCAGACAGAACACGCTTAAAATACAAGGCGTAAAAGGCGAAATTACGGGCATTCCCGGCATTGCAGGCACGCTCACCGAAGCACTTGCTGGCGTCACCGTGCGCTTTTTAGACGCAAGCTGGAATGCAGTTACCGCCGACATTCAAATTGACGACAAAAGCGCCATCAGCTTTAAGGACAATCTGCTGTACATGCCCGACATTCCGCCGTGCGGCTTAAGTCAGGACGAAACAGCAATTACGAGCATGCTGCTACGAATGGCGGCGTATGTACACAACAACGGCCCTGAACCCTACCCGCTGCAGGAGGCACTGCAGGATTCATACATGGCGCTTCTTATGCAGGAGGCAAGCGATTCGGGAAAAATGGTAACAAGCAGCGACTGTCCCTGGAACGCATAACACGCGGTAGCTGCACGCTGAACACGTACTGTTTTCTGCTGCAAGATTCTGCTATTTTTGCCGCACACTTCTGACATGACGCGACCAAGAAACCATGCTACGCTTTAGGAAATTTTAGCTTCAGAAGAGGTATGTGTATGAGTGTCAGTGTAAAAGTCGAACAGGTCGTTATTCCAACATATGAAATTGGAAAGCCGAACAAAAACCCCATGTTTCTTGAAAAACGCGTGTATCAGGGAAGCTCTGGCAAGGTCTACCCCTATCCTGTCGTTGACCGCATATACGATGAAAAGCATGATAAAGCCTATACTGCCGTCATCCTGGAAAACGAATACCTCCAGGTAATGGTGCTACCAGAGCTTGGCGGCCGTATTCAGCGGGCGTATGACAAAACAAATGGCTACGACTTTGTCTATTATAACCACGTCATAAAACCAGCGCTTGTCGGTCTTACCGGCCCGTGGATTTCTGGCGGCATTGAGTTTAACTGGCCGCAGCATCACCGGCCGACAACGTACCTGCCAGTCGACTTTCAGATTCAGGAAGATGAAAAAAGCTGCGCCGTGCTGTTACATGACACCGACCGCATGTACGGCACCAAAAGCATTACCACCATCCGCCTGTATGCAGGAAAAGCGTACATCGAGATTCAGGGACAGCTGTATAACCCGACGCCGTTTGCGCAAACCTTTTTGTGGTGGGCAAATCCTGCCGTCGCCGTTAACGACAACACGCAGTCGGTGTTTCCACCCGATGTACACGCCGTCATGGATCACGGAAAGCGCGATGTATCCCGCTTTCCCATTGCACGCGGCGTCTACTACAAGCATGACTACAGCGCCGGCGTTGACATTTCGCGCTACAAAAACATTCCGGTGCCCACCTCCTACATGGCAGAAAAATCTGACTTTAACTTCGTCGGCGGCTACGACTACGAAAAAAAAGCTGGCATTCTGCATGTTGCCGACCACCACGTTTCTCCGGGAAAAAAGCAGTGGACCTGGGGCTCGGGCGATTTTGGGAAGGCGTGGGACCGAAATCTTACTGACAGCGACGGGCCGTACATTGAGCTGATGACTGGCGTCTACACTGATAATCAGCCAGATTTTACCTGGCTAAAGCCGTTTGAAGAAAAAACGTTTACGCAAGTGTTCATGCCATACAAGGATATTGGCTACGTAAAGAACGCCAGCGTGCAGGCAGCCGTCAATCTTGAATTTACCGATGCCGACAGCACGAAAACCGCTGGCATCCCCGAACGGGCGGCACGCGTGTACGTGTACACGACCGAAAAGAAAGCCGTCACCGTAACGCTCTGCTGCCGGGAAAAGTGTATCTGGCAGAAAACAGCGGAGCTTTCGCCCGAAAAAACGCTCTCAGAAAGCGTTTCTCTTATCGGAGACGCAGCAGACGCCGCCGTGCAGGAATTTACGCTCACTGTTTCAGACAGCTCTGGCGAGCTTGTCTCCTACCAGCCGCTTGCAGAAAAGCCGCACCAGATGCCAAAGCCGGCGACAGCGCCGCTTCCTCCTGAGCAGATACAGACCACCGAAGAGCTGTACCTCACCGGCTTACACATTGAGCAGTATCGCCATGCGACCTTCCTGCCTGACGCCTACTACCTTGAAGGCTTAAAGCGCGACAAGCAGGATATTCGCCTGTGTACCGCCTACGCAAGCCTGCTTTTACGCAGGGGACAGTTTGCAGAAGCAGAAAAAGCCGTTCGCGCCTGCCTCCCGCGTCTTTTCATGCGAAATCCCAATCCCTACACAAGCGAGCCGCTGTATATTCTTGCGCTTTCCGAGCTGTATCAGGGAAAGCTTTCGATCGCCTACGACCATTTTTACAAGGCAACCTGGAGCGCCGAGCAGCAGGAAATGAGCTTTTACTACCTAGCTTCCCTTGAGTGCCAGCGCAAAAATTATGCGCAGGCGCTGGCTTTTCTTGACCGCGCGCTCGTTAAAAACAGCCACAACGTACAGGCACGCGCACTCAAGGCACTGACGCTCCGTGCGCTCGGAAAAGCAAGCGAATGTGCTTCGTTTGCAGCAGAAACGCTTTCGCTCGATCCGTTTGACGTTATAAGCACCTATCTCACAAAGGGCACCGCAGAAAGCTCTGCACATTGCACGGAAAGCAATCTGCGGCTCGCAAGCCTGACCGCAGCTGAGGCAGGCTTTTACGAAACAGCGCACGCGCTGTTAGCGCTGTCGCCAGGACCAGACGCGCTCACCCTGTACTATCAGGCTTATTACGCAAAAAAAATGCAAAACGAAGCAGAAGCGCAAAGGCTGTATTCACTTGCTTCACACGCAGACAGCGCGTACATATTCCCCAACACGCTTTCTGACATTCTCGTGCTCACCGCTGCCATGCAAGCGCACCCAGAGGACGCAAAAGCGCCGTACTACCTCGGAAACCTGTTTTATGACAAGCGCCAGTATGAAAAAGCTCGCGCGCTCTGGGAGAAGTCAGCGCAAAATGACGACCAGTTTGCCACCGTCCATCGAAATCTAGCACTCCTATATTACAATAAGTCGGGCGAAAAGGAAAAAGCGCTGAGCGAGCTGAAAAAAGCGTTCGGCCTTGACGAAAGCGACGCACGGATTTTCATGGAGCTAGACCAGCTTAAAAAGAAGCTCGGCTTTTCAGCTGCAGAGCGACGAGCCGCCTTTGAAGCGCACAAACAGCTCATCACCGAGCGCGATGACCTTGCCGTAGAATACCTCACGCTCTTAAATATGACGGGCGACTACGAGGCTGCCGCTGCATTTTTAGACACAACAAAGTTCCACCCGTGGGAAGGTGGCGAAGGACGCGTGACTACACAGTACGTTATCACCAAGCGTGCGCTTGCTAAAAAAGCGCTCAAAGCGCGCGACAGCGAAAGAGCATGCAGGTTGCTTTCAGAGGCACTTTCGTACCCCGAAAACCTGGGCGAAGGAAAGCTTGAAGGAAGTAAAAACAACGATGTGCACTTTGAGCTTGCCAGCGTGCTTTCGTCACTTGGAAAAACAGATGAGGCAAAGCGCGAATTTGAAAAAGCAACGCTCGGCGACCGAAATCCTGCTGGCGTTTTATACTACAACGACCAGCCAGCAGACATGATTTTGTATCAGGGACTTTCGCTTAAAGCACTCGGAAAAGAAGCTGAGGCAAACGCCTGCTTCCAGAGTCTTATCGACTACGGAGAAACGCATCAGTTTGACGAAGTAACGGTTGATTTCTTTGCCGTTTCGCTTCCCGACCTGCAGATTTTTGAAGACGACCTGCAAAAAAAGAATGCGGTGCACTGCGCCTACCTGCAGGCGCTCGGCTGGTACGGCATGGGCGAAGCAAAAAAAGCAGCAGCATTCTTTACGCAGGCGCTCAACGCAGAACCTTGTCACCAAAAGGCGCTTGAGTTGCTTTCATCTCTTACTGAAAAAGAGGAGGCGTAGCCATGTCCCCGTCTTATCTTGACCTTTCTGGCGCCTACACCGTCACGCTCAGTGACGGCAGCACATACCAAGCGACACTTCCCGGAACGCTTGACACAAACGGCATTGGAAAGCCAGACACGCAGGCGACAAGCTGGCATCCCGACGTCGACTTGGGGAATGCGGCAGACGCAAACACCGGGCTTTCGATTGCGGGCGTCATCACCACGCGCCTCAAGCGGAAGCACACCTACACAGGAAAGGCTGTTTTTGCGCACACGCTGTTGCTCGACACAGAAACGCTTTCTGCACTCAAGTCAGGGGAAAAACGCGCCTTTTTGCACATTGAGCGAAGCCGCGTTTTATCGGTCAGCGTAGACGAAATCAAAATCGCTCCTTACCTACCGGGAACGCTTTCCACACAAGCAGTCTACGAGCTTACCGCAGTCCTGGCGCAGGAAAGCGAAAAAAAAGCGCACATGCTTGCGCTCTCCTGCGACAACAGCTATCCGTCACTTCCCGCATCTGCAATCACCTACTCCTCTGCGGCAACCGATGAAACGCAGACAAACTGGAATGGCATTATAGGCGCCATACAGCTTGAAATAACCGATGCGCTCTGCATTACCGCCGTCCGCGTCTACCCACAGGAGCAGCATCTTTCGGTGCAAATCGACATTGACGCGCCTCAATCAGGTGACTACCGCATACGTGTAGAAAGCGCCGCTCTTTCTGCGCCCTACAGCAAAACTGTTTCCGTCACAGCAGGACGAAGCACGCTTGAGCTGTACGCACTTGCGCTTTCTCCAGCGGTCAAACGCTGGGACGAGGATGAAGGAAACCTGTATGATCTTACCGCGCACCTGTCACAAGAAAGCCGCTCTACACTCCAGGCTGAAAAAACAGTGCGCTTTGGGGTTCGCTCATTTAAAAACGAGCAGGGAAGATTCACCATAAACGGCAGGCGCCTATTTTTGCGAAGCGAAGCAAACTGTGCCGTGTTTCCAGAAACAGGTCATCTTCCTATGGATACAGAAAGCTGGAGAAAGATTTTTGCAACCTACGCTTCGTATGGCGTAAACCTCGTAAGATTTCATTCGCATTGTCCCTGCGAGGCCGCTTTTTCAGCTGCAGATGAGCGGGGACTTTTGATTCAGTGCGAGCTTTCCAACTGGGATCCCAAAACAGCATTCGGCACGCCGGAAGCGGTTTCGTATTACACGCTTGAACTGGTGTCAATTTTGCACGAATACGCAAATCACCCTTCTTTTGTCATGCTTACCCTCGGAAACGAGCTTCACTACGATGCACACGCCTCACGCGCTGTTGCAAGCCTGCTACAGCTAGCAAAGCAGACCGACCGCACGCGCCTGTACGCAAATGCCTCAAATCCCTTTTACGGCCACGAAGGTCCCGACTCTGAAAGCGATTTTTACACCTCTGCCGTCTACAAGGGCACAAAGCTGCGTGGCACGGGTGCGGGCATGACAGGACACATCAACACAAAGGAGCCAAACACGCAGACCACCTACCAAGAGGCCGTATCGCAGCTGCGCGCAGATGAAAAATCTTGCGGCAAAAAGCAGATTCCAGTTTTTTCATTTGAGGTAGGACAATACGAGGTTCTGCCCGATTTTGCAGAGCTTACCGCGTTTACCGGCGTTACCGAGCCAGAAAATCTGCAAACAGTGTATACACGCGTGCAAAATGCAGGCTTTCTTACTGACTGGGAAAGAAGAGTTTCTGCAAGTGGCGAGCTTTCCTTGCGCTGCTACCGTGAAGAGATTGAAGCTGCGCTGCGCACAAGCGCCGACGACGGCTTAAGTGGCATTTCGCTTCTGGGACTTCAGGATTTTCCCGGACAAGGCACGGCGCTTGTCGGTATGCTTAACAGCCACCTACAGCCTAAGCCATACGCCTTTGCCACGCCAGAGCGTTTTAAGCGTTTTTTTGCGCCCGTGACGGTACTCGGCTCATTTGTCTCCTACACGTATGCGACGGGCGACACGCTTACGCTCACCGTGCACATTGCTAACTACGGAAAAAAAATGCTTACCGCCGCGCCTGTTATCACCCTAAAGGCCACAAGCATGCAACACGCAGAAAACAAAGCCGCTCCTATAGACGCTGAGCACCCAGCGCATCCATTAGGTCCGAGCGCCGCGCTCCCTCCAGCAAACGCGGTCAGCGCAGACACGCTCTCCATGCACCAGGAAAACGGTATTTCAAAAACAGGCGCTCACGCTGCAGCCCCCGTTGGAACGCTTACCACGCTTTCTCCCGTAACGATTCCGCTTTCAGCACTCCCTGCAGGCGCCTACACGCTTACCATCACTTTCGCCGAATTTTCAGCCGAATACCCGCTCTGGCTCTACGAACCTGCTCACACCTCTAACAATGTGCTGACCACAGCAAATGGAGTACACACAACACATTCGCTTTCTGAAGCGCTTTCCCTGCTTTCTCAGGGGAAAAAAGTTTTCTTTGAGCCACGCGCCGCAGACGGCAATTTCACCAAAGGCATGGAAACGCATTTTTCCACTGATTTTTGGTCTGTCGGCACATTCGCCTTTCAGTCTGGCTACATGGGCATTCTGACAGAGCCAACACACCCCATTTTTTCACATTTTCCAACGGCTTTTCACGCCGACTGGCAGTGGTGGCGCGTCACGCATCATGCCCATGCCTTCGAGGTGTCTGACGGCAGCGCATCGCTTATAACGGCGCTTGACTGCTATGCGCGCCTAAGAAGAACGTCGCTGCTTGCCGAATTCCGCTGTAACGGAGGCACACTCATTATCAGCGGCATGGAGCTACTGCAAAAGCAGGAGCATATCGAATGTCAAAATCTTTTGCGTGGCATACTCGACTACGAAGCAAGCGACGCATGTAAACCTCAAAAGGAGTTGGATAAATCGCTATTGTCTGCCATAATTCAGTAAAAGGATTTTACTGAGCGATGAATGCAGATATTCCACAGGAAGTGCATAAGGACTCCTGGGCAAAAGATTTTACGCCAACCATTGCAACCCGCCGTACTCTGCTTTACCTGCAGTGCGGCGGCTCGTTTTCAGCCTCTGCCTCATACAAAACCCGCCGCACCGTTCCGCTTGCAAGCTTTCTGTGTTTGCAGACGACAGACGGCGCTGGCGTTGTGCATTACCAAGGAAATGAATACACGCTCACAGCCCATACACTTATGGTTATCGACTGTCGCTTCCCCCATACCTATCAGACAGCGCCATGTGGCTTTTGGAAATTCAACAGGATTCACTTTGGGGGGAATGCGTGCGAAGGCTACACCGAACGCTTGCAAACAATATCCGCACCAACAGCGGCTGTCGCCTGCCTAAACGCATTTCATGCCGTTTTTCAACACCTGCATAATTACACGCCCTTAACCGAGCTTGTCACAAGCGGTGCACTCGTTCGCTTATGCCTTACACTTGCAGAAGAGAGCTCGCAGCAGGCGACAGGAGCACCGTTTGTGCTCCCCATTATTTCATCTGCCATTGCAATCATCGAAGAGGAATGTCTTTCCTCACTTTCACTCGAAGCACTTGCACACAAAGTTGACATAGATAAATTTAAATTATCACATTTATTTAAAGAGCAAATTGGCTGCAGCCCCCACGAGTACCTGCTATTTTGCCGCATGAACCGGGCAAAAACGTTGCTGAGGACTACCGATTGCACTATTTCATCTATCGCAGAACAATGTGGCTTTGACAGTGCAAGCTATTTTGGCTCATTCTTTAAGGAGCGCGAGGGGATTACGCCGCTTGTCTACCGAAAGCAGTTTACCAAGAATGCGGCAGACGACACTACATTCCAAGCCCCACTTTAGACACAAGCTTTTCTTTTAATGCCTGCATACTGTCGTCTTTAAGGCCAAGCTGTTCTGCAGCTGATATATCAGCAAGCGCATCGGTATCTTGCCCCAGTTTAAAGTGCGAAATTGCCCGACGATAGTACGCATACGATTGAAACTTATTCAAAGAAACCGATGTATTAAAACACTCTAGCGCCTTTTCGTGTTCGTTCTTTACGCTGTAGACAATTCCCATGTAGTAATACGAACGAAAATTTTTGGAATCAAACTGTACGCTTTTATTAAAGTCCTCTAAAGCCTTTTCATAATCACTCTTAGCAAAATATGCCATACCACGATGCTTATGAATTACTGCAAGCACTGGATTTGCTGGCATTGGGTCAGTGCCTAAAATTTGCGTATAAATCTGCACTGCTCTGTCTAGCTCACCATTGTTATGTGCGTGAATCGCCTCAAGCAGCATATCGTCCACCGTTCCACGCACATACGGTGAAATACGCGAAATAGATTTTTCTGCTTTCTTTGACTGCAGCTCAGGAATATACGCTTCTGTTGCCAGGTCAACCTGATTGTAAAAAGATTCTCGGCGTGCATCTGTTTCATCATGAAGCTTTCGCTGATAGTCACGTATTTCTTGAAAGGTAATATCTGCAAGAGTTAGACTTGCATTCATTGAAGCAAGTTTTCGCCGTAATGGCATATCAAATGGAGTAAACTCTGTTTTGTATATAAGCTCATGCTCTACTTCTGCCCATGCATCTTGCAGAATCGTCCGAATCTGTATTTCGCAGACAAGATTTTCAGGCACTTCCACATCAGGGAACAAGTGATGTGTCTCTTCCATAAAGCCATCAGGAATTGCAATCAAAACATGAATTGATTCATACCCAAACTCGCGGAAAGTCTGTTCAGCACCCTTATATTCCACTTCCCGAACTGCGTAATGCTCTTTTACCTGACGCACAACCTCAGGCAAATCTTCCAAAAAAGCACAGATGACGCGAATTCCCATCATGTCGGTGAGTGTAACAAGCTTTTGAGACACCTCTGCTTCGGCTGTTTTTAAGCGCAACACCTTGCGATAATAGCTTTTAAATGTCTTTATGCGAGATTTGTAGGTAGGCATTGAAGCAAGCGATATAGTATTTTTCAGACTCGACTCAATTTTTGTCATTATATGAGTTAAAAACGGTCGATACGAATCATATACTTGTTGGATTCTATCCTTCTGTGGAAAATATTCTTTCGTCTGCTGCATAGTGATAGTATAAGGGGTATTATAATAAAAGCAACAAAAAAAGACCATTCATTACGAATGGTCTTTTCTCAATCACAAGGATTCAGTTTTTATTACTGTGCTGAATCGCCTGAAGCGTGACCTTCTGAACCGTCAGCCAAGCTTGATGTAAACTGCTCTTCAGTTGCCATCTTAGCCTTTTCGAGGTAACGGTTAACCTGCTTGCCACCAAAGCGAGACATTTCAAATGTCTGACGTGCAGCTTCGCGGCGAGTTACGATACCCCAAAGATCTTCGTCGGCAATGTCGCGTTCTGTTGTAAGCTCAGCTTTGTCGTAGATGATTGCAACATCTTTGAAGTAACCGATGAAGTCGTCACCTGCGTGCATTGCATCACGTGTAATCTGGAAACCGCAGAACTTAACAAACGGAAGTCCACGCGGATAAATCGGATATACACGAATTTCGCGGGTGCGAACTTCTGTAATGTAGTCAGGGTTGTTCCAGATCAGCTGTTTCCAGCCGTCAAAGCCGAGGTAGCCCATGAAGTAGCGACGCTCAACATTGTCGTTATCCTTAAGCAAAACATACAATCCGTGTGGATAGTTCATACCCATTGTGGTAACCTTAATTGATTTAAGCGTACCAACATTCTTTACCAAACCATATGCTGGAGATTCATCATCATCAGCTTCAAAAAGCATACGACCAGAAGCTTTTTCTTCGTCTGTCGGAGGCTGGCGGTCACCGTTGTCGTCAGCTGTTGACAGTGGCTCGTAAGCCGGAATATCAAATGGCGGAATAATCTTTGCATTTGAATTGTATGCGCCATGTGGGAAAATCACGTGAACGCCCATTACATTCTTGCCTGCAAATGGCTGCTTTGAGCTTTCGCGAACGGGTGCTGGTACAACAACAGACTCTGCGAGGCTCGTTACATTACGTGCAGAACTGTTAAGCACAACTTCCCATTCACCAAGATACAGAGATGTTTTCATAAGATCTTTCTGATCCTGGTCAAAGGTTGCGCCTGCATTGATACCGTAATCCATAACAGTGCGTTTGTTCTGCGGGATTTCCACATCACTATCTTG
>CALAEZ010000301.1 GCA_937891125.1 uncultured Treponema sp. | reverse complement strand
CACTTGCCGTTTGCTGCCGGCAGGCGAATGCTGTGAAAATCGTTTTTGAGCGCATCGTAGGTCAACAGGCGGCCGACAAGGTTTTCGCCAACGCCGACGATGTATTTAATTGCTTCCATTGCCTGCAGGCTTCCGATGACGCCGCCCATTGCGCCGATAACGCCCGCCTGCTTACAGGTGGGAACCGCGTCTTTCGGCGGCGGATCTTTGAACACGCAGCGGTAGCACGGACCTTGCCCCGGAATGTAGGTCATCAGCTGGCCTTTAAAGCGGATGATGCCCGCATGGCTGAACGGCTTTTTTTCGATGACGCATGCGTCGTTAATCAGAAACTTTGCCGGGAAGTTGTCGGTGCCGTCAATCACAAAGTCGTAGTCGCGGATAAGTTCGCGGATATTTGCGGCGCTCACGAAAAGCTGGTACGTGTTGACTTTTACGCCCGGATTCATCGCGGTCATGGTCTCTGCCGCTGACTGCACTTTAGGCTTACCGACATCTGCGGTCGCGTGGATTATCTGGCGCTGCAGGTTTGACAAATCAACTACGTCTGCATCTGCAATGCCGATTGTGCCGACGCCCGCCGCCGCAAGATACATTGCTGCCGGAGCGCCCAGGCCGCCCGCACCGATAATCAGCACTTTTGCGTTCAAAAGCTTGTTCTGTCCTTTTACGCCGACTTCTTTTAAGATGATGTGGCGCGAGTAGCGCTCAATCTGCTCGTCGTTTAATGCCATTGCCGTCTCCTTTGCTTAGCGGGCGCTGTTTGCTACGAATGAGTCTGCGCCGCCGCCCATAAAGTACAGGAACTCGACAACGTCGCCGTCTTTGAGCACAACATCTGCTTCCGCATCTTTCTGTATGAACTCTTCGTTGATGGAGACCGTCACATACTGCGGAGTCTCTACCTTTTCTGCTTCAATCAACTGCGGAAGCGTAAGTCCCTCCGCCACTTCTTTTTTGTTACCTGAAACTGTAATCGTCATTTTTTATACTCCCTTTGCTATTGGCTCTCGCAGATAGCGCACTGCGAGAAATGCTAGTCCTCTACTTTCTGCACATACAGTGTGTAGGTGCCGTCGTTGTTGTCATCAAGTTGCAACACCTGATGACCGTCGTCCTTGAATGAGCGCGGCACATTCTGCACTGGCTCGCCGTCGTTCATGCGTACGGCAAGAATCTGTCCGTCTTCCAGCTCTTCAAGCGCGACCTTTGCTTTTACAAACGTCAGCGGGCACACCTTGTCGGTAATGTCCACAAAACTGTCCTGTTTTATCTCTGCCATAAGCCTCTCCTTGTGGGGCAGTATTTTCTGCTTTATTTGCCTTCGTAAGCTTTCTGCACTACTGCTTTAAATGTGTCGATGCCGACTCTCTGCAGACAGGCGCGGAAGCGTTCGCTTGGCTTTGCGTTCTCTGCAAAGAAGTTGATTGCCGCATCTGCGACGCGGAAGAGCGTGTCCTTGTCCTTGATAATCGGAAGCAGGTTTTCGCCCTTGTAGATTTCGTTTCCGAACAGGCCGCCGAACGAAACAATGTAGCCGCTTTCGCCACTCCATGCATCGAACGGACAGGCTTTTACGCAACGGCCACAGAGCACGCACTTATCTTTGTCAAAAGCGATGCCCTTTTCTTTGTCGAGTGCGAGCGCTCCAAAGCGGCAGGCTTTCACACACACGCCGCATTTTTTACACTTGCTGTTGTCGAGCGAAACGTCCATGCCGCCTTTTACGCCAAAGTCGTTTTCTTCTGCTTTAAGACAGTTTGCGCGGCAGCCGGTCACGCCGAACTTGAACTTGTGCGGCAGCGTGCGGCCGAAATAGCGCTTGTCCAGCTCGATTGCAATCGGCAGCGTGTCGATACAGCCGTTCGGACAGATTTCTGCTCCCTGACAGGCAGTGACAGTGCGCACGCGCGGTCCACACACACCCGGTTTTACGCCACCTTTTGCCAAATCGCTCTTTACCGTTTCAATGTCCTTTATATTGATGAAGGGAATCTCGATGCCCTGGCGGCTTGTCATGTGC
This sequence comes from uncultured Treponema sp., assembly GCA_937891125.1. Taxonomy (GTDB): domain Bacteria; phylum Spirochaetota; class Spirochaetia; order Treponematales; family Treponemataceae; genus Treponema_D. Next base: position 5,419 of record CALAEZ010000301.1, on the reverse strand, counting down.
ACATAGCCGTGACCGTATTTTTCTGCAACCTCAGAAATCACCTTTATATTTTCCGCAGTCATGTTGCCGCCGACGGTCTGCACGCGCAGCGAGAAAAATCCCTTCTGCTTCTGATGCATGAATCCGCCCGCTTTAAGTGCTGCATAATCGACTGTTTCTGCCATATTTAGCCTCCTGTCAGTAAGTAATTATGTACCTCTTTATTTCCCACCTGTTTGGTAGACAAAAGCATAATAGTTGTAATTCCCTATTTATGCAATAGGAAATTATGAAAAAAGTTTTTTAAATCATATTGACCAATTCCTAGCAAGTTAGTATGGTATCGCCAATATCCTTGAAAAGCCTACTAAACAGGTAGGAAAATACAAAAAAGGAGTGGAGGTTTTTTATGAAAAAATTTAGTCAGAACACGTTGCTCGGCTTTTCGTTTGCCGCAGTCTTGCTCATTACGATTGTGATGGCTCCGTCCTGCAGCAAGAAAGACGGCGCAAGTGCAAAATCAGGCAAGGTTACTATTACAAACGTGTCTTATGACCCGACCCGCGAGCTGTATGCAGCTTACAACAAGCTGTTTGCAGAGCATTGGAAGGCAAAGACCGGACAGGAAGTGGAAATCACCCAGAGCCACGGCGGAAGCGGCAAGCAGGCGCTTGAAGTTGCAAACGGTCTTGAAGCCGACGTTGTGACACTCGCGCTCGAATACGATGTAAACGCCGTGCAGAATGCCGGCCTTATCGAAAAAGGCTGGGTCAGCGAGTTCCCGCTCGATTCATCTCCGTATACATCGACGATTGTATTTTTGGTGCGCAAGGGAAATCCCAAGAAGATTTATGACTGGAACGATCTTGTGCGCGACGATGTCGGTGTGATTACGCCGAACCCGAAGACTTCCGGCGGCGCTTGCTGGAACTATCTTGCAGCCTGGGCATACGGCCTTCGCAAATTCGGCGGCGACGAAGCGAAAGTAAAAGCATTCATCAAGCAGATTTACGCAAACGTGCTCGTGCTTGACAGCGGCGCACGCGGTGCCACCAACAGCTTTGTGCAGAACAAGCAGGGCGACGTGCTCCTTGCATGGGAAAACGAAGCCTTCCTTTCGATTGCTGACTATCCCGACGACTACGAGATTGTCACGCCGTCTTTGAGCATCCTGGCTCAGCCGTCTGTTGCCGTGGTTGATGAAGTTGTTGACCGCAGAAAGACCCGCGAAGTGGCTACCGAGTACTTAAGCTATCTGTATTCGGACGAAGCACAGCGCGTTGCCGGCAAGAACTTCTACCGTCCGTCAAACAAAAAAGTGCTTGAGGAGTTCAAGGACGTGTTTAACCTGAACATCAACCTTGTAACGATTAACGACTTCGGCGGCTGGGACGCAGCGCACGCCAAACATTTCTCCAACGGCGGTCTGTTCGACCAGATTTACGACAAAAAGTAATCATCGTAGCAGCAGTGTATTGCAGAAATTTGCAACAGCTACAATGTTACACAAAACAAACGGGGGTTGGGGCATCGCCCCAAGAAGAGGTGCAATATGAGTAAGAAAAACCGGCGTGTGATTCCCGGGTTCGGGATTTCTATGGGAGTGACAATCAGTATCTTAAGCCTTGTGGTGCTCATTCCGCTCGCTTCGCTTCTGGTGTACTCTGCGCGCCTCGGCCCGCGTGAGTTCTGGAGCGTGGTGACGCGCGACCGCGTGCTTTCGGGCTTCTGGGTCAGCGTGAGTACGTCGTTTGTGGCGGCGCTCGTGAACGCCGTCATGGGCACGATTATCGCATGGGTGCTTGTGCGCTACAGCTTTCCCGGTAAGCGCATCATGGACGGCATCATCGAGCTGCCGTTTGCGCTTCCGACAGCGGTTGCGGGTATTTCGCTCACGTCGCTTCTGGCAGATACCGGCTGGATTGGCTCAATCGCCGCTCGCGCCGGCATCAAAATTGCGTACACCAAGCTCGGCATAACGGTCGCGCTGGTGTTCATCGGCATTCCGTTTGTCGTGCGCGCCGTGCAGCCGGTGCTTGAAAAGCTCGACGCGACCTACGAAGAAGCGGCAAGCGTGTTCGGCGCAAACCGGCGCTACATCTTCTGGCGCGTGATTTTGCCGGAGCTTTTGCCGGCTCTGCTTACCGGAGCTGGGCTTGCGTTCGGGCGCTGTCTTGGCGAGTACGGAAGCGTCGTGTTCATCGCGGGAAACAAGCCGTTTTCGACAGAGATTGCGCCGCTTATCATCATGGCTGAGCTGCAGGAATACGACTATCCGGCAGCGACAAGCATAGCGCTTGTGATGCTCGTCATCTCGTTTTTGACGCTGTTCCTGGTGAATCTGGTGCAGGCACGCAATGCAAAAATCCTTGGCGGACGACAGTAAGGAGGCGCACGATGAGCCACGAAAAAGCACAACCACAGCAGAGCATCCGCAAGGACAGCGGGCTTGTCAAATGGATTTTGATCGCAGTGAGCGCCGTGTTCCTGTTCCTGCTTTTGATTCTGCCGCTGGTCACGGTGATTGTAAACGCTGTCGCAAAGGGCTGGCAGTTTTATTCGGCAGCGATTTCTGACCCGTATGCGCTGAAAGCGCTTTCGCTTACGCTTACGGCAACCGTCTGGGCGCTGGCCATCAATACCGTGTTCGGGCTTGCGGCCGCCTGGGCGCTCACGAAGTTCCGCTTTCACGGAAAAAAAGTGCTTACCACGCTGATTGACGTGCCGGTTACGGTTTCGCCGATTATCGCAGGCCTTATTTTCATTCTGATTTTTGGCCGACAGAGCGCACTCTTCCCGCTCTTGAAGGCGCATCACATACAGATTGTGTTTGCGGTACCGGGAATCGTGCTTGCGACCGTGTTCGTCACGTTCCCGTTTGTAAGCCGCGAGCTTTTGCCGGTGCTCGAAAGTGCCGGAAGCGATGAAGAGGAAGCCGCCGCCTTGATGGGCGCTTCGTGGTGGACGATTTTCAGCCGCGTCACTTTCCCGCACATAAAATGGGCATTTTTGTACGGCGTAGTACTCTGCACCGCCCGCGCGATGGGCGAGTTCGGAGCGGTCAGCGTTCTTTCCGGTCACCTGCGCGGAAAGACCAACACCCTGCCGCTTCACATAGAGATTCTGTTCAACGAATTCCAGTACGTGAGCGCCTTCGCCGTCTCGTCAATTCTGGTGATGCTTGCCGTCGTCGTGCTTGTGCTGCGTAGCGTACTGGAACGGCTAGGGAAAAAAGAGCTGGAAGCGAATCGGTAACGGGAGGAAGATATGTACGTCGAATTGAAAAACATCAATAAATCATTCGGAACTTTTAAAGCATCCGACAACGTGAGCTTTGGCGTAAAAAAAGGAAAGCTTGTGGCGCTTTTAGGTCCGAGCGGAAGCGGAAAAACGACGATTCTGCGCATGATTGCAGGTCTTGAGCACCCCGATTCAGGCGAAGTCGTGATTGACGGCACCGTGGTGAACGACATTCCCGCTTCAAAGCGCGGCATCGGCTTTGTGTTCCAGAACTACGCGCTCTTCCGCTATATGACCGTCGAAGAAAACGTGGCGTTCGGCCTTCGCGTGCAGAAGCTCGACAAAGCGTTTATCAAAGAGCGCGTCGCCGAGATGATTGCGCTTGTCGGCTTAAAAGGCATGGAAAAGCGCTATCCGAGCCAGCTTTCCGGCGGACAGCGCCAGCGCGTCGCCTTTGCCCGCGCCATTGCGCCGAACCCGCACCTGCTTTTGCTCGACGAGCCGTTTGCGGCAATCGACGCAAAAGTGCGCAAAGAGTTGCGCACCTGGCTCCGCGACATGATTGTACAGCTCGGCATCACGAGCATTTTTGTGACGCACGATCAGGACGAGGCAATCGAAGTGAGCGACGAAGTTATCGTAACAAACCGCGGGCGCGTCGAGCAGACCGGCACACCGCTTGCCATTTACCGCCAGCCGCAGACTGCATTTACCGCAGAGTTCTTCGGCCAGACCGCATACTTGCAGGATTACCGCGCGTTCAGCACATTCGACGACGTACCCGATGCAGAGCACGCCTTTACGCGCCCCGAATTCGTCAAAGTCACCAAAAAAACGGAGACAGAAAAATACGCAACCTCTGCGCAGGACGGCGTTGTGCGCGACGTGTGCTTCCGCGGCACGCACATCGAGCTTCGCGTAGACATCAACGGCTCAACGGTTACAGCAACGCGCCGCCTAGATGAAGCGCCCGTCGAAACCGGCGAGAAAGTCAACGTGTTTTTGTCACGCATATTCGTCACCAAAAACGGCACGGTGCAGCAGCTTGCAAACCGCGCCCTCGACGAAGGCTCAGTGTTTATCTAAAGGGCGTGCTGAGGACATTCGTCTCTGTAATAATGAATTGCAATCTGCTATACTTTCTGTATGACACAGACAGAGCAGATTGCAGCCGCAAATGAATTCGCAGGATTTTGGGAAAACAAAGGCGATGAAAAACAGGAATCGCAGAGATTTTGGATTGATTTGTTACAGAATGTGCTTGGAGTTACGAATCCGGCAAAATATATTGAATTTGAAAAGCGTGTTCAGCTCTCGCACACAAGCTACATCGATGCATATATTGCCGACACTAAAGTTTTAATTGAGCAGAAAGGAATCAAAATTGACTTGCACAAAGCGTATGAGCAGAGTGACGGAGCAGTTTTAACACCTTTTGAGCAGGCAAAGCGTTATGTGGGCGAGATGAAAGCAAGTGAAAAGCCTCGCTGGATTGTCGTGTGTAATTTCGCAGAGTTTTTGATTTATGATTTGGAAAATCCACAGGAAGAACCTCAGCAAATTTTCTTGAAAGATTTACCCAAAGAATTCTACCGTTTGCAGTTTCTTGTTGACCAGAAAAACGAGAACATCCGCCGTGAAGAAGAAATCTCAATTGAAGCAGGCAAGCTTGTTGATAAACTCTATCAGGCGCTGCTTCCGCAGTATAAAAATCAGGACGAAAAGTCTTTACGCTCTCTCAACATTCTCTGTGTACGAATTGTTTTCTGTCTGTATGCGGAGGACGCGGGGCTTTTTGAAACACGAACGGCTTTTGAAGATTACATCTAAAGACGGAAAGAGGGTATATTGGAAGTTTTGGTATAAAGGAGATGAGCGGCTGCCGCATAAAGCTAAGGAGTATGTGGGAGAGGCGGCTTTTCCTGCCGGAAAATTTGAGAAAAACAAGGGGTATATTCATAAACTGAAATTTGACGAAAGCGGAAATCTCATAGAGGATAAAGAAACTGAAGATTTTACAGGTGATAACGAGTCCAATACATATAAATTCGAATATGATGATAATGGATATTTAACATATACAGATGCAGGAAATGACACACTTTGGCTATATACACCCAATGATAAAGGGTATATAAGCGAACACTATTCTAGCGGAAAAACAGGTCAGATCACAGTTAAAACGAAAAACACAAAGAAT
>CALAEZ010000300.1 GCA_937891125.1 uncultured Treponema sp. | reverse complement strand
CTCCGCTTTGTCAACCCAGCTCCGCTCGAATATGCGCTGGAAGCGCCTTTTTAAGCCAAGCTGGTCGCCGTCGCGCATTTTTAGCACGGCGCGGCTTTCGCTAACGCCGGTGGTCGTGTAGACCGGCAGCGTCGCGATGATGTCCGAAAGCGTAAAGTTCTTCTTGTATTTATCAGTCTGACCGCTTGCCTTACACCACAGATGAAAAAGCCCAAGCACCGGCTTTCCTGTTGGAGAAGTCGTATCCTGCAGGACAAGCAGCTTTATGAGTGCAAAGAGCGTGTTTATCGGGTCGCGCACTGCCGCCGGATGCGTAATGTTTCCGCCGTTACTGCCCTCACCTAAAATGCGCACAATGTAGCCCTCCTCGCGCTTTTTTCGCGCAAGATTCACTACGTTTGCCTCGCCTACCTCGGCACGGAACATATCTGCCTTAAAGGCGCGACAAATCTCGTCTATACGCATAGACGTAGGACAGTTTGCAACAACCGCAAGCTTAAAGTCTTCAGGAAGATTTGCACTCCATTTGCGTGCGCTAAACTGGCTGTCGCTTATGTACTGCTCAGTCTTTCCAAAAAGACCGTGCCGCTCTTTTGTGTTAAACTGGTACACCGAATACGCTAATTCGCTCAAAACAGAAAGCGCAAACACTTCCTGCGCCTGTAAGACCTCTGCCTTGCCGCTAGATTCATTCCAGTAGACAATGTTTCCCCTGTCGCCGTCGCAATCTGGCATATAGCCGAGCATCACATCGGTTTTTCCCATGCTGTGCAGGCGCTCCATTTCGTGCGCACACCATTCAAGATTTTCTGGCTCGGGAATGATTGCATGCACAATCTGCCCGGGCGCATTATTTACCGCAGAGAAAGAAACGCCACATTCAGCTAAAAAAGCGCTGTCCAACGAAAGGGTGCGTGCGCTTCCATTCATGTCACAGACAACACCAAGCGACTTTGTACGCACTGCGCGGCGGATTCCTGCAAGCGTCTTATTTTGCGCCGTACGGTCGTTCGTTCCTGTCACAACCTCTTTTGCAAAGTCGCGGTAATACATGAGGGCGCGCTCTTTAGACGCATTTTTTTCTGCATACAGCCATTCTAAGTCCTGCTCGGCACAGGCATCGGTAAGCATAGTAGCAGCTTCGGCATTTTCCGCCTTAGAAAGCTTGTCAGTAAAGCGCTTCACCAGCTTTGCATTTTCTTCAGCCGATAAAACGCCGCCGTCACTCAACCCAAATTTTAAGCCGTTATGTCCGATAGGATTGTGACTGGCAGAAATGTATAAAAAGCCGTCAGCGTGGCGGCTTGCTGCCATAATTTCAGGTGCAGCAATAATGCCGGTATATGAAAC
>CALAEZ010000299.1 GCA_937891125.1 uncultured Treponema sp. | reverse complement strand
GAACCCGCGACACTCGGTTTTGGAGACCGATGCTCTACCAACTGAACTACAGGCCTAAAATTATATCAACGCCAGCTCACAAATAAACTGGCGGATAAAAGCTTTTTTATTTTGCTTTGGTTTCTTTATGCAAAATCTCTTTGCGGCAGAACGGGCAATACTTATTCTTTTCAAGCTTACCCTGAATATTCTTGCGGTTCTTTGTAGTAGTGTAATTCTTACGCTTACATTCAGTACACTGCAAAGCGATAATATCTACAGAACCCTTCTTCTTGCTTGACATATTATTTCTCCTGTTTTTAAGAGTTACAGCTCTCAAACGGAATCGAACCGTTGACCTCCGCACTACCAATGCGGTGCTCTACCAACTGAGCTATAAGAGCAAATCGCCTAACGCACATAGCGCCTTAACGTGTTTGAGAAATATATCCATCAGTGCGCTTTTAGTCAAGTGTATTGGAAATATATTTTCAGTATTCTAGTATTTTTTTCTCTAATGTGCTACGTTCTTGCAGAGGATATTTATGACTATCGATTTTCTTGTTGACAAAATGCTTGAATCCTATAAAGACGTTGGTGGAGTCAACTGTGCAGGTATCGACAGCTTTCCAAATAGAGAGAATGTAGTCACCGTGTTGCAAAATTTGCAGAGTCTCATCTTTCCAGGCTACCGCAAAGCAGACGAGCTAGACGAACAAAACCTGCGCTACATAACCGGTCAACGCATAAACTGCATTATCACAATGCTTACAAGGGAAATTCAAAAAGCGCTCATTTATTCTGTTGCTCAAAACGAAGGTTCTCAGAATGAAGCAAGAAAATCACATTGTTTTGCACTTGCAGAAGCTACAGCGCTTGCACTTGTCAATGAGCTGCCTGCGCTCAGAAAAACGTTACAGCTTGACGTTCAGGCACTTTTTCAAGGTGATCCCGCGGCTAAAAGCCATGAAGAGGTTATCGTTTCCTATCCAGGACTTGAAGCGATTATCGTGCATCGCATTGCGCATTTTTTGCATGTAAACGGAGTTCCTGTCATTCCACGCATAATGAGCGAGCATGTACACGGTAAGACAGGTATAGATATTCATCCTGGAGCTACGATTGGCGAACGCTTTTTTATTGACCACGGCACAGGCATTGTTATTGGCGAAACAGCGGTTATCGGAAAAAATGTAAAAATCTATCAAGGAGTAACACTTGGCGCATTAAGCGTAAAAAAGGATTTAATGGATACCAAACGCCACCCGACAGTTGAAGACAATGTAACGATTTATGCAAACGCAACCATTCTTGGTGGCAAAACTGTTATCGGCGAAGGAAGCATAATCGGTGGAAACACGTGGATTACCCATTCTGTTGCGCCGCACTCAGTTATATCCCAAGATGACGCATTTTAGCGCTCAGAGGTGCCTCTAAAACTATCCCTGCCAGCAAAAGCTTCCCGACAGCTTTATGAGGCACTCTTTTAACATATCGGTAAAAGAGTGCTAACATGTCCTCGCACGCGTTCTACTGCCGCACAAAGCTGGTTAATCCTTTCTGATTGTGTAGTCAAAAATGGCGCGCGCACTCGTACTTGCAGAACTAAACCGCCAGCGCGAGATTTGCACGGCGATTTCCTGCCGGACCAGCGGCGGAACGATTGCCGACGGCGTAATCTGGATATTGTTTACCGGTACGCTGCCGTTTGCAAGAACGGTAAATGTTATCTGCACATTTTTTGTCGCGTCGATAAGGGAAGCAGCTTCTTCTGAAAGCGTGATGACAGGCTTTGCAGGCTCTAAGAGCGTGCGCGCGCTTCCGTCAGACATCTCAATGGAGATTTTGCCGTCGCTACCGCTTGCTGTATTTGCAGAAACTTGCGAAGACACGCCGTTTGCGCTTTGCGCCGTGTAGGTTGCGGCGACAACGTTTGCTAAAGCCGCAGTTGTTGCGCTGCTTGCGCTTGTGTCAGAGGTGCGCGCATTTTTGGACGTAGCAGACGCGCTTCCTGCACCGCCGGTTGTGCTTGCAGCCTGTGCAGATGAGCCTTGTAGCGCGTCTACTTTTGCAACCTTCGCAGGCGCAGAGGCGGTAGAGCTACTTGTTGCAGCAGAAGAATCATCGCCAAAAAGATTATCCCAGTCGACGGCTTTTTTCTGCTTTTTTGTCTGCTGCTGCTCTGCCATAAGCTCTTCAACGCTTTTTGTAAGCGTCTGCTGCGCCGGAGCTGGTGAGGGCGCTTCGACAGGCTCAGCGACCGCAGTTTTTGCGACAGCCTGTTTTGCAGGCGCAGTTTGTGCAGGCTTTGCCGGAGTCGGCTTTGGTTCAGGTTTTGCCGCGCTTTTTGCGGGAGCTGATTTTGCAGGCTCTTGAGCCGCACTTTTTGCCGTAGCAGGCTTTTCTTGAGAGGTTTTTGCGTCTGCGCTTTCTGTCTTTGCAACCTTTGGAGCTTCCGCTTTAGGCGCGGCTTCGGCGGGAGCTGGCGACACAGAAGCTGGAGTTTCGGCGACCGCTTTTGTTTCCTGCGCGGGAGCCGACTCGGGCGCGGTTTTAGAAGGCTTATTTGTCTTCTGCACTGCCTGCGGAGCGTCTAAACGAATTTGAATCGTCTTGTATTCTTTTTTGGGAAACAGCGGAAGCAGAAAGCCCAGAAGCACAAAGAGAAGCCAGATGACCACTGTTCCCGCTGCGCCCGCCTGAGCAGGTCTTTTTTCAATCTCTCGCATAATTCGCTCCTGACGTTTTAGCGCGAAACGCTGTCTGTCGTGCGCAGATTGACTGCCGCAAAGCCGTTTTCGCGAATCACGTCAAACAGCTTTACGATTGTGCCGTTTGTCACGCTGTCGTCAGCTTCAAGCGTAATCGGATATTCTTCGCGCGCCTTCTCGCCTGTGTCAAAATCTGCAAGCTTTTTAGAAAGCGTCTTCATGTTCACTTCGTCTTCATTAAACCACAATCTGCCGTCTTCACTTGCGGTAATTGTGATGTTGTCGATTTCAGCTCCCTGCGCCGTTGAGCTTTCCGGCAGATTCACGCTGATTGCAGGAAGCACGGCAAAGGTTGTTGACACAAGGAAGAAGAGAATCAGCTGGAAAACGATGTCAATCATCGGCGTCATGTCGACGTTCGGCGTAAGTGCCTTTCGCTTTGAAATCTGCATTAGCTAATCCTGCCTGTTAAGCGCAAAAGTGCGCCGGTAACGCGTGACTGCATATCGGTGATTGCGTGATTTACGCGGTTTACAAAAAAGTTATGGAATACAAGCGAGGGAATTGCAACAAAAAGACCGGCCGCTGTCGTCATAAGGGCTTCGGCAATTGCGCCTGCAAGCACAGCGGGATTTCCCATGCTGCCACCGCCGCCCAAAATGCCGAACGCGCGGATGTTTCCGGTAACCGTGCCGAAAAGACCTAGCAGCGTGGAGATATTTGCAATCGTTCCGAGCATGGTCAAAAGGTGCTCAAACTGCGGAATGACAGAATCCATCTTTGTCTGCACCATTTCGCGCATATCGCTTTCCTGCATGGTACGGCAGGCAATCGCCTTTTTTACGACCTGCGCGACGGGCGTGCCGGCAGAAATACAGAACGCTTCGGCCGCGGAATAGTCGCGGCGGACGAGTGCGTCATCCAAGTTTTCAATCAGCTTTTCATCGCGTTTTTTTATTGACGAAAAATACACGCAGCGTTCGATAATGATGTACGTGGCTGCAATTCCGCAGATGATAATCGGAATCATAAGTAAGCCACCGGATTTCAGTAAGTCAATCATATATACTCCTAAATTTATTTTTTTGGGGAAAGCCCCAAGCCCTCTTTATTTAGGGAAAGGGAGAAACCTCTACTTCGAAGCGTTGTTTCTCCCTTCCCCTAAAACCCCATCTCTTTTCCAGCACGACTTAGGGGGAAGCCCCTAAAAGCCCCGCATTTCACTTATACAAATCTATTCCATCTGCAACTTTTTTCTCACCCTTATCCTCGCTAGATACTAACGATGAGGTCTCAAGTACAGTTTTTCTTTGTAACAACTTCATTTTTTCCAAAATATTATCGCACGTTTCAGTTAAATGCAGTATGGTTGCAAGAAATCCATATGCAAGGACTCCGCTTACAATGCCTAGAAAAAAGCCTATGACAAGTCCTAATACACAACCAATAGTGCTATAATTGTCATATCTGCTTAATACTTGCCCAATCAGAAAGCCTGCAACACCACAACCAAGCGTCGAAATAAAAACTGTAAGTATGAAAAAAATACTTACTGCCATTCTAAATTTATCTCTTAGCCATTCAATCATTTATATCCTCCGGTTTTAGATTGAATATCTCTGCATTCAGAGATTTCTATCATCATGCCTTTCTGCGAAATCTGCGAGAGCCTTTCCCTCACTCCTCATTCCGCATTGGATTAGAATTGGAACTTTACAAGTAACGCGATGCTGCCGCTTTCTGCTTTGTAGGCAGAGTGGGCGTAGGCGCGCGTTGTGGCGGCGCACAATTTTACAATATCGTTTGCTTCAAGCGCAAGCCGAAGTGTTTGTGAAGCACGCAGTGTTGCGCTCGCGCCTAAGTTCGGAGCAAGGTCTGCATCGCTTCCGAGAGCCTGCTTATAGCTTGCTTCAAGCGTGTAGCGGTCGCCTGCACTCTGGTAGGCGGCACTGAATAAAAGCGCGTGCTCTTCTTCAAGAGATGGAACGTCAAGCCAGTGCGCTTCCCACGCGGCCGTGTATGAAATGCCGTTCCAGTCAAATGTTACGCCAAGATTTGTCTCCAAATCTGTCCGCTCTTCATTCAAAAGCAGATACAGCGCGCTTGTGCTGTCGCGACTTCCCGTATAATCTGCCTGCCATACGCCGTTTTCAAAGGCGGTCTTGCGGAAGGTTGCGTCTGCATTTGCAGAAAGAGATTCAAAAAGCGGCACGGAGATTTCTGCCTTTCCGTACCATTCGGTCGTTTCTGACGGAAGCACGGCGGCATAGCTGTAGCGGTACATTTTTTCTAATTCGCGCACCGTGGCCTGATAGCTGTCTAAGCCGCCTTCAAGCGTAAGCTTTACGACGCGGTTTGTCTCTTCATCATACGGAATAAAAAGGTCTGTGCCGACGGTAAACGGCGCGATAAGAGCCGACTTTCCAAGTGCCGAGCCGACAACAATCGCAACATCTCCGCGGAAGACGGCATGCTTTGTGCTGACTGCCGCATTCACGCCAAATTCGCCGCGGTGCGTTGCATTGCGGTAAGTGGACGCGTCGTACTTGTAAAAATTGTTTCCGTCGCCCAGATTTCCCTGCGCCTGATACTGCGCCGTAAAACCTGCCTTGAACATGTCGTTTTGCCAGCCAAAGCCGAAGCGCGGAGAAAGGTCAAACGTGACGGTGTGCGAAGTAACGTCATCCGGATTCAGATTGATTGCGTTTCCGTCAGCGTCGTAATAGTCACTGCTGCCTGATTTTGAGCCGCCGTAGCGGTTATACCAGGCTGCGTCTGTGCCGACGGTAATAAACCAGCCGTACGGAAGCGAAAAGCGTGAATCTTCTTTTAACGAAATCGTGTGATTTACCATGTCAAAATACGGAGTAGAAAGCGACTGAAGACCAAAGTCGGCGGTGTCGTAAGAGGCGGAAAAAGAATTTTCCGTGCGCTCCGTATTGAGCGACTGCACCGCGCCGACTGCGGTTGTGCGGGCAAAAAAGCCGTCCTGCGCCTTATTGTCGGCAAAATCTTCTGCACTGCGGTGCGTAAAGCTCAGGCTGAACGGCGCGTTTCCTGTTGCGCGGTAAATGGCAAAGTCGCCCAGAAACAGGAACGGAAAGCCGCCTCCAAGCTCGCCTTCTGCATACACCGTTTTTTCACCTGACTGACTGGCTGCCTGCACGGGAGAAGCGGCGGCGGCTTTCGGCTCAGGCTTTTCAAGCGACGGAAGCTCAATCTTACCGCTTTCTGCCGTCGGAAGCACTGAGCTGTAGTCAGGAATTGCTTCTTTTCCGGCGGTAAGCGTGTCGCCGGTGACGACGGTCGTCACATCAGGAAGCTCGATTTTTTCTTCGGCTGCGCTTTGCGCGGCAAGCGGAAAAGCCAGAGCCAGACAGAGCGCGGCTAGAAGGCCATGCATAATCGTTCGTTTCATATTCTTATTCCCCCGGATTTACAATCTTGTTTGCGGCTTCTACAAAGCGGCTCTTTGGATACAGCTTTTCCAGCTCCTGCGCGGTGGCGCGCGCGTCTCCATAGCGGCCGCATGCGTCAAAGGCTTCAACCGCGCCGTAAAGAGCCTGGCTTGCTGACGCGTCATCACCTGCCTGACGGGCAAAGCCTGCTGCCTGCAGGTACAGGTCGGCGGCGCGGGCGTTTTCCGTCTGCTCGCGGTAAGCGCGCGCAATCAAAAGCGCGTTTTTAGCCGCTCCGCCAGCTTCCTGCGGCAGATGCTGCTTCTGCACGGCAAGCAGGTTTTCTGCAAGCGTTACCGCCCGCTGCCGGTAGATGGCACTCGTCACCCAAAGAGAAGCAAGCTCCGTGCCAGCGTTTCTGCCTTCAGTCGTGCGCGTTTTTCCAAGCCGCTCATATTCCTGCTCTTTTGCGGCTGTCGGCTCATCGTAGCCAAGCTCAAGCTTTTTAAGCTCATCAATGGCAGAGGCAATGCCGTCGTCACGCGCCTGTTCGCCGTAGCCGTCAAGCAGCTTTTGCGCATAGCCGATTGCCGCACTGTAATCTCGCTGATTTTTGTACAGCTCCATCAGAGCTTTTTCTGCGCTGTATTTGTACGGACTCTGCGCACGGAGCGTGTCTACCTGCTTGTAGTACAGAATGGCGCGGTCGGTATCGCCGGTCTTTACGAGCGCATTTGCGGCAAAAAAGCGCGCGGCATCATAAAACTGCCCCTGCTCGCCCCATTTCTTGCAGTATTCGTCAAACAGCGGAATGGAATCTGCATAGCGTTCGGTAGAATAACAGAGCTCGCCGCGCCGGTAGCCGGCTTCTTCTGCAAGAGCACCGGCAGTTTTTTCGCGAGAAAGGGCGGCATAAGTTTTATCCGCGCCGGCATAATCTTTTTTGAGCGTCTGAATCTGCGCCGTCTGATAGCGGCATTGAAAGGCAAACTGACTGCGTCCGGCTGCATACGGCGCAAGCGTAGAAAGAGCCTTGTCGTAGTTTTGAGCGTCAGAATACACGCCCGCGCACAAGAAAACCGCTTCCTGCTTCTGAGTGTCGTTCTGCGAAGCGCGGACAGCTTCTTCTGCAAGCGGAAAGGCGCGGCTGTATGAGCCTGACTGCACGCTTGCGCGGACAGCGGTTGTAAGTGCGAGGAAGCGCAGTGAGTGCGTCTGCGAGCTTGAATCGGCTAAAAAAGCAGTAAGCGAGCTGTAGGCTTTTTCGTAAAGGCCTGCGCGGTACTGAGCATAGCCGCAGTAAAAACGTGCATAGGGAACGTATTGAGAAGAAAGTGCGCCGGTGTTGGCAATGCCGCTGCCCGCAGTACCGTTGCCTGCACCTGTGCTGCCAGAGCCGGCTGAGTTTTTCGCATTCAGGCTCTTTGTGAAGCATTCTGCCGACAGCTTCCACTGCTTCCGGTTAAAGGCGGCAAGACCTGAAAGGTAGTCAGCCTCCGCGCCGGTGGCTTTACCTGCCTGCGTGGACGCGCTAATCATGTAGCCGCCGTTTAAAAGCGATTTTGCATAATCAAGCGTGCCGTCGTTATCAAGCGCGCCCTTTTCGCCAAGCGCGTAAAAAAGCACGTCTGCGTCATGCGTCTTTCCGTCTTGAGCAAGTGCGCGCGCATAAAGCGTCTGTATGGCAATGTCGTTTGCTATCGGCGCAAAAGAAGCCTGTTTTTCTTCAATGAGCGCGCATGCCTCGCTAAAGCGTCCGGTCTGGTAAAGCGCAACTGCCTTCCAGTACACGGCCGTTAAAAGCACGCTGCTGTCGCCGGAAGAAAGCGCACTGTCTGCCTGCAAAGCGCAGTTTTTCCAGTCAGCGCATAAGCCGTACAGGCGCGCGCGTGTAGAAGAAACCGCACCCGAAAGCGACTGCGGAATGTCAGCGGATTTTGCTCCAGTTTTGCTTTCAAGCACGGAAAGCGCATTTTTTGCGCGCGCGGCAATGTCGCCCGAATCTTCTGAAAGCGCAAGTTCTGCGCGGTACAGGGCTACAGTCACCATAATGCGCTCAGATTCTTCCTTTGCAGAAGCTTTTGCCGCGTCGGAAGCGTTTTCTGCCTCGTCAAAATAAGAAAGAGCCTTGTCGCGTTCCCCTGCATTGTAGGCGTCAAGCGCAAGGCGCAGCCAGAATTCTGCAAGCAGCGAAGGATAATCTGAAAGCTGCTTCTGCGCTTCTTTTAGAACCGCGCCCGGCTCTGCGCCCACCTCGCGCTTATGGCTGCTTGAAACCGAATATGCCTTCTGCATTGCCTCTGCGGCAAGCGGAGCTGAGTCACTTTCAGAAAGCACGCGGCAGTACAGCGTGTAGGCCGTTTTGTAGTCGCCAGATTCTTGTAAGGCATCTGCCTGCAGGAGCCGGATGCGCGCTAATCCTTCGCTTGTAAAGGGCGCGTTGTCAACTGCATTTGAAAGCGCAAGCGCGCGTTTGTAGTCTTTTACCGCATTGTAGCAGGAAAGAAGCGCAATAATTGCCCGCTCGTAATCGTTCAGCGCATACTGCGAGCCGTGCTCAGAAACGTAAACATAGAGCGGAAGCGCACGTTCATCGTCAGAAAGTGCGCGGTACAAGTCTGCCGCATATAAAAGCGAATACGCATAGTACGAAGAAAGCTCGCTTTTGTCTTTTGCGTCTTTTGCGCTCTTAAAAAAACAGTCAAGCGCGCGTGCGTAATCTTTTCTGTCGCTTAAAATGCGCCCAAGCCAGTAGTTCTGGGCAGCACGCAGCTCCGCGCTGTCAGGAGCAAGCGGAGAGAGCACGTCAAACGCCTCGCCTGCACGCCCCATGCGGTACAGCGCCTCGCCCTTGTAGACTGCCGCGCGCATGCTTACCGGGCTGTTCGGGCTTGTGCGCAGAAGCTCGTCTGCATAGCGGACAACGCCCGGATAAAAGCTGCTTGCATAGGCAGCGTCAAGGGCGGCAGAGGAAGAAGCGGTATCTGCAAATAACGGAAAGACTGCGATTGCTGAGGCAACACACCAGCAGGCAACGCAGCGTTGAACGGCATTTTTCATCAATCTGCTCCAGTTTCCTTTATAAAATCTTTACTGCGGATAAAAGTTACGCGAGGCAAGCACGCGCGAAAGATAGACAAAGCTGTTTTTGTATTTTGTCACAAACTCGCTAAATCCAATTTCTTTACCATCTTCAAATACAACGCAACGGAAAATTCCTTGCGGCGTAAAATACGGGAAGATGATTGCCGTGTGGTCAAACTTGTAGATTTCTGGCGTTTTGCCGCTTGCAGGATACAATCGGCGCACCGCCGCAAGATAGCAGTACGTCGGCTGTGTAACTGCAAGCGTATACAAAAGCGCACGCAATCGTGCAATCTGGTAGCCAGAATTTTCAACAAAGCCGACAACCTGAGCCACCTCTGGCGCTGCTACTGCACGTTCGCCGGCGGACGACTGTGCCCGCAGCGAAAGCACGCCATTAAATGGCTCCACCGTTACGTCCATACCAGAGTTGTTGTAGAGATATGTCTTTTTTGTCTGCGCAGATAAGCGGGCAGCAGAAAGATTGCGGTTCCAGTCGAGCATGAAATACGTCGCCTCGCCTTCAATGTCGTTTCGACCACTGTTTACAATGCCCGCATAGCTAACAGGATGCAGGTCAACTGTCGAGCGAACAAGCGGAGAAAGATACGTGCCGCTGCCGGTTAACGGCTCTACAAGCCCGTCAATAATCCATTTCACAAAGCCGGCGTCAGAAAGCGATAGTGTATGCCCCTGCAGCTCCTCATCAGTAACCGTACGGCTTTTGCCGTCAGAAATTTTTACCGGCTTTCCATTTTCGTCATACGCAGCATCGGGCGTTGGCACAATGCGCTCCAGATTCTTTCGGATAACGCCAATCATCTGTAGGCTGTCGTGATACTGTCCTGGTTGAATGTCAGCATACTGCCACGGAAGTGTATTTCCTGTAAGCCGCAAGAGTCCTGCAAGCGACAGCGTGTACAGCTTTTCAAACGGAATGCCTGTCGGCACGCCACGGCTTGCCATACAGCCGTCGATGATAAAGTCGGCGCGCGCCGTATTGCGGTCGGTCGTAAAGCGCACATACACGTCATTATTCTGCGTAATGTACCAGACAAGGCTAATGGGCTGACCGCTGGCGCTGTCCCGGAACAGCACCCAGGAGCCGCACGCATCGCCGGGATATGCTTCTGACGTGCGGTGCTCAATGCCCTTTTCGGTGTACACGTCTACCTGCTGCTCTACAGCCGGAGCGACGATAATTGCAAAATGTGCACTCGTTTCTTCCATGCGTACCTGAAACGTCATGCCGATATTGTTTTCATGCAGCTCGCTCCGCGTCTCACGCACCTGCTCAAGCGGAGCGGTAAACCAGCGGCTGACTAAGCCTGCGCGAATTTCTGCAGAATCAGGCACATTGAGGCGATTATATTCAGCAAAGAGCGGTAAACAGGCGCTGCACAAAAGTGTAGCTGCGCATACAGCAAAAAAACGTACTTTCATAGCCTTTATAGGTATCGGCAGATTCTCGAGAGCGGTAAAGAAAAATAGCTGTTTCCGCACCGTTTCCGCGCCACCATCCAAGTAGGCGCAGCACCTCAAAGGAGTCAAAGCTACACGCACTCACCCAAAGCGGTGGCGCAAGCGCACCTTTGCACTCGCACCACGCACGGCAATGGCACTACGCGCCAACTTCGGCGGTAGCTGCCGGCACTGCATTCTTTGCGTCAATCGGGTCGTCGTCAAAGAACTGCGCGCCGCCTGCTGCGTAATGAATTTCTGGCTCTACTTCGCCCTTTGGCGTCCAGATTTTGCCGTTTTTCTTTTCGTCCGGATGATTTCCAACCGACGCGTTGCTCAAAAGCAGCTTTAATCGGTTCAGCTGGTTTACTTCGCTTGAACCTGGGTCAAAGTCAATTGCACTGATGTTCGACTGCGGATAGCGGCGGCGAAGCTCCTTTATCATGCCCTTACCGGTAACATGGTT
>CALAEZ010000298.1 GCA_937891125.1 uncultured Treponema sp. | reverse complement strand
AGCACAATCAGGCTGTTTTCGCGAAATCCGCTCCGCTCCTTCCCGCTATTTTTACCTGCAATTTTTATAATGCGGTTGACCTACAATATGTTCTCACACTTCAATCGACAGACAGCCGTTTAAATGCTACACTCACCTATCTTTCGTATTACTGAGGCATTTTTATGTATATAACCTGTTTGGACTTAGAGGGCGTTTTAGTGCCCGAAATCTGGATTGCATTTAGCGAAGCAAGCGGAATTCCTGAGCTTAAGCGCACCACACGCGATGAGCCTGACTACAACAAGCTTATGAACTGGCGGCTTGGCATCCTAAAAGAGCACGGCTTAGGCTTAAAAGAGATTCAGGATGTTATTGCAAAGATTGACCCGCTTCCAGGAGCAAAAGAGTTTTTAGACACCTTACGGAGCGAGTGCCAGACAATCATCATAAGCGACACCTTTACCCAGTTTGCTTCCCCGCTTATGAAAAAGCTCGGTCAGCCGACCATTTTCTGTAACGAGCTGGTTGTCGCTTCCTCTGGCGAAATTACCGGCTTTAAAATGCGCATTGAAAAATCAAAGCTGGCTACCGTAAAGGCATTGCAATCTATCGGCTACGACACCATTGCTTCCGGCGACAGCTACAACGATTTAGGCATGATTGAAGCAAGCAAGGCAGGCTTTCTGTTCCGCACGACCGACAAAATCAAGGCGGATTATCCGGCTCTTCCGGCATTTACCGAATACAACGAATTGCTTAACGCAATTCGCGAGCAGCTTAAAAAATAGATTCTATTGAACCTCTTATAAAAGGGCCGCTTCCTCTTCCGTAAGCTCTCTGAAGCTTCCAAGAGGAAGTGCGCCGTCCAGCTTTAACGCCCCCATTGCAACACGCTTTAAGTACACAACCTCGTTTCCGACCGCCTTAAACATGCGCTTTACCTGATGAAACTTGCCTTCATAAATAGTAAGCAGGCAGTCGCAGCCAGCGGAAAGATGCGCAAGCGAGGCGATGGCGGCAGAGTCTGCATCGGATGAGCCGGCTGTTTCTTTCGCGCACGTTTCGAAAGCTCCGTCCGCACCTAGCCACACAAGAGACGCGCACTCAGCGTCAAACTCTGCTTCGTTACCCT
>CALAEZ010000297.1 GCA_937891125.1 uncultured Treponema sp. | reverse complement strand
TTGTGCTGTACAAAAAAGATGCGGGCGGCACGCTTACCGCAGTTTCAACTGAACGGTTGCTTTCAAGCCCTCAGGTAAAGCTTAAAAAACTCAGTATGCTCGACGTCGGCGATTTTGTCTGGACGGTGACCGCCTTCAGTCATGCAAAGGACGGTTTTGAAGAGCAGCGGAGCGAGGCGGTAAGCGGCGAGTTTAGAGTATCGTTTGACCGCCCGAAGAAGATTGAGACAATCAAGCCGGAGCGCATGTATGCAGACTAAGCGCTTTCTGCTGTCAGCGATTATTCTCCTCTTTTGTGCGCTTTCAGTCTTTGCGGCGGAAAAGCATTTTCCGCAGAAGCTTTCCTGGAAAGCGGACAAATACGCGCTTGAATACAAAGTTGAAATCCAGAGCGCAGCGGGAAAGGCGGTTGAAACGCTGACTACCGAAGAAAGCAGCGTTGAAGTCTCGCTTTCGGCAGGAAGCTACCGCTATCGGGTTACCGCCCTCGACATTTTGGAGCGCGAGGCTTCAGTGAGCGACTGGACGGCGTTTGAAATTCTTGTCGCCGCCTCACCAAAAATCGAAGCGGTTGCCCCCGAAGCGCCGCTAGAAAGCGATGGAAGCTCGCTTGAGCTTCCTGTTGCCGTCGGTTCGGTAACGGCAGGTAGTACCGTGGAGCTTGTAAACGCGGCGACCGGAAAGACCATAAAAGGCTCGCTTGTGCTTACCGGCGAGGCGGCAGCTTCCGGCTCTGCAAAAGCCGGCTCAGAGACGGCAGCGGCGACAAGTGCACGTTTTAAGAATGTAGGCGAGGGCGAATGGCGTCTTCGCGTCACTAATCCCAGTGGATTAAAAAGCGAGTCCGCCTCCTTTACCGTAAAGGATGTAGAAAAAGAGCGATTAGCGAAAGAAAAAGCCGCCGCTGCCGCCGAAAAGGAGCGGCTTGCAAAAGAAAAGGCAGAAGCAGAGCAAGCCGAGCGAGAGCGCTTAGCGCAAGAAAAGGCAGAAGCAGAGCAGGCAGAGCGCGAGAAGCTTGCAGCCGAAAAAGCTGCGGCAGAAGCTGAAAAAGAGCGGCTTGCAAAGGAGAAGGCGGCGGCAGAGCAGACAGAGCGTGAGCGCTTAGCGCAAGAAAAGGCAGCTGCTGCCGCTGAAAAGGAGCGCCTAGCAAAAGAAAAGGCAGAAGCAGAAAAAGAAGCGCGCGATAAAGCTTGGAACGAAAGCATGCAGGTGCAGTTTTTACCTGGCGCTGGCTATGCGCTTTCCTTTGGAAACAGCGTGCTTACCGACTACGCCGAAAGCTCACAGGCTCCTAATCTTACCCTGCGCCTTTCATACCTACCGAAAGAGCTTTCCTTTGGCGCGCGTGTAGGCTTTGAGCTTGGTGCAAGCGCGCTCCAGTTTACGAAATTGACAAGCTACTACAATACCACGCTTACGTTTGCCTTAGCGCACGCAAACCTTCTTTTCCAGCTGCCGCTTGTAAAAAGGCGCCTGTATGTAACGGCAAAGGCAGGCGGCGGCCTTGAGCTTGTGCAAAAAAGCGTTACTTACAACGGCACCTACAGCGGCCGGGACGCGCCAAAGGACGCCTATTTTGGTTATGCGACGGCGCAAGGCGGACTTTCGCTTTTTTGGATTTGCGCGCGCCACGTCGTGCTTGAAGCTGGTGCCGATGTAAGTCATGCCTTTGGGGACGATTTACCGCTTGCGCTCGTGAATCCGTACCTATGCCTAGGCGTGCGCCTGTAGCGGTTTCCTGGTTTTTGGAGTATACTGCGAGGTAAGAAGATGAGAAAACAGCCGCGTGCTTACAGTTCAATCCTTCTCTTTTTTGCGATTCGTGCGTTTAGCGCGCGTCGTGCGCTTTTTGCTGCTACGGTACTCGTTTTTTCGGTTGCTCTTTTTTCTTGCAGTGCTGATTTTTCTTTTGGCGGCTCGGTAAGCGAAGCCTTAGCCGAAGACCTTACCTCCAGATACGTGTTTTATGCGCTCAATCCCGACGACGACAGCGAAACAGAGTATGTGGAAAAAGCGTTTAGCATTGGCTCGACACTCGATATGACAACGCTTTCATTTAGTGACATTTCAAATCTACGCACGGGCTATACCTTTACCGGCTGGAAGTACTACCGAAACCCGGTAACGCTTTCAACTGAGGTGCCTGACACCTGCACCGTCGATGAAGATGAGCTGGTAACGGCAATTACCGTAACGCCGAGCCCTGAAAGCTTTGTTGCTGTCTGGACGCTTTCTTACGATGACTACGGCACCGTGAGCGTAACCATTGTGTCAAGCGATATTGGCATAACAAGTACAACGGGAAGCACTGCTGTCATTTTACAGGCAGACAGTGGGTATGAAAGCTACAGCTGGTTTATTGACGGCAAAGAGGCGACAGAAGCGGTAAGCGGTACGTCGCAAGAAAGCGAAACGCTTACGATTCCTACGGCAAGTTTAGTAAGCGGCTACGTGTATCAGGTGACTGTTGTCGCCGTGAAAAACGGCATTACCTACAGCGCGCAGGTGCAGGTGGAGGTTTCAGAATGAAGCAAAGTCCACATTTCTACCGCTTGCTACAGCTCCGTTTTTTTGCCAGTGCACTCGGTGCGTTCATCGGCGCACTTTCGCTTGCGCTCTTTTCCTGCTCGGCCTTGAGCATAAGCGAGACAGAAACGTGCGCTTCAAAACACTATGCAGCAACACTTTCTGTTTCCTGCCTTGACGAGAGCCGAGCTGCGCTTCCTGAGGCAGAAACAGCAGATTTTACGAGCCTTGTGCTTACTGGAAGCTTAGACGGAAAAGCGAGCGAAACGCTTGGAAGCTGGAGCTCCTATCATGCTATGGCTATTTCTGCAGTCGGCCTTGATACCGGAAGCTGGACTTTTACGCTGACGGCAACGACAGGCGCGCTTGTCTACACGGGCGAAACGAGCCTCACCGTTTCAAGCGGCGAAAATGCAGTTTCTTTTTCGCTTACGCTTTCATCAATTACGTTTACGGGAAGCGGCGCGGTATCTGTTACGCTTACGCTTCCACAAACAGTTACCAGCGTGACCGCGGGCTTGTATCAGACCGACGGCACGACCGCCGTTTCCGGCTACGAAGCAGAATCACTTACCGT
>CALAEZ010000296.1 GCA_937891125.1 uncultured Treponema sp. | reverse complement strand
GTAGCTAGCGTGTGGTCGTGGCGTAGCGTTCGGAACGACGCTATTAAGCAAACGTATTGGTCATCCCCGACTACTCAACCACCGAACCACCGCAATTTTTACTTTTTAGTCATTCCCTTTAATTCAGTTTGCCTGCAGGCTTGTGCTCTTTACGATAACGTCGTGTGCGCCGCCTTCAGTAATTGAAACGCTTGAAACAAGCGTAAGCTTTGCTTTTTCCTGCAGCTCCGGAATGGAAAGTGCGCCGCAGTTACACATGGTGTGAATTACCTTGCTTGTCGTCATCTGAACGCCGTCGTGCAGGTGACCGGCATACGGAACGTAGCTGTCGACACCTTCTTCAAAGCTCAGGCCTTTTTTGCCGCCAAGGTCGTACCTCTGCCAGTTGCGGGCGCGGTTAGAGCCTTCGCCCCAGTATTCCTTTACGTAGCTTCCGTTTACGACCAGCTTGTTTGAAGGAGATTCGTCAAAGCGGGCAAAGTAGCGACCGAGCATGACAAAGTCAGCACCCATAGCCAGAGCCAGAGTGATGTGGTAGTCGTGAACGATGCCGCCGTCAGAGCAAATTGGCACATAAACGCCGGTTTTCTTGTAGTATTCATCGCGTGCTTTGCCAACTTCGATGGTTGCCGTTGCCTGTCCGCGTCCGATGCCTTTCTGCTCGCGGGTAATGCAGATTGAGCCGCCGCCAATGCCGATTTTTACAAAGTCAGCGCCGGCGTCTGCAAGGAAGTTAAAGCCTTCTTCGTCTACAACGTTTCCGGCACCCACCTTAATGCCAGGAAAGGCTGCGTGCAAGTCCTTTAAGGCGCGGCTCTGCCATTCACTGTAGCCTTCTGAGCTGTCGAGCACGAAGATGTCGCATCCTGCTTCCAGAAGCTTTGGAACGCGCTCCATGTAGTCGCGGGTGTTAATGCCGGCACCGACGATATAACGCTGCTTTGAGTCCAAAAGCTCAAGCGGGTGCTCTTCGTGCGTGCTGTAGTCCTTTCTGAATACGAGAGAAACAAGGCAGCCGTTTTTGTCGACAATCGGAAGCTGGTTAATCTTGTGCTTCCAGATTAACTCGTTTGCCTCAGAAAGCGTAATGCCGTCGTTTCCGGTAACAAGGTCAGAAAGCGGCGTCATATATTCGCTTACCTTTGCGCCAGAGGCAAAGTGACCAATGCGGTAGTCGCGGCCGGTGATGATGCCGACGAGCTTCCCGTTTGCGCTTCCGTCTTCGGTAACGGCAACGGTAGAATGTCCGGTTTTTTCTGTGAGCGCAATCACTTCTTCAAGCGTTGCGTCCGGGCGGATGTTTGAATCAGAAGAAACAAAGCCTGCCTTGTAGCTTTTTACGCGTGCAATCATTGCCGCCTGGTCTTCAATTGACTGGCTTCCGTAGATAAAGCTGATTCCGCCTTCTTTTGCAAGCGCGATTGCAAGCTTGTCATCTGAAACAGCCTGCATGACGGCGCTTGTCATGGGGATATTCATGCTTAATGGGCTTTCTTCGCCCGCTTTTTTGTTGTAGCGGCAGACCGGGGTGCGGAGCGTAACCTTATCGGGCGTACAGTCCGCTGATGTGTAACCGGGTACTAAAAGATACTCGCCGAAGGTGTGTGAGGGCTCTGAAAAATAAAATGCCATTTCGTGCTCCTAAAATATGTGTATCGAATAAATTGAAGCATTATAAGAAAAAGCCGGCGCTGTAGTCAAGGTAGCGTGTGTTGAGCGTTTTATTGCGGCACGGCGTGTCTGCTGTAGTGTAGCCGCTCATTGCAACGGCTCATGGTAGTTGGTTTTTTGAAAAATTCGCATACGTTGACATTCACTGCGTTTCCCATACAATATTGTACATGGCTATCAAGAATATCGACGTATTTGAAAAAGACCCGGTTCCGAAAGCGGTCTTTAAGCTGGCACTTCCGACGGTGCTCAGCATGATTGTTGCCGTTTTTTACAACATGGTAGATACGTTCTTTGTTGGAATGACCAACGATCCGAATCAGGTGGCGGCAGTCAGCGTGGCAACCCCGGTATTTCTGTTTTTTATGGCTGCCGGAAACATTTTTGGCATGGGCGGCTCGTCTTTTTTAAGCCGCGCGCTGGGCGAAAAACAGTACGACAAAGCGCGCCACATAAGCGCATTCTGCTTTTATGCCGGCATTGCAACCGGCATAGCTGGCGGCATCCTTATGGAGCTTTTTATGACGCCGATTCTGCATGCAGTCGGCACAAGCGAAAACACGTTTGAGTTTGCACGCACGTATCTTACCTGCATTGCCATTGGCGGGCCTGCAATCGTCATCTCAACCGCGTATGGAAACTTAATCCGCGGTGAGGGTGCGGCTCAAAACGCAATGGCAGGCATGATGGCGGGAACGGTTGCAAACATCGTGCTCGACCCGTTTTTCATTCTAAGCGGATTTACCGTGCCGCTCGTCAACGTGCACATTCCGTGCTTCGGCATGGGTGTTGCAGGCGCGGCGGTTGCAACAGTACTGGGAAACCTTGTTTCCATCGCAATTTTCCTGTTTCACGTCTGCTCTAAAAATTCTGTCCTGACGCTCAACCCGCACTGCTACATGGCACGGAACGGCATTCTGCGCGGCGTGCTTGTAATCGGGCTTCCGGCTTCCATTACAAATGTGCTGATGAGCCTTTCCAATATCGTGATGAACAACCTTTTAGTGAGCTACAGCGACATTGCCGTTGCAGGCATGGGAATTGCGCAGAAAGCAAACATGCTCGTCGTTTTTGTGCAGATGGGCTTAGCGGCAGGCGTTCAGCCGCTTGTGGGCTACAATTTTGGCGCAAAGAATTTTAAGCGCTTAAAGGCAATCATACGGTTTGCCATGTTCTGCGTCATCAGCGCAGGCGTTGTACTTACAGCCGTCTATTTCTTCTACACGCGCGAAATTGTAAGCGTATTCATCCGTGACGAAGCGGTTATCGACATGGGCGTAAAAATGCTCCGTGCGCTTATGTGCGTAAGCCCGATTATCGGCATTATGTTCGTATTTAACTTTTCGTTCCAGGCGATGGGAAAGGCGCTTGCTTCCCTTACACTTGCAGTAAGCCGTCAGGGCTTTGTGTTTCTGCCGGTGATACTTATTTTCCGCGCGCTTTTTGGTCTGGACGGCATTATTTATGCGCAGCCGATTGCAGATTTTGTCTCGGTGCTCATGGCGCTCGGCATGTTCCTGTACATGAACAAAGGATTTCATAAGCTTGAAGCGGCAGCGCAGTAAGTCGTCCGCGCCACTTGCGGGGAGCTTCCTGCGCCATTTGCGACGGGAAGCCCCGCTCATGCGTTATTTGCAGCGAAGCTCCCCGCGCTATTTGCAGCGAAGCTCCCCGCGCACAATCCATTGTGACGGACGGTGCCAAAAACGCTATTTTGTGAATGCTGCAATCAGCTTTTCAACGGCTTCGCTTTCGTGGCCGTTTGCTAAAAGCTGTTTTTTGTACCAATCAGCAACGCCACTTGCCGCGCTCTTAAAGCTTTCGGTGTCAATGTCCGCGGTTTCAACAACCGTAATCACATTATTTTCCTTCCAGTCTTTGATAAGCTCGTCGCACTCGTAGCGGTTAATCAGGCGCTCGTAGTCAACGGCTTTCTGTGCGTTTTCGTCCACAATGCGCTTCTGCTCGTCGGAGAGAGAGGCGTACACGTTGCCGTTCATACAGAAAAAGAGGCAGTCATAATAAGCATTCCAGAGTGAAATGTACTTCTGCACGCTCTGCACCGAAGCCGACGCAATCGACGGAAGCGGGTTTTCCTGACCTTCAACGGTGTTCTGCTGCAAGGCGGTGTAGGTTTCTGACCAGTTCATGTTGGTTGCGTTTGCGCCCCACGCCTTGTATGCCTGCATAAGCAGATTGCTTCCCGCCACGCGGATTTTTAAGCCGTTCATGTCAGCCACGCTCTTTATCGGGCGGCGGCTGTTGGTAATCTGGCGGAAGCCGTTTTCTGCAATGCCAAAGCAGTGCAGGTTCAAGCCTTCAAGAATCTCTTTTAAGTACGCGCCGGCTTCTCCGTCAAACTTCGCGTCTGCATCCTCGTAGCTGTCGTAGATGTACGGGAGCGAAACGACGTTAAAGCGGTCGTCAAGCGCAGAGTAAATCAGATTTGAGTGCATTGAAAGCTGTATCGGGTCGCCTTCGCGCAGGGCGGCAATGCCGTCGGGCTGGCTTCCGTTGGTCAGCTGGTCTGAAAAGCCGTCGACAAGCACGGTTACTTTTCCGCCGGTAGACTCTTTCATGAGCGCGGCAAAATAACGGCCGGCCTTTGCCCAGGTACAGGTCTCGCCGGGTGAGCAGGCAAAATGCCAGGTCATTTCCGGCCATTCGACGGTTGCAGGAGCCGCGTCTTTTTTTGCGTCATACTGCTCGCTGTCGTAGAGCGCAACTTCGCTTCCGTCGCCAAGAATAGCGTTTGCACGCACCACCTGCACGCTTGCACGCGGCCAATAGGTGTAGACAAGCAGCACGGCAAAGCTTGCGCAAATCATCGGAAGCACGGCGCGCGAAATTTCGGGCAGAGTCACGCGCGGCACCTTTCCGGCAGCGCTTTTGATTTTAAGGCTGATTGCGACGAACAGGTTTATGCCGACCGGCGGCGTTACCTGTCCGATTGCAAGGTTCACGGTGGCGATAATGCCGAACACGACCGAGTTAAAGCCCAGCGCGTGGCAGACCGGAATCATCACCGGAATAAAGATGTACATGGCGCTGTTTGCGTCGATAAAGCAGCCCGCAATCAGGAAAATCACGTTGATGACAAGCAGGAAGACGATTTTGTTTGCGGAAACTGCGGTAAGCAGCTGCTCGGCGGCGGCAGAAATGCCGAAGAGCGTGCACACATATGAAAAGAGCGTTGCCGAGCCGATGATGAACATGATGCTTCCGGTCGTCTTTGCAGAGTCAACAAGGATGCGTCCCATATCGCGCAGGCTCACTTCTTTATAGATGAACATGCCGACGACTAGTCCGTACACGGCGGCGACCGCAGCGGCCTCTGTCGGAGTGAACACGCCGCCGTAAATGCCGCCAAGGATAATCACCGGCATCAAAAATGCCCAGAATGCGTCTTTGAACGCCGTCCAGCGCTCTTTTGCGCTCGACTTTGCCTTTGTCGACTGGATGTTTTTGCGGCGCACTTCAAAGAGAACGACGGCAATCAGCGCGGCACCAACAAGAATGCCGGGAATGATGCCTGCCATGAAAAGCTTTCCAACGTCGTCGCCGGTAATCGACGCGTAGACAACGTAGGCAATGCTCGGCGGAATGATGATGGCGATGGAGCTTGAAGCTGCCATGAGCGCGGTTGCAAAGGGCGCGGAAAAGCCCGCTTCAATCATGGCCGGAATAAGAATAGCGCCTAAGGCGGCAACGGTAGCCGGTCCCGAGCCGGAAATTGCACCGAAGAGGCAGGAGACGATGACGCAGACGATTGCGATACCGCCTCTGGTGTGACCGATGCAGGCGTTTACAAAGGCAATCAGGCGCTTTGAGATGCCCGCCTTTGCCATGATGTTACCGGCAAGCACAAAGAACGGAATGGCTAAAAGCAGCGTTTTTGAAATGCCGGAATAGGTGTTTACGGCAACGACAGAAAGCTTTTGTCCGGCGGCTACAATTGCAGCGACAGACGAAGCACCCAAACAGATTGCAATCGGCACATCGGCGATAAGCAAAATAAAGAAGACAGCGAAGAGGATTGCGGTAATCATGCGGCAGCCTCCTCTGAGCTTGCCTTTGCGCGACTTGAGCAGAAGTCAGCAAGGTTTTCGATAAAATGCAGCACAAGGCAGATGCCGCAGAGCGGAATAAAGCTCCAGAAAATCCAGCGTGGCAGGTGCATGACAAAAGTGTGCTCGCCCTGCTGCAGGCTGGAGAGCGTGCGGACAAAGCCCTGCCAGGTCAAAAGCGCACAGTAGGCAATGCTTACGGCACCTGCAAACAATTTCTGCACAGCCTTTTTCGTTCCGGTCAGGCGGCCAGACACGAGTGCAAGCCCGATAAG
>CALAEZ010000295.1 GCA_937891125.1 uncultured Treponema sp. | reverse complement strand
ATTACTAATTATTCTTGCTGCAATCGCTTTGCTTTGCAAGCCATGAGCCGTAGAACACATAGCCACAGAAAAGCAAAGCGATTGCAGCAAGAATAATTAGTAATGCTGTCATTTCTTTCTCCTTCTGTTTACACAGAAACTTTTATTTAGCTACAAGTTTTTTTAGATCAGAGCCATGATGATTTGCAAAAGCTCTGCCTGTCGAAGTCTCGTAGACTAGTACCCGAAAATTGCTCCAGCCATAAAAGCTGAATCTATATGATTTTGAA
Source organism: uncultured Treponema sp. (assembly GCA_937891125.1). GTDB lineage: Bacteria > Spirochaetota > Spirochaetia > Treponematales > Treponemataceae > Treponema_D. Next base: position 9,976 of record CALAEZ010000295.1, on the reverse strand, counting down.
AAATGCAGTTTTTTTACGCGCTTACAGGCTTCTTCTTCCATTTTATCTGCAAGCAAAACAAGCGTAATATCCGATGAGCGGTGTCCATTATATGGATGCACGCGGCTTAAACCGCGATTCCATGCGGTAAGAGAAAATTGTTCAAGCTGCGCGCTTGTAAGGAAATCTGCTTTTGCAAAAAAAACATATTCATTTGAGTCTATATCAGATAAATGAGCTGCTTTTACCAAAAAATACTGCTCGGTATGCGAATGAAAGACCGCTTCTGCGCAAAAAGGAGATTCCACACCTTCGGTGCGCACGTCGTAGTAGCGTTCAAAAGAATGAAGAATATCGGTTAATGTTGCAATCTTTTTTCCATAAACAGTTTTCATTATATTGCATTTTATGCAGTAATACTAAAGTCGTCAAGAAAGAAATACCAGCATTTACCACTAAATACTGCTATTGACCTCTTTTATCAATACCGTTAATGGGGAATGTCTGATTTTAAGAGCAAGCCCTGTTTGTACTCTTCAGAAACAACCGAAAATAAATCAACATCTGGAACAGAATCAATCATTGAAACCGTGCCTTCAAAATCAACATTATCAGCAATACGCAGTCGTCCCGTTTCAATCGTACCTTTGACAGTGCAGCCATTACAAAGTTCAACCCGTTCTGGCGCAACAATATCCCCTGTGACTTTTCCAGAAACCACAATTGCATTTGCCGACATCGTATCAACTGCACAGACGCCCGTTTTATCAACTTCTAAATCACCACTCGCTTTTATCGTTCCCCGAAAGGTTCCCGTGATAACAAGGTTATCAGTAAACTCAATAACACCTTCAAAGATAGTTTCTTGCCCAAGCACCGTTGTGTTTTTTTTCTCTTTTTCGTCTGCCATGCTTCACACTATAGTATTTTTTATATTTTTATTCCAGTCTTAAGAAAAAGCTTTGTTGTAAACCTTCTCTCCTTTCCCTGCACTATCGTATCGTAACATCAGCACATATAAAACAGGCTTCGTATGCAGGAGCGCATGAAATAACCGTTCCCCTCCAGTCAATAACGGCAGTCTGGCCGCTTGCGGTACTGCGCACGGTGGGGATACCATTTTCAGCAGAGCGAAATGCAGCCATTGCTAAATGCTGGTACTGACAAGCAATACTGTTCGCCCAGGAATCATTTGACAAATTCACAATAAGATTTGCCCCCTGTTTTTTCATGCTATGCACAAAAGCGGGAAACGTGTCTTCAAAACAAATGGGAGTCGCACATACACTGTCCGCACAAGAAAAGAGTTTAACCGCATTTCCCGGCTTCTTAAAATATGCGCTCTTAAAAAGGGAGGAAAGAAAAGCAGCGTTATGCGGTAGAAATTCTGAAAACGGAACAAGATGCACCTTATTGTAGATTTGAGGCTGAGGCGGAAGCACCGTTTTCTTTGGCTCAAAGTACAGAGCGCTATTAAAACGCTCTTCAGCGCCAGCTGTTGTCATTTCTGCATGATTATTTCCAATGAGGAATGCACACGGCTTTTCGTCAAGATAAGAAAGTAACGACACCACAAGTGTATGCCTCTCGTAGTCAGCTAGGCTATAATAATGCTTAAGAATATCAGGGACAACTGCAGTTTCTGGCCAAACCACTAGCTGGATATCAGGTCGCGCAGCTAAAGCCTGGTCAGTAAGCGCAAGTAGCGACTCAACTTCCTTGCGGTATTCGTTTATGCCATCTTTGTTCGGATCCGGATTATTTTGAATCAATGCAACAGTAAGCTTTTTTTCTTCCTGATTTTTTTTACCAGCAGGCTGCACCAGGTTTCCAATACCGATATATAATGCAATGCAACAAAAAAGCGACAGTGCGGAAAAGCGATATCTATAAAATGATTTATACCTAACCATAGCTGCACATAATGATGCAAACAGATATATGCACGCACTTATTCCCCATACACCGCCAATATATGCCGTATGAATAAAAAGCGGAATCTTCCACTGGCTGTAGCCAATGATTCCATAATAAAACCCGAATTCCGTTTGTGACCGCAGAAACTCAAACGCAAGCAGAATGCCTGCATGCAAGAGCCAACACTGTTGCGGAAAGGCACGGGAAGTAAAGCAGAGCAGCAATGCAACAATAGCAAAAAAAAGCCCATAGCAGACACAAACTGCAATGAGAGCATACACACTGTATGAATAGAGCCAATAAGCAAAAAGCCCGTAGGCAAGCGCACCATAGAATGCACCGCAAAGCAATGCCTTTTTATATGAAACAGACTGAATAAGAACTAAAAACGGAATAAAGTAAAACCATGCACAAAGGGGAATACCTTGCACAAAAAAACATCCTGGATGGGCACAAGAAAATAAAAAAGCCGATAGAACGATTAGAACACCGGACGACAAAAAAGAAAATGCCGGCATACAGAAGAACTAATCCTGTGTAACGGGAAGATCCCACAAAGCAGTGCGCAACTCTTGGCCTGAACGAAATGCAACAACGTGATGAGGAGCAACAGAAAGTTGCTCCCCCGTTTTCGGATTACGTGCTTTTGCTCGCCCCTTACGCAATCTTGGTTCAAATGTACCAAAACCACGCAATTCAATAGTTGCACCTGCTTTCAAAGAATGCTTCAGCTCTTCAAGAAAACTTTCAAGTACCTCTTGCACAACTTTTTTTTCCTGTCTTGTATTCTGGTACACAGATTCAACTAAATCGTACTTTGTCACCTTTTTAGCAGACATTGTAAACCCCTAAAAACAGAAAAAAAACCCTGATATCACACACATAGTGCAATATCAGGTCTTTTCAGATTATAAAATCTAGCAATTATTTTGCAGATGCAACAGCACCAAATGAAACATTATACAGTTTAGCCATGCGTGACTTCTTGCGAGAAACAGCATTGCGTGTTAAAACGCCCTTACTGCGAGCAGAGTCAAGCTTAGAAACCAATGTTCTAAACTTTTCCTGTGCAAGGTTAGCATCTTTCTTCTGTACTGCTTCTACAAACTGTCTTGCATAGGTGCGACACTCGCTTTTAATTGCCTTATTGTGAAGGCGACGAGCTTCGCTCTGTGCGTAACGCTTTTCTGCAGATGATTTCTTAGTAGCCAAAGGAGCCCCCCAAACAAAAACTGTTGGTATACTAACAAAGCTTTCAATGATAGTCAAGTAGTCGTGTTGAACATATATCGCATTACTCCTGTCAGCATGAAGCATGCGTAGTATGTATCATACGGTCAACTTCAGCACAGACAACTTCAAGCGGTTCATACAGACAGCGACAGTCAGGAACGCTTGAACGAAAGATTCTGCCATACGGTTTTTCCATAATACGCTTATCAAGAACCACTACCGCACCTCGGTCATCACTACGCCGAATAAGCCGGCCAAAACCCTGTCTAAATTGAATTACTGCCTCTGGAACAGAAAGCTCCATAAAAGCGTTACCGCCGCGGCTTTCAATACGCTCACTTCGCGCAGCAAAAACAGGATCACTCGGAACGCCAAAGGGAAGCTTTGCAATCACCACTTGTGAAAGCGAATCGCCTGGCACATCCACCCCTTCCCAAAATGACGCCGTTGCAAAAAGCACACTCGCCGTATCATTTTTAAATGCTGATAACAGACGAAAGCGGTCATCTTCTCCTTGCTTCAGAATCGTAATACCACTTGCTCTCAGCGCAAATCGAGCAGCCTCACATGCTTTGCGCAAGGAATCATACGAGGTAAAAAGAATTAACGTTCGTCCTTGAGCGGACTTGATAAGACGCACCACCGCTTGCTCAACGAATGCCTGAAAATCACGGCTGTCAGGAAACGGCGCATCTAACGGAACGGCAAGCAACATATTAGTTTTATACGGAAATGGCGAAGGAAACGTACCTGAAAGCAAGCGCTCCTTTTCCACAAATTTGACTCCAACCTGCCGCTGCCAGAATGAAAATGAGCCACCAATTCCTAGCGTTGCCGATGTACAAACAATCGTTTTCATCGGCTCGAATACGCCCGTATTCATAAGTGGCGCAACATCAAGCGGTGTTTGATAAAGCTGCACATAAAACGGTGTTTCATAATTTTTTGCAGCAGCAGGACTTAAACGGCGTTTTTCTAACCAAAACACGTTTTCAGGATGCTCGTCCCATTCTAGAAATTGCTTACAAAGAGAAACCATATCGTCAAGGCGCCTCAAAACAGATTTTGTCTCATACAAGGCCGGAACATCGCGGTCTTCTTCCTCGATTGTTTCCATCATGTCACGCATAAGCGCCGTCACGGTTGCGAGCTGCTTCTGTAAATATGAAAGCGCATGCAGCACCTGATTAAAACGAGGCGCCGTAGCCATATACAGCCGAAGCGAGCTTTCATTTCGAGCATCAAGCTCTGAAAGCACCGTTTCTTCAAGCGTATGAACAGCCGCTTTTACCGTGCTGATTGCAGACTGAATCTCTGCAGTATAATCCTCTCGGGCAAGCGCTGCGACCGTAAATAAAAAGCCAGCAGCGGCCCCACGCTTTTCGCGCCACAGTAAATTGAGCTGCTTTGTAATCTTAAAGCGATTTAGACTTTCACTAAAAAAACTGGTAGCAGCGCTTTCAATGCCGTGCGCTTCATCAAAAACGATACGCCTATAGGGTGGTAAGACAGCCGTATCGTCATAGCCTACGCCACTCATGCGTGACTCAATATCAGCAAACAGAAGATGATGATTTACCACAAGCAGATTTGCATCACTGGCTTCTTTACGCATGCGCATAACAAAGCACTTTTCTCGAAATGGGCAACGCATACCAAGACATGCGTCAGCCTCAGATTGTATCCGAGACCAGACGCTTTCTGTTGGCATAAAGGTCAAATCACTGCGATCGCCTGTCTTTGTTTCTTTAGCCCACGATGCAAGTCGGTCAAAGATTTCAGTATCTTCAGTAAATAAATCGCGCTCTTTTCCTGCATCATCTAAGCGGCGCAAGCAAACGTAGTTCTGACGTCCCTTCACTAGCACGGCTTTTATTTTTTTTCCAATAATTTTTTCTGCAGCTGGAATATCTTTTTCTGTCAGCTGCTGCTGCAGGTTGATAGTTCCTGTTGAAATAACAACACGCTCTTTATTCTGCGCCACCCACAAGAGCGACGGGATTAAATAGGCAAAAGATTTACCAACACCCGTTCCTGCCTCAAACACACCAACCACATTCCGATTAAAGCTTTCTGCAATGGCACGAACAAGCTCTAACTGCACGCCACGCTCCTCATAGTGAGGTGAAAGCTTTGCAAGTGGACCGGTACGCGAAAGGTAGGAAGCGGCTTTTTCAGGGGAAAGTAATACCGTTACGGTGGGCTTTATGGGCTCTACAACCACGTATACATCACTGACCGCATTATTTACAATGTAAAAACCTTGCGCATTCTCTGCACAATTTGATGCAATGCCCAAATCGGCATCCGAGGGGTGAAGATTATTTGACGGATGATTATGAATGAGAACTGAACCTGCACGCATAGCAGCGTACTGCACAGGCACTTCATGACTGTTTCCGCGAGCGCCCACGGTAACATGCGTCACCATACCGTGCTCATCTATGACGCCAGAAAAAAACACTTCGTTACCATCAGCTTCTGCAATTGCAGCACGCATTTGTGTGATAACCGATAAAGCAAAGCGTTTATTAACGTTCATGTTTGAAGCAGCTCCTATTCAGTTGCTAAAAAAAAAGCCTTGTAAGAAAAAATTCTTACAAGGCTTTTGCCATCTCCTAGGCGAATTGAACGCCTGTTGTCGGGATGAAAACCCGATGTCCTAACCACTAGACGAAGGAGACATCTCATCGCTTCGTGCGACTGTGATAATATAGCTGACTCATAAAACTTTGTCAACAGCTTCAACTGATTTTTTTTATTTTTTTCAAAAAAAATCTATACAAAAGCTGCTATTGCCGTTCCCACCGTGATGTCATCAGTTTTACTGACTATTTCGTAATACAGCCCACGCTCCTGCGTTAAAAGCGCTTCAAGATAGCCTTCTGCACGCTCACGTAAATGGTGCGTCTTAAAAAAAGTTGTGCCATTGCACAACACGCAAACAGGGCTGCTTGCACACCGTCCCTCCCCGCTTTGCACCACGCAAGCTGTCAGTATGTTGGCTGCATACCATGCACTTCGGTCAATAAGCGCATCTAAAAGCTCATAGATGATTTCCACGTCTTTTTCATTTTGTATGCAACTATGTAATACAGAGGCTCCTTCATCGGTTGCAGCCTTATATGGTGCATGCAGAAAACGGTCAAGCTCAACAAGCGTAAGCTGTGCAAGTGACGCAAGGAAAGGTGCCGTGTCTGCGCTTATCAACTTATCAGCACAAGCTGCTTTTAAGACAACAAGTGCTAACGGGCCTAAGTAAGCACCCGAACAGCATTTTTCAAGCTGATACGCGCCAGGATGCTGGAGTGTTTCATCAAGCGCACAGTCAAAACCACTTCGCATAAATCCGCCTGCTTTGCCACTTTCGCAGACGACAATCTGCCGTTGCATGCTTTTTTTGCCGAATGTTCCTGCAGGCTGAATATAAGCAGCATTTAAGCCAGTTCCCAAAATAAAGCCAACATACGAAGAATAGCGCACACCACACGGGATATCGGCCGCCCCCGCTAAAAGCGCTGCAACCGTGTCGTTTAAAAGCGAAATCTTTTTTAGGCTTCTCCAGCCACGCCTGGTAAGCTCCTCGCCAAGGCAAGCGCCAACAGCACAGCCAACAACCTCGTCTGCCTTAATTTCCTTGCTAAAAGCGCGCACAATACCATCGCCGTCTTGCGTAATCGTCATCGGATAAGAAAAACAAAAGCCTATACGCTCAGCCTTATCTTTTAAGTATGCAATATTGTCAGCGATAGCCGAAAAAAAAGTTTTTTTCGTAAGTGCGCACTCAACGCCAGGCATTTTCGTTTTTCGAAACTCACTGATACAGGGCACACCATCGGCAGAAAAATGGACTAGGCAGCTTCTAAAATTAGTGCCGCCAGCATCTATCACAATGACAGAAGCATTTTTTGGCGTTGTCTCTGGTGGCAAAAACCAGGTTGAAATCATATCTTGAAAAGCGTTTTCAGGATTTTCTAATCCCACTTTCATATCAGAAAGCAAGCTGTCAACAATACTCCGCTCACTAACCGACAGCGGAAAATGATGTTTTTTCAGAAAAGATGCTACAGAATCTAACATAGCTACAACTATAGGGGGTTTAATCGGATTTTGCAAACAGATTTCACGCTGGCTATAACCATCCGTATAGGGCTCATTCAGCTTCGGCAGGACGGGGAAACGACGGCAACGCAAGCAGATGAAGCATAATTTCCATGCAGACGCGGGCATCATCACAGGCGCGGTGAGCTGCGTGCACGTCAACAGCAAACTGTTTTGCAAGGAATTGCAGATTCCAGTGCCCGTTTGCAGGCAAAAGCGTGCGACTCATACGGAGCGTATCCACGCAAAGGTTTGAAAGCGGCGGAAAACCTGCACGCTCACTTTCAGCATTCATAAATTTCATGTCAAAAGGCGCATTATGCGCTACTAAAATAGAGCCGTCAATAAAGCGCAGAAAATCAGGAAGCACACTTTTCATAACAGGCGCGTCACGCACCATGCTGTCAGTAATATGAGAAAGCTCGCTACAAATGGGCGGAAGCGGACGTTCTGGATTTACAAGGCAGTTAAAGGTATCAAGCACGCAAATGCCGGAAGGCTGCATACAAAACGTAACCGCGCCAAGCTCTATGACGCGGTCTGTATGCGAACTTAAACCTGTGGTTTCTGTATCAAAAGCACAAAAGACTTTCCCGTCTGAAAGCAGACGGGAAAGTCTTTTGTAGTCCTTTATAAACCGCAGTAAGGGTTTATTTTGCGGCATCAAGAACAGCCTTAATGTCAGCAGAAATTGTGTCGCAGAGAACGCCAGCTTCTTTCTTAGCAGCTTCTAAGCCGGCATCCGTTCCGCCAGCAACCGGCGTGCAACTGTTGATGTAGAACTTGATTTTTGGCTCTGTTCCGCTTGGGCGTGCAGATACGATTGTGCCGCCTTCAAGATAGAACTGCAGTACATTGCTCTTTGGAAGGGCAACCGGTGTCTTAGAAGCAGGATTTGCAGGATCAAATTCAACGCTCTCACCAATATCGCGGATTTTAAGCACAGGCTTTCCGCCAAGTGTCTTCAAGCCCTCGTTACGGAGCTTAGTCATAATGCCGTCCATAACGCTCTTTCCGCTTACACCCGGGAAGTACTGGCTGATTGCGCGGTCTTCAAAGTAGCCGTATTCTTTCCACATGTCGTTTAAGTGGTCCAAAAGCGTCTTACCCTTGCTTCTCCAGTAAAGCGTCATTTCTGCACACATAGCCGCAGCAGAAACGCCGTCCTTATCCATTACTTCTTTTTCAACCTTATAGCCGTAGCTTTCTTCTAAGCCGAATACGTAGTTGTTCTTTCCGCTCTTTTCAAACTCATCTTCTACAGCGGCAATCCACTTAAAGCCAGTTAAGCAGTCATACAGTTTAACGCCGTATTTAGCGCAGATTGCGTCGACAAAGTTAGAAGTTACGATTGAGCGAATTGCAGCAGGATTTACCGGCATCTTACCAAGCTCTTTGCGACTTAGAAGAACATATTCGCACAAAAGAGCACCCATCTGGTTTCCGCTTACCAAAACAAACTTACCGTCCTTATCAGGGAATGCTGTTCCAAAGCGGTCTGCATCCGGGTCGGTTGCCATAACAACATCAGCCTTTTCTTTAGTTCCAAGCTCTACTGCAAGCTTTAATGCAGGAGCTTCTTCCGGATTTGGCTTTTCTACCGTTGGGAAAGCACCATTTGGCTCGCGCTGCTCAGGCACAGTAATTACCTTTAAGCCTAAGTCGCCAAGCACTTTTTCTACGTGCATTGCACCCGTTCCGTGAAGTGGCGTGTAGACGACTTTTACGTCTCCAGCTTTCTCTTTGATTAAGTCCGGGCGGAAAAGCTGTGCCTTACACATAGCCCAGTATTTTTCATCAATTTCTTTATCGATTAAAACAAGCTTTCCGCTCTTTAATGCTTCTTCCTTAGAAACAGTTTTTACTTCGGTTACAGCGTTTACTTCTTTGATGATTCCAACATCGTGCGGCTCAATAACCTGAGCACCGTTATCCCAGTAGGCTTTGTAGCCGTTGTACTGCGGCGGGTTGTGGCTTGCCGTTACGACAACACCTGTCTGCGCACCAAGAGTGCGAATCGCAAATGAGAGCTCTGGAGTGGGGCGAAGACCGGTAAAAAGATATGCCTTAATGCCGTTTGCAGCTAGAATAAGGGCTGTTGCTTCTGCAAATACATCGCTGTTTTTGCGGCTATCGTAGGCAACAACTGCGCTCAATGTGCCGTCTTTTGCTTTTTGTGGGAAAGCTTTTAAGACATAGTTAGCAAGACCTTGAGTTGCAAGGTTAATTTCAAGCGTATTCATGCGGTTCGTTCCGCCGCCCATAATACCGCGAAGTCCGCCGGTACCAAATTCAAGCGTCTGATAGAAGCGGTCTTCAAGCTCTTTCATATCTTCTTTTGCAACAAGCTCTTCTACTTCCTTTCGGAAACGCTCATCTTTTTCTTCTGCAATGTACTTTTTAGCGCGTGCTAAAATTTCTTCTTTTTCCATTTGAAAAACTCCTTAGAATGTATCTGCCATGGAAAGCATTTCTGTTTCCCAGTTTATTAACCCCTGTTCAATTTCTGGCTTTTTTCCCTTTACATCAGCCATAATGCGGAAAATTGGCTCAGTCTTACTTCCGCGCATCCACATGAATGCAATCGGCTCTTTGTCATCATCATAAAAGATAATTTTTAAGCCACCCGTGCCACTTACGCCAAAATCTTCAATTCCGCGCATTTCTTCCGTGCCGACCGTTGCAACCGCTTCCCAGGAAGCAAAGCCAAATTTACTCTTGTAGCTCGCAGAATTAGCTTTCCACT
>CALAEZ010000294.1 GCA_937891125.1 uncultured Treponema sp. | reverse complement strand
ATTTCACTCCTACAACTTTTTAGGCACTTTTCTTACATCGAACTCACGTTAAAAATGACTATAAAAATGGTCTGGCTGATTAAAAACAAAGGCAGAAATATTTGGTGGAACGCAAATAAATTCTTAAATTTGCACAATGAAATCAAATCTTATGATGACACGATGAATAAAAGATTTTATGCTTTGCTGTTCAGTTTAGTAGTAAGCAGTGTCTTAGTGTTTGCCCAACAGACGGCGAAGAGTGACTTGCAACAGAGTGCTGAGACGGAGCTTGCAGCGGGCAGGAAGATTAATGCGCGTGCCTTCTATGTGAAGGCGTATTCAGACTATGCGAGCAATGGGCAGATGAAACAGGCTGTTGACTGTGCCGTAAAGGCAACGTCGCTGTACTACAAGGATAACCTATACAAAGAGGCATTCGACTTGTTGCGCGGTGTTGACCAGTATATCAATACAATCAAGTCGGCAAGCACGATGGCATCGCTGCACTACCTTACAACCAAGGAGAGGATGCAGATGTATATGAGGCTGAACAAGACTGCCAGTGCAAAGGAGCAACTAAACATCATGTCGAACTATGCTGCTTCCTCAAATGATGAAGAGGTAAAGAATGACCTGCTTTACAACAAGGCAATATACTACTATACCATAGGGCAGAACGGCAAGGGCAATGAGTTGTTCAAGGAAATGGCTGCAAAGCTTACGGCAACGAAGGAGTATGACAAGGTGGACAACGTGTACCAAACTTTGATGGCCAATGCACGCCGAAGCAATAACGCTGGCATGGTGGCACAGTCGTACAGCAGCTACATGGCATGGAAGGATTCTGTGTATGCGCTGAAGAAGGCTGACGAGATTGCTGCTCTCAAAAAGAAGATTGCCGACGATGAGGCAGCAATAGAAGAGAAAGACAGCTCTTTGACTACCAGACAGATTATCATTGTAGGTCTCGGCGTGCTGTTGGTTGCACTTGCTGCGGCACTTGTTGTTGGTGCGATAGTCTTGATGCGCTACATGTACCGTAATCGCAAGCAGAAACAGACGATTAATGACCTCAATGACAATAATGCCTTGAAGGCGGGCTTTATAAGCAATATTTCTGCTCAGTTAAAGCCTACGCTGAAGAAACTCGACGGTAACATTCCCGAGGTTAAGGCTTTGTTGGATTTTTCTGAACATGCGCAGATGCTTTCTGAACTTGAGAGCAACTTTGATGATGTCGTTGAGCTGGAGGATATTCAGATACCGAAGTTCTGTCAGGGACTTATGGATAAGATTCGCAACAAGGTGAAGAGCAATGTCACGCTGACTGTGAATGCACCTGCCCTGAGCGCGAAGATAAATGAGGAATACGTTTCACATATTCTGCTTCACCTACTTGAGAATGCTGCCGAATACACACCTGCTGAGGGCAAGATATGGCTGGAGTACAAGAAACTGAGCGTTCACAAGCACCAGTTTCAGGTTTCAGACAGCGGTCCCGGCATCCCGGAAGAGAAGCGCGATAACATCTTCAAGGCATTCTCCGAGATTAAGGATCTGACGACAGGCGACGGACTTGGATTGCCTATCTGCTACCAGATGGCGCAGAAGATGAAGGGCGAGCTTTCCATAGACCCGACGTACACAAAGGGAACGAGATTCGTGCTTACCATGCAGGTATAGAACGAAAGCGAAGACATTATCGGACGCACCGTAGGTGCTACGCTTTTCTTGCGCTCCGTAGGTACACAAGGCGAGCAAGCTCGGAGTCCAAA
>CALAEZ010000293.1 GCA_937891125.1 uncultured Treponema sp. | reverse complement strand
TGCAGCGAAGCGCATTGATGACAAAGCCTGAAAGCCGCTGCTGCCATACTTTTTTTGAAAGACGGGCTTTTGCAAGCAGAAAGCCAAGCGCAAGCCCTACGATTACCGTTCCGAGCAGAATGCCGAACGTAACGGCAAGGTAGGGGAGCAGTTCAGGGAGAACTGCTATGATTTTTGCCGGATAAAACGGTCTGTCCATGACTGTCCCCCATACGATGCGGCGCTAGTTTTTAAGCAGCGCTGAAACGTCTTCGCCAAAATACTCGATTGCAAGGCGCGAGACGGTGCCGTCCTGTATCAGCTGCCCGATTGCCTTATCATACGCGTCAGCGAGCTTCTGCTGCTTGCGGTTAAAAATCGGCCAGGTCGGAATGCCCTTGTAGGTGATGTAGGTAAGCTTGTCCTTGTACTGGCTGTAGGGAGCACCTTCTTTAAGCACGTTGTTCTGGAACGACAGCTTGATGTCAACATAGGCATCGTAGCGCCCCTCGTTTACCCACACGTAGCCGTCCGAAGCGCCGAACTGGTCGCCTGCAATCAGGTTTACTTTTGCATCCGGGTTCGCCTTGTTGTACTCGTCGATAACCGTGTACTGTGCGTTTGCAGCTCCAATCGGAACAAGCTTTCCTGAATAGGCTGCAAATGACGGCAGGTCATGGATTTTGTCAGCAGTTTCCGTTCTGATGACAATGCCAATCACGCTCGCTCCAATCGGCTGCTGCGGGAAGACGTACTTCTTTTTACGCTCCTCGGTAACCCAGACGCCCTTTGTGCCGAAATCATATTTTCCCTGCAGTACGCCGATAAGCAAGTCGTCGTCCGAGGTCGGGTGATATTCAAACTCGTATTCGGGAAGCAGCTTGTCAATTTCTTTTAAGACGGCAACCTCAAAGCCGTCAGATTCTCCCTTGTCGTTTACAAAGTCATAGGGCACATAATAGTTTGTGTGGGCAACGCGCACTTTCTGCACCTTTGTCTTTTTCTCTTTTGCGACCGCTCCGGTGAGCGCCAGTGCCAGAATGGTAATGCCTGCAATAATCTTTTTCATACGTATATCTCCTGTCATTGTGTTATTTTGCTGCCTCGCGCACCCAGTCAAGGCGCGCAAAGTCAATGTCCTTTGGTATGGTGCAGTCTGCACCTAAAATAATGCCCGTGCGTCCTGCCTCTGAAAGCAGACGCTTTGTTTCTGCCTGCACCTCTTCCTTCGTGCCGCTGTACAGAATGCCGCTTTTTGTGTTTGAAAAGCCGCCGATGACTGCCTTGCCGCCAAAAATCTCTTTTCCGCGCGAAAGCGGCACGCCTTCCACGGCAGAGGCAAAATTGACTGCCGTTGCAGGATAGTTTTTAAAGAGTGAAAGATTGTTTCTCGCTCCCTCGTAGCCGCATACATGCAGGATGTTTTTGCCGCCGGCAGCGTTTGCTGCAGTCAGCACTGTAAGCTCTGCGGGCGCAATTACTTCTGCATACAGCTCAGGTCCGATGCTTGCGTCCTGTATGGTCTGCACGCTCAGGTAAATGCCGTCAGCGCCGCCTTCCTGTATGACGCGGCGTGTAACCTTGCTTGTGTTTTCTGCAATGACCGAAAGCGCGTGAATGACGGCGGCTTTATCTTCCTTGATAAATGAAGCAAGCGTTTTATCCTGTCCTGCGACCGCCCACTTGAATGCTGTTGCTGGGGCAAAAATATTGTAGAAGGTTGCAACCTCGCTTCCAAAGCGCTCTGTCAGCGTCTTTACAAGCGACACCTGGTCTACAATCCACGGATCATCGTCGGTAATTGGCTGTAGGCTATAGAGGTCGCCTGCAGCTTTTGCCGCCTTGAGAGAAGACGAGGTTTTTGGCTCAAAAAAGTAGCCGTCACTCATCAGCTTTACAAAATCTGGCTTAAAGGTCTCTACAAAATGCAGGTGACCGCTGATGTTCTGTTCCCGCATTTCAGGCTTGTCGTAGGCAGAAAGAATTTCATTTGGTGTGTAATGAAACCAGAACCCGACCGGCACGCGTGAAACCGGCTTGTTTTTAAATGTGTCGAAAACTAACGTTTTTTTCTCTGACATAGCAAAACCTCGCTCTGTGTTTATTTCCTACCTGCTAAGTAGGATAAGAAACAGTACCGCGTAAATGCCTACTGGTGCAATAGGTTTTGCTATACTATATTTTGATAGGTTGTTATAGGAAAATGCTATAATGCGGCGCACGCAGCACACAAGACTCCCTGACGTCCGCCCGGTCAAAATAGGCGTAGCGCTCGTCATAGGCAATTTTCTGCACCTGCGCAAAATCGGGAAGCGGGGTAGTGGGGCGGTCGGTTGCGTATATCTGCACGCCGTTGCGCTCTGCAAGGTCGTGCACGACAGACGTTCTGGTCTTGTCAGAAGCGCCGATGATAATGGAGTTTTTTGTCGCTACCTGATCTGCAAGAAAAGTGTTCAATGCGGTTACAGGTCGAAAGCAGCACAAGCGGAGAAAGGGGAGTGTGGTAAAAAATCCCGCAAGAGTGAGAGTGCATCTGCGGGAGGTACTAATCCGCCGTGAGCGGAAAAACGCAGAAGCTTCGCAGCGCTTGCGGGTGCCCTTATTGTTTTTCTAGTTAGAGCTGAACAGTGCTGTTGACAGATAGCGGTCGCCGGAATCCGGGAGCAGAACGACAATTGTTTTGCCTTTATTTTCCGGGCGCTCGGCAAGAATCTTTGCCGCTTTGAGTGCTGCGCCTGAAGAAATGCCTACCAGAATGCCTTCGCTTACCGCAAATGCGCGGCCTTCGCTGAATGCATCGTCGTTTTCAATCGGGATGATTTCATCGTAGATTTTTGTGTTCAGTACATCCGGCACAAAGCCTGCGCCGATACCCTGAATTTTATGAGGCCCAGCTTCACCTTTTGAAAGTACAGGGCTTGAAGCAGGTTCAACAGCAACAACCTTTACAGAAGGATTCTGTTCCTTAAGGTATTCGCCTACACCGGTAACTGTACCGCCAGTACCAACACCGGCAACAAAAATATCTACCTTGCCGTCTGTCTGTTTCCAGATTTCAGGACCTGTTGTTTTTTTGTGGATAGCAGGGTTAGCAGGATTTACGAACTGTCCCGGTATAATGCTTCCCGGAGTTGCCTTCTGAAGTTCTTCAGCCTTTTCAATAGCTCCCTTCATTCCCTTTGCACCGTCTGTAAGCACGATTTCTGCACCATAAGCCTTCAGAAGGTTGCGTCGTTCAACGCTCATTGTTTCAGGGAGAGTCAGGATTGCGTGGTAGCCCTTTGCAGCAGCAACAGCAGCAAGAACAACAATAACT
>CALAEZ010000292.1 GCA_937891125.1 uncultured Treponema sp. | reverse complement strand
AAATTGCGGTGGTTGTATTCGCAGCAAAGCTACGAGCGGCTTGTCGAAACCACCAAAGTTAATAAAATGTGCGAGTTTGCAACGCAAACTCGGTAGCAACCGTAGGTTGCGACTCATTTCGATGCTTCGACAAGGCTCAGCAACCGCAGGTTGCTTGAAACTGCGTTGCAAATACACTGACCACGTGCAACGAACTTACCGGTCATCCCTGCTTTTAGGTAACTCTGTTATTTCTTGCTTTCGTTAAAAGCGTCAAGCTGCTTTTGAAGCTCGGCAATACATTTTTCAATGCCTGCCTGTTTTAAGGCTGCTCTAAACTCTGCAACAAATTTTTCCGGCTCGTTTGCCTTACCGTAGCAAATGCGTCCCATGTACTTTGACCAGACGTCAGAAAGATTTGAAAGCTCTGCATTGATGTCGTCAATGTTCCACACAATCTGTCCATACGGATAGTCAAGCTTTACCTTGTCGTAGATAGCGCAGATTTCTTCAAACTTATCCCAAGCGCCGCGTGCGTCACGGATTTCAAGATTGTCGTTGCGTCCCCACCAGTAATCAGTGATGATACCATCGCGGTCAGCGCTGTAGCCTTTCGGGAAGCGACGGTAGCCGTTTTCGGTCAGCTCATACTGCACGCCTTCAATGCCGTAGTTAAATAAGTGGTAGCAGTCTGCGTCGTTTCGCAGCAGGTCATAGACGGCCAGTGCGCGGGCAGGGTGCTTTGAAGCGGCAGAAATTGCCATAGCGCCGTGCGTGATGGTCATAGTCGTAACATTGCCTGACTCTTCGCCAAACCAGAAGAAGTTAACATCAGAGCCCGGCTGCTTTTCGTCCATTTCAGGGCGAACCTGCGTGTACCAGGTCTGGGTATGGTGCTGATCCATAGCCGTCTGACCAAGGTAGAATTCAGAGCGGTTGTCGCTGGTGTTGTTCAGAACGTCTGTCTTCCATACGCCCAGCTCATCCCAGTGGCGCATAAGCTTTGCATATTCGACCAGCTCATTGCCTTCAAGGAATGGTGAGTATACTTTGTTTAGGTTAGAGCGGCGTACGCCAAACAGGAACGTGTTTACAATGCCGTCGAGCGCCACAAAGTCGCTCTTTGACTGAATGTAGCCGTCAGCATGGAAGGTGCTTGCAGCTCCGTCTGAATCCCACGGAATAACATTCGGCTTGTTTGCCTTTACGTATTCAAGATAGGCGGTCAGGTCTTCCCATGAGTGCACGCCGTTTGCAAGTCCTGCCTCGCGTGCCCAGTCGCCGCGGTACATAAAGCCGTGGTTAATCCACTGCGCATAGTTGTCTTCCGGCATAAGATAGATTTCGCCGTCGTACTTACACATTTCCCAGTGCTCTGCAGGAACAGAGGCATAGGTCTTTGGCGCGTATTTTTTAATTGCCTCTTCGGGAAGAGGCAGGAATGCGCCATTCTTAGAGTTTTTCCATGCGTCAAGCCAGTCGCTTGCCGTGCCTACCAGGTCAACGGTGCCGTCCATCTGAATCAGCGTTAAGTTGTACGTGGTTAGATAATTTGTCCACGGAATGTAGTAAATCTGCAGCTCTGCATTTACTTTTTCGGTCAGAATGGCATTCAATTTTTTGAGCATTTTATCCGTCGCATCATTTGCAGGCGGGTTTCCTGTCGTCATGTACGTAATGACGACGTGCTCAGAAAAATCATCTTCCATGACGGTGTCTTTTTTGCCGCCGCAAGAAATAATGCTTGCCGCACAAACGAGAGCGCAAGCTCCAGTAATAAACGCTTTTGTAAGTTTCATACTAACTCCTTATATCGATAGCGTATAATTTTTAAGAGATAATGTGGCAGTAGTTTTACAAAAGAATGTTTTGTTCTCTGGCTCTATAAAAGACAATTTGCGTTGGGGTAAAAAAGATGCTACGGATGAAGAGGTCATTGCTGCGGCGAAGCTTTCTAATGCGCATAGCTTCATTAAGAGGCTGCCGCAGGGTTATGATACGGTTATTGCAGGTGATGGCGCTAATCTAAGTCAAGGACAGCGACAGTTGCTTGCGATTGCTAGGGCGGCTATTGCCGATCCGCCGGCTTTAATCCTTGATGAAGCTACAAGCTCTATTGATACGCGTACAGAAAAGAAGATACAAGAAGGTATGGATAACCTTATGCATGGGCGTACTACCTTTGTTATTGCGCATAGATTGTCGACTATTCGTAATTCTGACTGTATTATGGTGCTTGAGAAGGGGCGTATTATTGAGCGTGGCTCGCATGAAGAACTTATGGAAGAGCAGGGTAAGTATTATCAGTTGTATACGGGTAAGGTTGTTAATGCCTAGTGCGTCATATACGGATTCGGTTATATAATTGTGCAACCGAAGCCGTTGTTAAGCTCAAAGAAATGCATGGACCCGAAGTAGTTGACTTACACAACAACTAAATTTTCATCAAAAATCTGAAAAAATCTGAAAAAATTTCTATACTAATGTAAAGTTATTCACCATACTCTCCGATATTAAGAAA
>CALAEZ010000291.1 GCA_937891125.1 uncultured Treponema sp. | reverse complement strand
AACTGAACCAGAACTGTGACGAAAGTTTTGAAACAATCGGCTCAATCGTGAGGTAAGGAATACAGAAGTTCATCATACCCTCTTCCTCACCGATTTTTGTTTCCAATGTGACCAAAACGACCATTTCAGAAGGCGGAACGATTGAAGCGAACTGCGGGTTGGTCTCAATCTGACCCAATCGCGGTCGCAAATCGATTACCTGAGTCCAAGCCTCGCGCATGTTCGCCAAGATTCGGACGATGATTCCTTCCATTACAGACTGCTCGATATCGGTAAGGTCTCGGCTTACTTTTGCACCCTGACCTGTACCACCAAACAGGCGGTCGATTACGCTGAATGTAATTGCCGGGTCAATCTCAAGGACAGCGTTTCCCTTGAGCGGATCCATGTTAATGACTGCGAGCGTGGTAGGAGTCGGAATTGAGCGGACAAACTCTTCGTATGTGAGCTGGTCAACCGACGCGACATGGACATGAACCAAAGAACGCAACTGAGCTGAAAGACTTGTTGTTGTAAGACGCGCGAATGTTTCGTGCATAATCTGCACGGTACGGATTTGTTCCTTTGAGAACTTGTCCGGACGCTTGAAGTCGTAAATCTTGATTTTTCGCGTGTCACTGACCGGCTTAAAATCATCCGCCCCAGAATCTCCTGAGCTGATGGCTTGTAGCAATTGGTCAATTTCATCTTGTGACAGAACCTCGTTCATGCCTTTCCCACCTTTTTATGCGCTTTAGAGCGAACCGTTTTAGTTAGACTGGATTACATCCATCTGCATAAAGCGGACATCTTTGATTTTTGAAGAACTCAAAATCGTATCGTTGATTGCATTACGAATCTCAATCTTAAGATTTTCTTCGTTCTGAGGCTTGAGTTCTGCAGCCGTCTTCTGTGTAAAATATCGGCGCAAAAAGTCTTTAAGTTCAACAGTTCTTTGTGTGATTTCTGTTGAAGTTGCCTTGTCTTCCTTTTTGTAGCCCAAAACAACATCGACGCGGACAGAAGCAGGATTCTCTTCCATTGTGCGTGTCTGAATCAATCCAAGAGAGGTGTACCAGTCAAGGATTTCCTTTGATGCCGTGTATTCTTCTGTCATCGGAATGGCAGTTCCTGTTCCCGTGTTATTGCCGCCAACAACCTTCATTGTGATGACAACAACAGTGACAATCAAAATAATTGCCGCCAAACCGATTGCGACCCATTTTAAAAGTCCTGGAATAAGAAGCCCCTTTCCGCCTTTTGAAGGAGCAGCACCTGCATCACCACCTTCATCTAATCCCAAACCTTCATCTTCATCAGCCATAAAAAACTCCTTATCCCAATATTAGAAATGACCGTCATCCAAAATGATGATGTCAACGCGACGATTGTACGCCTGACCTTCTTTTGTTTCGTTAGAAAACATCGGTCGTGTGTCAGCATAGCCAGCGATTGAAAACTTTTTTTCATCCACTCCGAAATCTGACAAATAGTGAAGCACATTCGCAGCACGAGCCGCTGAAAGCTCCCAATTTGACGGGAAACCAACAGTGTTGCCGTTCTCATCGACATGAGAAGTGACAGCCGTGCTATCCGTATGCCCCTCTATTCTAAATCTTCGGTTTTTTAGCTCTGAATCTTGAAAAAATTTTGATAATTTGAGAAGAATATCTCTCGTTCCTTCAATTTCGAGATTCGCGCTGCCTTCTTCAAAGAACACATCTGAGGCAAGCGAGATGACAAGCCCACGCTCATCGCTTGAAAGCGTGATTTTTGCGGATTTTACTTCGGGCGCAAAGAGACTGACCGCCTTTTTTTTGGCAACAGAAAGAGATTTTCCTTGTTCAGCAGATGGAAGAGCCGAAATATTGTTTCCTAAATCCGCCAGTTTTCCTTGCGCAAGCGACTGACCGCCGCTCGTAACAGGAGCTTCGATTGACTCAGTGGTAATCTGCAATGACTCCTGAATCTGCGCCAAAGCCGCCGTATCGACCTCAGACGGATCGTACAACATGACGAAGAAGCAGAGCATCAATGTAATCATGTCACCGTAGGTACCTTGCCAGGCGGTTGACGGTTTATCCGGTTCTTTTTTTTCTTTTTTTGCCATTATTCTAAGCCTTTTTGAAAAACATTAGTCTTTAAGGACATCCGGTTCGATAATCTTGCGCGTTTTTGGATCAAGATAGGTAAGGAGCTTGAGCGCAAGGATACGCGGGTTGTCACCAGCCTGAATAGAAAGAACACCTTCGATAATCATTTCCATCGTGGACATTTCGGCAGCATTCTGAGCAGAAAGTTTGTTTGCGAACGGAGCGACCAACCAGTTAGCGAGCATAGAACCGTACAATGTCGTAATCAAAGCGACAGCCATGTTCGGACCGAGAGAGCTTTTATCTTCCAAGTTGTTCAACATACCAATAAGACCGATGACCGTACCCAACATACCGAAACCAGGACCGTAGCCTGCCCACGCGTTAATAACGCCAATCCAGCTCATGTGCCGTCCTTCCGTCTGGCTCATTTCGTTTTCCATAATGGTACGAATAACATTGCCGTCCGTGCCGTCAACAACCATGCGCAAACCGCTTTTCATAAAAGCATTATCAAGATCGTCTAAGCCTTCTTCGAGCGCCAGAATACCCTCGCGGCGGGCTTTTTCTGAAAGAGCAACCATATTCTGAATAAGTGTTTTTTCACCGTAATCAAATTTCTTAAATGCGCGCCCCATAACGCCGAACAGACCAAGCGCTTGGTTTATAGGAGCAACAATAAACAAAGCCGCATACGAACCGCCAACCGTTACGAATACAGACGGAATGTCGATAATGCCCATAACAGAGCCACCCGAAGTAACAACACCAAGACCGATGGCGACAACACCGCCGATAATACCAATGAGTGTGGCTATATCCATCTATACGTTCTCCCTACCCGTTACAGCTCATTTTTATATATGCCGATTCTGCGGCGGTATTCGACAATCCGGCTGATAAGTTCCTCCGGCTTGTCAGTAACGACAACACGTTTTCCAGACAGCAATGAGATAGTGACATCAGGATTTTCTTCCATGCTTTCTATCATGTGCGGGTTTATCCAGTACTTTTTGCCATCAAGCCGTGTTACTGAAATCATTACTTTGCTCTCCATTTTCGCCGCTATTTGATGAATCGTCAAGTAGTTGCAGCAGATAATTCAAGCTTATTATCGGCGCAAAATAACAAATAATTCATTTGTTTTTTTTCACTAAATAGACTAGCCTACAAACACGAGGCACTATCATGAAGCAAAGAATTTTAATTATTGAAGACGTCCCAGAAATGGCAAATTTAGTTTCAATGTATTTACAAAAAGCGGGGATGGAAGCAGAAACTGCAGGAAGCGCAGAAATCGGATTAGAAGCTTTGCAAAAACAGCAGCCCGATCTTATCATTCTTGATCTAAATCTTCCCGGCATGAGTGGCTTTGATTTCTTAAAACGCTTGCGCTCAGAGTACCCCGTTTCAATTCCCGTCATTATTGTGTCAGCGCGCGATGCCGACGAGGACATCATACGCGGCTTAGGCATAGGGGCAGACGAATTCGTGACAAAGCCTTTCTCACCGCGAGTGCTCGTCGCCCGTGTTGAGGCAAATCTGCGGCGTCAGGCAGAGACAACAGCAGCTGCAGAGGCGACCTACACGTTCGGTCCGTATACCATGCTTTTAAATAGTTGCGTCTTAAAACGCGGCGCCGAAAAGATTCCGCTTTCAACAAAAGAATATGAAGTCTTAGCTTATCTGACCCACAGAAACGGCGAAACACTCAGCCCCGAAACAATTTACAATGATGTTTGGAAAGCGCAATTTGGCGATATAACGGCGGTTGCCGTCTACATTCAACGCTTGCGCAAAAAAATTGAAGAAGATCCTGCAAAACCGCAGTATTTGAAAACCATTTTCGGACAGGGCTACCGTTTTGAAAACAACGAGCAAAACAAAGAGAGCGCCTCATGAAAATAAAAAACCAGCTTAGGCTCTTTATCATCGGCATTATACTTGTGCCGCTCATCTGTGCGCTGTTTCTGCCGCTCTATCATTACATTACTCGGCCTGAACGCGCGCTTATAAACAGCTACAAGCAGGTTCGGCGTATGTCAGACCTGCCGATCAATGAACGGGACTTTGATGTTTTGCGTGACATGCTTAAGTCAATTCCCCCTGAGGTTGAATTTTTAGTTATTGCAAATAACTCCAACATTTTATATAACAATATTCCCGAATGGAAAGGACAGAAAAGCATTGATGATACAACACTCTTCAATTTTGTGCGCAGCACCAGCCACGAATATTTCTACCAGATGGTTTCGCCAGCCCTCGAAGACAATTTTTCAAATGTGCTGCTCGTAAGCCGCGTATTACGCGACCACACTCACCCGCCTATTCGCCCAGCACATCGACTAAACCGCTATTTGATTATTTTTGGGCTTGTGTTTGTACTATTCTGCATCATAATGATTGTACATCTATCGCAAACTATTTCCCGCTCCATCACGATTCTTGAAGATAACACGCAGCGCATCGCTGACGGCGAGCTTGATGTAAAGCTTACCACTGGCTCAAGCTTAAAGACGACAAACGAAATTACGCGGCTGTCAGAAAACCTTGATAAAATGCGGCGAGCATTAAAGGATGCAGCTGAACGCAGAAGCCGTTTTATTATGGGCATAAGCCATGACTTACGCACACCGGTTGCTGTTATAAAGGGATATACCGAAGCAATTGCTGACGGCATGATAAGCGATGGCGAGGAAATGAAAAAAACGCTTGAGCTTATCACCACAAAAACAAATCAGCTTGAAACAATGATTGACACGCTGATTAACTTCGTAAAGCTCAATAATGACGACTGGCGAAGCCAGCTTACCTCGCAGCCGCTTGCTCCTTTTTTGCGCGAATTTGCCGAAAGCTCGGTCAGCACAGGCGGGGTATTTAAGCGGAATGTTACGGCTCAGATTGCGCTTGATGACGCCTTTGAAGTTCCATTTGACAAGCAGCTATTTCAGCGCGCGCTTGAAAACATTTTTTCAAATGCCCTACGCTACACCAAAGAAAACGACAGCATTGCAATCACCGCGCGCGAGGAGCAGTATTCAAGCGGCGCCCACTGCGTATTTATTTCAATTACTGACAGCGGCGAAGGCATAGATGACAAGGATAAAAGCCATATTTTTGATTTATTCTACCGAGGAACTGCATCCCGCAGAGAAAGCGGCATGGGCATTGGGCTTTCGGTCGTAAAGCAGATTGTCGACACGCATGGCTGGCAAATTGACGTACAAAGCCAAAAGGGAAGCGGCACAAGCTTCACGATTACCATTCCTGTATAAAAAAAAGCGGAACGGCAACAAAGCCATTCCGCACGTTTGCACCGCACCGAGCGGCAGTACAGCGGCGCAAGGACGCGCCGCCACAATACATGCTTACACTTCCATAATCAACTCATCAATCGGCTTTCCGCCGGGAACCATCGGAAGTACCATTTCGTTCAGCTCAATCTGGCAGTCGATAAGAGCCGGCTTGCGTTCTGAAACCGCCTCGTCAAACGCCTTCCTAAACTCAGCGTCGCTTGTCGCCCTGAAGCCGCGGATACCGTACGCGTCTGCAAGCTTTACAAAATCAGGCGCAAAGTCAAGCGTTGTCTGGCTGTAGCGGCCGCCGTAGAACAGGTTCTGCCACTGTCTCACCATGCCGAGCGTGCCGTTATTTACCACGATAATCACAATCGGAAGGTTGTAGTGGCTGATTGTCGCAAGCTCGTTACAGTTCATGCGGAACGAGCCGTCGCCTGCAAAATGCACGACGTGGCGGCCAGGGTTTGCTACCTGCGCGCCGATTGCAGCGCCCGTGCCGTAGCCCATGGTGCCAAGTCCGCCGCTTGTTAAAAGCGTGCGCGGCTTTACAAACGGGTAGAATTCTGCAACCCACATCTGATGCTGGCCGACTTCGGTTGTAATAATCGTGTCGTCGCCGAGTTTTTCATGCACGTATTCGCACAAAAGGCGCGGGTGCATATTCTTTGCAGTCTTCCATGAAGGCGGAACGCTTGTCTTCCATTCTTCAACCTGCTCGTTCCACTTAGATTTCTGCTTCTGCTCGACAAGCGGTAAAAGCCGCTGCAGAATGCTCTTTATGTTACCGACTGCGCTTCCTGCAACCGGAATGTTCTTTCCGATTTCCGCCGGGTCAATGTCAATCTGGAAGACCTTGCTGTTTTTGGCAAAGCGTTTCGGGTCAGAAATAACACGGTCTGAAAATCTGGCTCCAATGGCAAGCAAAAGGTCGCTTTTGCTTACGGCTGTGTTAGAAGCCTTTGTGCCGTGCATGCCGACCATGCCCGTGCAGAGCGGATTTGTTGCCGGGAACGCTGCCTTTGCCATAAGAGTAACACAGACCGGAATCTGCGCCTTTTCTGCAAGTGCTAAAAGCTCAGGCTCAGCACCGCTAATACCTACGCCGCCGCCACAGTAAATGACCGGGCGTTCAGCCGAGTTTATAAGGCGGACCGCCTGCTCAATGAGCGCGTCAGCCGGCTCCTCAGTCTTTACAATGCGACGGAGCGCGGCGCTGTCGAGCGTGTCAGAAAGCGAAGGCTTGGTTCCGGGCGGGAGCGGCTCATACTCAACCTGTGCGGCGGTGATATCCTTGGGAATATCGATGAGCACCGGACCCGGTCGGCCTGATTTTGCAATCAAAAAAGCCTCGCGGATTGTGGAAGCCAGCTTCTTTACGTCCCGCACGATGTAGTTGTGCTTGGTAATAGGCATGGTAACGCCGGTAATGTCAACTTCCTGAAAGCTGTCCTTTCCAAGCAGGCTTGTGCCAACGTTACAAGTAATGGCGACCATCGGAACACTGTCCATATAGGCGGTTGCAATGCCGGTGACAAGGTTTGTCGCTCCCGGGCCGCTCGTTGCCATAACAACGCCGACCTGTCCGGTCGAACGCGCATAGCCGTCAGCCGCGTGGCTAGCTCCCTGCTCGTGCGCAGTCAGGATATGGCGGATTCGCTCGCTGTTTTTGTATAATTCATCATAAATGTTCAGGATGGCACCGCCCGGATAGCCGAAAACGGTGTCAACTCCCTGCTCTATTAAACATTCCACGACAACGCGTGCGCCTGTCATTTTCATACGTTTATCTCCTATTTTTCTAAAGGGGGAAGTCTCCCCCTCGCTCCAGCCAGCGCTTCGCGCCGTCTTTCGCTACCCCCTCTACGGGGGATACCCCCGTAACGCCCCCACAGTATCAGGCAGTACAGCTCCGTCCGCGCAGGGGCGCCGACGAGACTCGCTATCCTTATAATCCTAATATCTTAGATTTCTTGAGTTTATATTCTTCTTCCGATATTAGTTCTTTTTCAAATAGCGATTTTAGTTTTGACAACTCAGTTTCTACATCTGCTTCACTGTTGCAAGACTCAGACGATAGAACAGTATCTTCAACTGGACTTTCGCCAATTATTTCCCGCAATTTATTTTTGTAAGCAAATAAATTGTCAAAATCTTTTGCATTAGGAAGTATAAAGGTCATATACTGAAGTCCCGAAGTACCAAAGTATGAGTTTTGTAACTGCATAACACTTGGAAAATCGCTTGCTTCTAATTGTTTCTGCACGTAATCCTTTATAATGTTTTTTTCATCCTCTCCAATAGTTTCCATTGAGTACCTATACGCATTACAGTCTTTACACCACTGAGATGCCTCTAAATTCGTTGTACACCCACATTTATTACACTTCCATGTTTTTACATCAGAAGAAGAATAAGAAAACGAATTACCAGACTCATAATTAGTACTAACTTGAGACCGAGTTTCTAAACCAAAGTTGTGACCACAATAACGGCAAACTGCAGCTTGCTCATTTACATATTCTGCACAGGAAGGACATTTCTTTTGCGAAATTCCCGAAAAAGATCTCCTAGCTGTAGCTGTAGCATCGTCTTTCAAAACAATAGCATGAACCAATGCAATCGGCCATATCAAAATTCCATAAATCAGCCATAATATAAAGCTCCTTCCCTTTGCCCGCGCAAGACTAGCAACCAAAACTCCCATTAATACCCAAAAAAACAAAAGTCCCATAAGCTCTCCTTTGCAGTGCTTCCTGTTTACTCCAAAATTGCGCCTTTATCAGCAGAACTTACCAGTTTTGCATAGCGGGCAAGATAGCCTGTCGTGACTTTTGGCGGCAGGGGCTTCCAGACCGCGCGGCGCTTTGCAAGCTCCTCGTTGCTCACTTCAAGCGTAATTTTGTAATTGTTGATGTCGAGCGTGATTTTATCTCCCTCTTCTACCAGAGCAATCGGGCCTCCGACAGCCGCCTCAGGCGAGCAGTGACCAAGGGATGCACCGCGCGTAGCACCGCTAAAGCGGCCGTCAGTAATAAGCGCAACCTGCTTATCCATACCCTGTCCTGCAAGAGCAGCGGTAACGGCAAGCATTTCGCGCATACCCGGGCCACCTTTGGGGCCTTCGTAGCGAATCACGACGACGTCACCCGCGTTAATCTTGCGGCCCTGTACCGCCGCCATAGCGTCCTCCTCGCTGTTAAACACGCGGGCAGGTCCTGTGTGCTTCATAAGTTCAGGCGCACAGGCACTGCGCTTTACAACCGTGCCGTCTGGAGCAAGGTTTCCAAAAAGAATTGCAATGCCGCCGTTATCCGAATACGGGTTTTCAATCGGGCGCAAGATTTCAGGATTGCGGTTTACCACGCCCTTAATGTTTTCGGCGATTGTTTTTCCCGTTGTGGTAATCATGTCGGTCTTAATAAGATTTTTCTTTGCAAGCTCGGCAAGAACGGCCTGAACGCCGCCTGCGTCATTTAACTCGCACATGAACGTGTGGCCGGCTGGAGCTAAGTGGCACAGGTTTGGCGTGCGGTTTGAAATTTCGTTTACTTCGTGCAGGTCAATTTTGATTCCCGCTTCGTGCGCAATGGCAGGAACGTGCAGCATCGTGTTGGAAGAGCAGCCAAGAGCCATGTCAGCGGCAAGCGCATTTCTAAAGCTGTCGGCTGTCATCATAGCTCGGGCGGTAATGCCGCGCTTATACATTTCCATAACCTGCATGCCCGCGTGCTTTGCAAGCGAAATGCGCGCTCCGGTTACCGCCGGAATGGTGCCGTTTCCGGGAAGACCAAGACCTAGAACTTCAGTCAGACAGTTCATGCTGTTGGCGGTAAACATACCGGAGCACGCGCCGCAGCCCGGACACGCTGAATGTTCAAGCTCTTTAAGCTGGCACTCGTTGATTTTTCCGACAGCTAAGCCGCCGACAGCCTCAAACATATCGGTAAGAGAAAGATTTTTATCAGAATACGGGTTTCCCTCATCATGTCCCGGTAAGTGACCCGGCATCATTGCTCCACCAGAAACAAACACTGTAGGCAAGTCTAAGCGAGCAGCTGCCATAAGCATACCGGGAACGATTTTGTCGCAGTTTGGAATCATGACCAGCGCATCAAACTGGTGTGCCTTTGCCACGCACTCAACGCTGTCTGCAATCAATTCGCGGGTAACAAGGCTGTACTTCATACCCTCGTGTCCCATTGCAATGCCGTCGCATACTCCGATTGCAGGAAACTCAATCGGAGTGCCGCCAGCCATGCGGACGCCTGCTTTTACCGCCTCTGCAATGCGGTCAAGCTCTGCGTGCCCCGGAATAATTTCGTTTTTTGCACAGCACACGCCTACAAGCGGCCGCTCCAACTCTTCATCGGTATATCCCATCGCATAAAACAAACTGCGGTGTGGAGCGCGAGCCGTTCCTTTTACCGCGTTATCGCTTTTCTTTGCCATATCTAGTAACCTCCAGCCGCAGATGTGCGACGCTGTCATTATGACCTTAGACTAGCATAGAAAAAAAATATGAGCAAGCAAATCGCTGTAAAAATAATAAAGTTACTTTAGCAAAAATGCACAGACGCTAACATCAGCCGCATGACTACGGATTTAATTCCCAATCGCCGTATTCGTCAACGATTTCGGTCTTCATGCCGCTCATCGGCCGCCAGGCAACGCTAATGGTAAAGTAGGGACTAAAGTCGTAGTAGCTTACACCCAAACTATCAGTTGTCAGGCGCGGCTTTACACTAAAGCTTGCCGCTAAATCCCAGTCATCCAAATCGTGCGTAACGGTAACCTTGAGCGATTTAAGCTTAAAACCGCTCGACTTTCGTTTTGATTCATCAGTAAAAGAAAACGAATTCATTAAGTCGGTCAAAATATTTGTTTCACCACCAATTGTATAATCTGTATTCATGTAATTTTGGAAATACCGATAGATGACGCTATTTTTTGACTCAGAGCTGAATGTCACATTAAAAAAATCGTTTATCTTGAACGTCAGCGCCGGGACAAACGTAAAATAACTGTTCGTTGGCCGTAAAAAGTCATACACGACGCCCGTTGAAACTGACGGAGAAACGGTAATGCGCTTTGCCCAGTGATACCAGGTTTTCGTTCCGCTTGCATACGAAAGGCTCATACTGTATGGCTGAAATTTTTTCTCAGATGATGCCACCCAGCCATTTCCGTATGTAGCAACAGTTCCATCGGCATTATAGGTATCATCATCAAACGTGTAACCAGTTGTGTACGAAGCCGTATACGCAAACGACAGCCCGTAGCCTGAAAGCGACAGCTTAAAGGCTTCAGATTCCCAGCTTTCCCAGTCATAGGTGAAGGACTGCGTAAATTTGAGCTTGCTTGAAAAAAGCGAAACCGAAAGCGACTCGGTAATATCCTGCTTAACCCAGGTAGAATCAGTAGAACTTGTCTGCTTAACGCCCGTGCCGCCAGTCAGCGTTACGTAAGGGAAGGTAAACGTGAGCGTTCCTGCGTATGCATCGACTTGAGGCGGCAGGGTTGAGGTAAGCGACAGCTGCTGTGTTGTCTTACCGTCAAATTCGCTTGCTGCAAGCACCAGATTTAAGTTATGCGTTGTCACACAATCGCTACTCCAAAGCTCTGGCAGCAAGTAATCCCACTCAGGATTGTCAACATCGTCGCTTACATACTCGGTACGAATCATTTTGATGGTCGTATTCCATGTCAGTGCCGTTGCGCTAAAATGCTCGGTGTAATAAAAGGGCTTAAATGACAGCGCATTTACGTCCGTCAAATCCATTTTACGCGCATTGTAGTCAGTTTTTTTAAGCGAGTTTATCTGCGTTGTCGTGTAGAAATCGTCATTTAAGTACGGATGCTCTTGATACACGGGACTAAACGTAAAGGTATCGGTAAGCGTAACAAAGCTTCCGCGCCAGCCAAGCGCACTCGAAAGCACGGTCGGCACCTTTAGCTGGTAATACGTCGACTGTAAGTCGTCCTGCCAGTCAAAATCCTCTGGCTCAGACAGATTTGACGATGAGTAGGTAAACT
>CALAEZ010000290.1 GCA_937891125.1 uncultured Treponema sp. | reverse complement strand
ACAGGCGGGGCTTGTCGTAGGCTGTGCATTTTTCTATATCTTCTTTGCAAAGGCCAGCAAAGACAAGCCTGAACTTGAAAAGACAGTCGTAATTTCATGGTTTCCGCTCTACCTGCTGCTCGCTATGATTTTTGGGCTGGCAGGCATTTCTTTTATCCACACAAGCTTTGCATATCTAAGCGGAAGTTTTGTCATGGCACTCGGCATACTGGGTCTTATCTGGTACATGACATTTCAGCGCAAATCACTGGAAGAAACTTGCACAGTGGTAAAGGAACTAGACTGGGAAACTATATTCTTTCTGATAGGCATTTTTGTAGTAATCGGTGCCATAGAAGCGTCTGGGCTTTTGAGCGACCTTTCTGCCTATCTTGCCAAAGTGACGGGCGGTTCTCGTCTACTGGGTTTCCTTATCATAATCAGCGTTTCCATTGCAATAAGTGGCTTTGTAGACAACGTGCCCTACATAATCGCTATGCTTCCCGTAGCAGACCAAATGGCTCGCACTATGGGAATCAACGGAGAGCTTTACATGTTTGCCCTTCTAATCGGTAGCTGCATGGGCGGAAACCTAACCCCCTTTGGCGCAAGTGCAAATATCGTAAGCATGGGCATAGTAAAGAAAGAAGGCTACAAGATGAATTTTATGGACTGGGTCAAAGTCGGAGTTCCGTTTACCATTCTAACAACGGGAACCTCCGCCCTAGTTCTCTGGTTCCTTTGGATCTAGCTTCTTTGCAGGGAGTTTTGCAAACTTCTGTAAAACAGTTCAAGCAGCAAAAAAACTGCCTCCTTTCCAAAGAGCGGAAAAGTGGCAGTTCTTTTTTAGGAGTAAAAACTAAACTAACGACCGCTACTATGCCATTATGTTGAACACGGCACCGGTCTCCGGCATAAATCCTGCAAGCCCATAGGGTACACTCGCAGTGTCAAGCGAAGCCTTTACCTGCTTCTGGTAACTACTGATTAAAGCATCCTTCTGACTATCTGAAAGCCCAGCAAAATCCTCTTTGGAAGCGGTTTTCTTTTGCATAGAAACTAACTGGTCAATCAAAGCATTCAGAATCCTAATTCGGTCTACAGAAACACCCTTTTCACCTTTAGCGGCGGGAGTTCCGCGAACGTAGTCAAACTGAGTGAATACAGCAACGCTCGGCTTTACCGGCACGTACAACTTCCCAGTCGAAGAGGCAAAAAGATTTCTGTAGGTTGAAGCGTTTAAATTAATGTCGTTTGAATACATAGGCTCACCTCTCTATCTCTATTATCGAAAGGTTTGCACAAAAAGTTAAAACAATTTTGAATTTTTATAGGGAGCCTCTAAAAACTTTCTGAAGGGGAGTTTTCGAGATTCCCTATATCCATTATAATTTGATTTATTAGCGTAATACGTCAAACACTGCCGTCACATTACCTTTGCCAAGAATCTTCTTGAGCTCAGTCTGAGTCACTTCATCCACTTTACCAAGGCGAGTAAAGTTCCAGCTGTTTTTGTCGTAGTAAATTGTTACTTGATTCCCCTGATACAAAATGATGTCGCCGGCTGTGGTTGTAATTTGGGTATCGTTGCGCGGAAGGGTTACTCCCAATGGTCCCACTTTTTCAAAATTGCCGTAGTCGTTCATTTTGATTGTGACTGGGCCTTTTTCTAAAAGCTTGTAAAAGGCAATGGCAGATGAATTGTCGGCAAGAGTGGCAGTAAGTTTGTGATTGCCAGAGCCTGCCTGTCCGTCAGACAGGTCGCTTGTAATTTGAATAGAAATTTTCATATTTGAAAGTTCTCCTTTATCTAATGTTTTTGTTGCCTTACTTCCGCTTGCAGAAGCCGAGCAAGCAATAAAAATAGTTGTCAATAAAATAGAAATAATGTTTTTCATAAAGCACCTACCAGTTTTCATAGCGTTTTCCTGTATTTAGATTTGCTAATATTTTCATTTCTGAATCTGTAAGTTTAAAATCCCAAACACCAAAGTTTTATGCAATGTGAGAAGGATTGCTAATCGAACGGATTTTGACATCTTTAACTGCGCGAATCATTGTCTTGTAAACAGCAGCGTACACGGCATCCTCGCAAGTCTTTCCTGTAAGAGTCCAAGTTCCAAGACCGAGACTTGGCATTTCGTAACCGGAATTTACCATTTTGAAAGATTCCTTGGCTGTAAGCAGAGAGAAAGGAAAGAAGCTTAAGAATAATATAAAAGCTAATCGTTTGTTCAAGTAATGTCTCCTTTGCAACGCTCAAATTATTCTACTTCAAATACTGTGCAAAAAAGTCTGCCAGTTTGTCGAATAGAATGTAATTATTTTTAGTAACATTACGTCGCTTATAAAAAAGTTTATGGCATTTATTGCTACTTGTCAATAGCAAAAAGTAAGTTTAGTGACAAAAAGTTACTTATTGCAAAAAAGAAATATTTGTGTTATAGTTAAAGATATGGCAGATTTTAACAGTAAAGCAGTTTTTATCCGTGCAAGAAGCGACGAGCACAAAGAAGAACGTCTTTCTCAGATAAAAGAGGCAACGGCAGAACTTTTTGAAAGTGCGCCATACTCAGAAATTACCCTTACCACAATTGCAGAAAAATTAGGCTGGTCCAGGGCAAACCTTTACAAATACGTTACAACCAAAGAAGAAATCTTTCTGGAAATTACAGCTAAAAAAATGACATCTTACTATGACGCACTGCGTTCTGCATTTTCCGAAGATAAACCTTTTACCAATGATAGTGTTGTGAAAGTTTGGGCTGAAATTTTAAATGCGAACCAAGATTATATGCGCTATGTTTCGTATCTAAACCCAATAATAGAAACTAATGTTACTGTTGAAAGACTTGCTGCCTTTAAGAAAAAATACTACGACTTGGCATATGCCTTTTGCAAGCGGCTGGCACAAATTCTTTCCATTACAAAAAAAGTCGCCTACAAAATCCAACTGGATGTTCTTTTTTATGCATCTTCAAGTGCTGTCTGCTGTTACAAAAATCCTCTGGTACAGGAAGCACTTAAGCAGATAGATATAACTCCGCCAGAAATGGATTTTTATAAGGATATGAAGACCTTTTTAAAAATGAGGCTGGCGGTCATCTAACTTGCTTTTGCGTTAGGGATACGCAAGGCGGCCTGCCTGACGGCAGTCAGGCGTAGCCGTTCCGAAGCGAGAGAAGCGAGCGTAGGAATGAAGCGCTATTGCGCGGAACCTGGAGTAGCCCGACCGCCACTTGTGGCGGGAACGCCCAAATCCTTATCAATAGTCATGAAAGGAGCGGCACAGAAAGAGTCACCGGTATGAACACCAACCGCATCAATATTTTCGATAGTACAGATTGCAACCATCTGATTCT
>CALAEZ010000289.1 GCA_937891125.1 uncultured Treponema sp. | reverse complement strand
GAAAACTCCAAGCGAGGTTGCTGCTTAAACTGTCCTAAAATTTGGGGTCAGTTCAAAGCATGCTCCACCTCCCCCCGCCACGGTATACCCGAGCGCAGAAAATGCCGTTGCAAGATACTGTCGCTCCTCTACCACAAGCTTTCGCGTGCGCTCCGTCCAATCAGTAACGCTACCTTCCTGTGCTCTTGCTTCAAGCTCGGAAAGCTCAGCACGCAAAACAGCTTCAGAAAGCACAAGCGCAGGCGTACTTACCGCCCACGCCCGTCTAAACTCGCAGAGGTGAGCACAGACCGCTTCTGAGCCACAGAGCGCATACCCCGCACGAAGACCGGGCATACCATAAAATGTTGACAGTGTATTAAGCACAATAAGATGCGGAAATTGAGAAAGACGCGCTAAGACGGCACGCAAAGCTTCCTCCGCCTGCGCTGAAAACTGCGCATAGCTTGCGTCAAAAATAGCGTAAATCCCCCGCGCTTCACACAGCGCCGCAATGCGTAGGAGTACATCGGTTCCCAAAATAACGCCCGTAAGGTTACCTGGAAGCGCAAGCAAAAGCATATCCGTGCTGCCAGCAGTTCCTAAGAGCCACGAAAGCGACTGCTCTTCACGCGCGGTAAACGAAAAGCCCGTGCGCATTGAGAGCGGAAGCGCATCAGTCTGACAGCCGTTTTTTTCACAGATGCTTTGCCACGCAGCAGAAGCAGGACCGACTATCACGACTCTTTTTTTAGCAAACGCACGCACTGCTTCACACAGTAAATCGCTTGCGCCTGCGCCACAGACGACGCACGCTGGTGAAAGCTGCCAATAACAGGAAAGTAATGAGCTCAGCTTTTCAGCACGGGCATCGGGATAGCGTTCAAGCACACAAGGCTCAGCGGCAAGCTGCAGAAGCGCTTCTTTTGCGGCAGGATGCAACCCTAGCGGATTTACCGCTACTGAAAAATCAATACAAGGCTGCGCACTTGCCACTGCAGCCCTGTCAACAGGTGCGGCAGCAGACTGAGGAGCGGCTGCAGGCGGTTGCATATCGGTCAGCACGCCTACAACAGCTTTTGAAAGCGCTTTTCAACGTCTTTTATGAGCTTGTATTCAAAGGAATCTACAAGTGCCATCCACGACGCTTCCACGACGTCAACGCTAACACCAATGGTCGTCCAGGTATCAACGCCGTCAGTGCTTTCAATCAAGACGCGTACGCGGGCGGCAGTCGCGCTGCGGCTGTCTAAAACGCGCACCTTGTAGTCCGTCAGGCGGATTTGCTCCACCGCGGGGTAGAACGACTTAAGCGCCGTACGGAGTGCGCGGTCAAGCGCGTTGACCGGGCCCATGCCTTCGCCCGCCGCAAGCTCAATGTGTCCGTCCACTTCAATCTTAAGCTGGGCAAACGCGTACAGATTTTTATCCACCAGCGGAATTTCGCCACTCGTCTTGTAGTAATGCAGCTTAAAAAACGGCTGGTACTTTCCGATTGCCTTGCGCACCAAAAGTTCAAAACTGCCGTCAGCACCCTCAAACTGATAGCCCTTGTGCTCCAAATCTTTGACGGTCTTAACAACATCAGCAACAATCGGGCTGTTTTTGGTAATCGTCGCGTCAAACTTCTGAATTTTCTCCAAAATCAGGCTGCGGCCGGCAACTTCGCTCATAAGGAATACGCGGGCGTTTCCT
>CALAEZ010000288.1 GCA_937891125.1 uncultured Treponema sp. | reverse complement strand
CTACAACTATTTTCTGTGATAAATTTATGGGAATTCTTTCTTCTTTGCCTTCTGGAGAAATTGAATTTGATTTGCAGCAGAAGGATAATCAAACAGTAGCAATCATTCGTCATACAACTAAAAAAATTAAGTTTCAGCTTAAATGTATGTCTCAAGATAAATTTCCTGAATTTCCGACTGTTGAATCAGTTCCGTTCTTTGAGCTTCCATCAAAAGAACTTAAGTCTATGATTGCACAGACATCGTTTGCAGTTAGCGAAGATGAAACACGCTATTTTATGAACGGCGTTTACTTTGAGAAAAAAGAAGACAAGCTTAATCTTGTTGCAACTGACGGCCGCCGCCTTGCATTTGCTTCAAAAGAAGTTCTTTCCGGCGTTACTGATTTTCCGTCAGCAATTGTACATCCAAAGGTTCTGAACATTGTGGCTCACCGTGCAAGCGATGAAGGCAATATCTCTGTTGCAATTGTTGACAAGATGATTTTCTTTAAGTTTGCAAATTATGAGCTTTCTTCGACTTTGCTTGACGGACAGTTTCCAAATTATCAGCGCGTTATACCTGAAGTGCAGCCAAACAGCTTTCAGTTACAGAAAAGTGATTTGGTTGATGCACTTAAGCGCACTGCCCTTATGGTTGACAAAAAAGCGGGACGTATTTTCTTTACGGTAACTCCAGGCGTTTTGACAATTACTTCACAGGAGTCTGATTTAGGTGACGCAAACGAAGAGCTTCCATGCGAATATGCTGGAAACGAAATTACAATTGCCATGAATTATCACTACATTGAAGAGCCGTTAAAAGCGATAAATAGTGAACGTATTACGTTTGAATTTTCTGAAGCAATGAAAGCGGTAACCTTGCGTCCAGAGCCTGCAGAAGACTACTTCCACATCATTATGCCAATGCAGATGGCTTAAGGGCGTAAAGGCGTTTTTTAAGACGGATGCCAGTACTTTCAATTTCGTACGTAAATTACCGAAATCTCCAAAATGCCACGATAGACCTTCTTTCCAAGGAGGTCTATTTTGTTGGCGAAAACGGACAGGGAAAAAGCAATCTGCTTGAGTCCGTGTATTATTCCGCTTACGGAAATTCGTTCCGCACGCACAGCGACAGCGAAATAATCCGTGAAGGCGAAAAAGCATTCAGCATAAAAACGCTGTATCGTGAAGAAAGTGAATCTACTGACAGCCTTTTTTTTAGCTACGAAAACGGAAAAAAGCGCATTGAAAAAAACGGAAAGCGCATTCAGGACAGAAAAGAGCTTATAAACACAATGCCCTGTGTGCTTTTTTGCCATGACGATTTAGATTTTGCCGTTGGCGAGCCTGAGCACCGGCGTTTTTTTATTGACCAGTCGCTTTCGATGTATGACGTGCTTTATATTGACGTGTTGCGCCGCTACAAGCGTGTTCTAAAAAGCCGCAATCAAATGCTTAAGGACGCTCAATATGACACGCTTGATGTGTATGATGCGCAACTTATGCAAAACGGGCTTGAAATTCAAAAAAAGCGGCGCAATGCAATTTTTCAGTTCAATCAGATTTTTGGAAAGCTGTATCAAGAAATTACTGGCATAGACGGCGTTATCATTTCTTACGAACCTTCCTGGAAGTTTGTAGATAACCAGATTCCAAGCGTAGAAAGCGTTATGCAGACGCTTTTACAGAAGCGCGAAGTAGACAAAATCATGCAGACGACGATGACCGGCCCTCACCGCGATAAAATCCGGTTTGTGAGGAATGGAGCTAATTTTGTTCCGAATGCTTCTACCGGGCAGCGTCGTCTTATTGCGCTTTTACTGCGTGTTGCACAGGCAATTTTTTACACACAGATAACGCAGAAAAAACCGGTTTTGCTTATGGACGACGTGCTTTTAGAGCTTGATCCTGATAAGAGGCAGAGCGTTACCGCCCATCTGCCGGAATATGACCAGCTTTTTTGCACGTTTTTGCCGGGTGAGCCGTACGAACGCTACAAGCACATCACAACACGCGTATATGCAATTGAAAAAGGAGTATGGCATGAACAGCAATAACATAAACGAACCTGTCGGCGACAATGTAATGACGTGCTCCGATATGGTTATGCGCGTGTTCACCAACATTGAGCAGCGTGATTTAGAAAAAGGCAACAAGGTAATCGGAGCCTGGCGGCGGACGGTAGAATCAATCCGCCCGAACGGAAAAAACATTTCTGCCCACTCGCGCGTAATTGACTTAAAAAACAATATCCTGCTTATTGAGGCAGACCATCCCGGCTGGATACAGCTTTTGCAGATGCATCAGAAATACGTGATGACGGGGTTAAAACGGCTTGTTCCCGATTTGAACATTCAGTCGCTGGCTTTTAGATTATCCGGCAGTGCCGCTCATCTGACGGACGCAGCAGCTGCAGAAAGCCAGCGACAGATGCAGACAAGGGAGCGTGAACGTCTGCAGAGAAAATTTGAGAAGGAAGAAGAAGCTCTTTCAGAACACGGATTTGGGTACGCAAAAGCGCAGAAAAGCGGAAATCAGAAAACAGAGAACGCAAAAGAGCTGCCTGCAGAGCTTAAAACGCTGTTTGACCGCTTTAAAAGTGAAATGAAAAACGAAGAGAAGGCATAAATTCGATTGACCAATTCTAAATAAATTTGTTATAGTCCTTAAACACTACCCATATCGGAAAAAATTTAGGGTGAAAGCTCATTCACCTGTCATATAAGGAGCATGTTCTAAATGAAACGAACATATCAGCCAAGCAAAGTTAAGAGAAATAGAAAATTCGGTTTCCGCGCACGTATGGCAACTCGTGGTGGTCGCAAGGTTCTTGCACGTCGCCGTGCTAAGGGACGCGCAAAGCTTACTGTATCTGACGAAAAGAAGCCTTACTGATGAACCATTCTCAGCGTTTTACTCGTGATGAGCGGGTAAAACGTGCTGTTGAAATTAAGAACTTATTTAAGAACGGGAAAAAGGTCAGTACTGGCGGAGCAAAGCTTTTCTTTCTGCCAAATAATCTGCAATACAACAGAATTGGATTTCCTCTTCCCCGTGGCTACGGCAATGCTGTTGAGCGTAACCGTTCAAAGCGTTATAGCCGTGAAGCTTATCGCATTAACAAAACATGCCTGAACACAGGATTTGATATGCTTCTGTTGGTATATCCAGATTCTGAAAATGATTCGTTCCACTCGCGGTGTGTTCAATTTCGTACATTATGTCAAAAGGCTGGTCTGCTGTTGGACTGTGGGCAGTCCGCGAATTGCGCACAATCTGTGTAAGATTTTTCTGCGTTTTAATTCGTTTTTATCAGATTTGTATTTCTCCTTTGTTTCCGCCTTGCTGCAGGTACACGCCAACGTGTTCTCAATACGCATTAGAAGCATTGAAAAAATATGGTCCGGTAACAGGTCTATGGCTGGCTTTTAAACGTATTTTGCGGTGTACGCCGTACCACACTGGTGGCTACGACCCACTAACGTCAAATGGAGTTAAAACATGGAAAAAAATACCCTTTGGGCAATAATCCTTTCGACGATTGTGCTTGTCGGCTTTATGACGGCACAGACAATACTGTTTCCAAACAGTTTCAAACAGCCTGCACACTCTACAAGTCAGACGTCGCAGAGCACAGCCGCAGAAGCAGCTGAATCTGCTGAAGAAGACGGCGTTCTTCCGGTTCTTGCAGAAAGCAGCGAAGAATCTGCTGAAGAAAATCTGACCGAAGAAACCTACACGATTACGACAAACAAGGTAAAAGTGACGTTTACAAACCGTGGCGGTGACGTTATCGGCTACGAGCTTTTAGAGCACAAGGACACAGAAACAGGCAAAGGCGTGGAAATGGCAGATAATATCTCTGCAACAAACCGCGCCTTTTCGCTTTCTTTAGGAAAAGCTTCCGGCAGCATCGTAAACGACATTTTTAATGCCCGTGTCATCGATGACTACACAATCGGCTTTTTCAGGAACTTTACGGTAACAAACAGCGACGGCTCAAAAGGCACATTTACGCTGGTAAAAACATACAGCTTTAAGCCGGATGACTACGTGTTCAAGCTGGATGTTACTGTTGACGGCGGTGAAGGCTTTAGCAGACTTAACGTAGGCGATGCTGCTTACACGCTTCGCACTTCTCCGCAGATTGGTCCGCATTTTGACCGCAAGGTTGACCGCTACGAAAACCGCACGTTTGTCAGCTACAACGGCGAAAAGGCAAAAAAAATCATTCTTGGCACAAATCAGTACAAGACGTATGAAAAGCCGTGGAACTGGGCAGGTCTTGGAGGCAAGTATTTTATTATTTTGACAAACCCAGCAAATCCGTCTGCAATGGCACAATCAGTCGGATATTCTTCACAGACAGAAGTAAACGACTACGCAAATGCACAGGTCTTTATGACGCGTCTTCCGGTAGACGGAGAGA
This sequence comes from uncultured Treponema sp., assembly GCA_937891125.1. GTDB lineage: Bacteria > Spirochaetota > Spirochaetia > Treponematales > Treponemataceae > Treponema_D. The sequence continues at coordinate 29,390 of CALAEZ010000288.1, read as the reverse complement.
AGACGACTGACAGCTACTACGTGTACGTCGGTCCGAGAAGCGAAAAAGAGCTTAAAAAATACAATGTTGCCGCAAACAACAGCTGGGGCTTAGAGTCAAAGCATTACAATGAAAGCTTACAGACTTCCGGAATCCTTAACTGGCTTGAGACAATCCTCAAATTTGTCATGGAGCTGCTCTACAAAATTATTCCGAACTGGGGCGTTTCAATCATCATTCTGACTGCAATTTTGAAATTTGCAATGTTCCCGCTTACGGCAAAGAGCGCAAAAGGCACGCTTAAAATGCAGCAGCTTTCACCGCGCATGCAGGAAGTGCAGGCAAAGTACAAGGACAATCCGCAGAAAATGCAGCAGGAAACGGCAAAGCTGTACAAGGAGATTGGCTACAACCCGATGACAGGCTGTCTTCCCCTGCTCTTCCAGTTTGTGATTTTGTGGGCTATGTACAACCTGTTCAACAACTACTTTGAATTCCGCGGCGCGTCATTTATTCCTGGCTGGATTCCAGACCTTTCACGCGGCGACAACGTAAAGACGCTTTCGTTCAGCTTGCCACTGCTCGGAAACCATATCCGCCTGCTGCCGGTAATCTACGTGATTTCTCAGCTTCTGTTCGGCAAAATCACTGGAAACGGCGGAACGACAGCTGCAAGTGCAAATCAGGGACAGATGAAGATGATGATGTACGGTATGCCGCTCATCTTCTTCTTCATTTTCTACAACGCGCCGGCAGGTCTTCTGCTGTACTGGACGGTCAGCAACGTGATTCAGCTGGGACAGCAGCTTGTCATTAACAAGACTATGAAGGCAAAAATTGCCGCTGAAATACCGGCAAAGAGCGTAAAATCAGCAAAGTCTGGTAAAAAACACCGTTAGAAAATTTACGCCGCTTCTGCAGAAAGCTTTGTGCAGATGCGGATTTTAGGAGATAGATATGGAATACGAATACGAAGGAAAGAACGAAAAGGAAGCGATTGAAAAGGCCGCTGCAGATTTAGGTCTGGAACGCGACCAGTTTGATGTTGAAATTCTTGAAGTAGAAAAAGGCTCTCTTTTTAAGAAGGGCTATGTAAAAATCCGCGTCATTACAGACGAGGCTTTTCCTTCAGCTGCAAGCGATGCAGTAACACATTCAGTACAGCAGGCTGCAAGCAAAGTTATGGGAAATCCGCTTCCGCAGGACGAGTTTGAAGAGAAAGTCGTTGCATTTGTAACCGACATGATTAAGCACATGGGATACGAGGCAGCTGTAGAAGTAATGTTCCGCGAGGACAAAAAAATCGGACTTAAGCTGACATCAGAAAGCTCTTCAATCTTGATTGGACGCAAGGGAAAGAATCTGGACGCTCTGCAACTTTTGGCAAACGTGTACGCAGGTCACTTAGGCCGCGAAGACATGCGCATCATTCTTGATACTGAAAACTACCGCGTGCGCCGCGAGGAAAATCTGGTGCATCTGGCATACACAACTGCTGACCGCGTGCGCTCTACCCGCAATTCTGTGCTTTTAGAGCCGATGAATCCGTTTGAACGCCGCCTTATCCACACTACACTGAATGAAATTCCTGACGTAGAAACAAAAAGCGAAGGCGAAGGCCTGTACAAGCAGGTTCGCGTAATCTACAAGGGCGCGTATTAATGAAAATTAAGCTGTTGGGAGCTTTTGCCGCGCTTTTTGTAGCGGCGGTAGGCGTGCTTTGCGCACAGGAAGCTTTAGAAAAGGTAGATGATTTAGACTTTGAGCGGACTGAAGACGGCTCGTTTTCGCTCTGCCCGGACACTCCTCTTTCTAAGGCGGCAATTGCAACCTGGGAAAAAGATGAAAAACCTGTCTATGTTGCAGAAAACCGCTACCGCGTAAAAAAGGCGACGCTTGTTGAAAACAGCGCAGATCCGGCAAACGCCGACACTTCGCTTAAAGCTGTCTCGCGCGTCATACGTAGCGTGTCAAAAATGCAGGGCATGCGCTACTATTCCAACAGCGACAAAAAGTGGGCTGTGCTGTACGACGAAGCTCACTTAATAGACGCACCTGACACGCGGAATACAATCGCCGACCAAACTGACGGCAGTGCAGACGGGCAAACACTCTACTGCATTCTAAAAGACCACACGTTTGGAAAAGGCGTGTACCGCTTAAACTACCGCGAGACGGAAAACGAAGTTTCTGTCTGTTTTACAAACGAGGCACCGTTAAAAGTGCTCGGCATAACGGGCGTAAAAAGCGGTTACATGAAAATAAATCTTGTCGTGATTGATAACGAAAAAGCGGATCCCAGCGACCAGAGCTATACCATCTACATGGTGATTCAGGCAAAGTATCCGTCAATCTCCTTTTTGGAGAACATGTTGCGAAAGTCGTTTTATGCGCGGCTTGATGCAATCTACAACTGGTTTATTTGTCAGTTCTAGCAGGTAGTAAAAAAGCTACCTGAAAGGGGGAATTAAACATGAAAAAAAGCATTCTGGCGGCAGTTTTCTGCTGCATAGCAATTATAACAGGGAGTTGTAAACCTATGGATAACACAATGAAAGCAATCGAAGGCAAAGACGGTCTTTTTGCCATTATGGAAACAAGCGCAGGCACAATTGGTCTGGAGCTGTTTTATAAAGAGACACCGCTGACGGTCATCAACTTTGTCGGTCTTGCAGAAGGCACACTTGATGCCGCAAAAGGAAAACCGTTCTATGACGGACTTACCTTCCATCGTGTTATCAGCAAGGCAAACGGCGACGACCAGGACTTTATGATTCAGGGTGGCGACCCACAGGGAACAGGAGCCGGCGGTCCTGGCTACAAGTTTGAAGACGAAATTGTAGACGGTTTAACGTTTGATAAGCCAGGTCTTTTGGCAATGGCAAACGCTGGAGCTGGCACAAACGGCAGCCAGTTCTTCATTACGATTGTGCCGACTGAATGGCTGAATGGCAAACATACTATTTTTGGCAAGGTTGTAGACAGCGAAAGCCAGAAAGTGGTAAACAGCCTTAAGCAGGGCGCAAAAATCAACAAGGTGACGATTGTTCGCCAGGGTGCAGACGCACAGAAGTTTACAGCAACGCAGAAAGATTTTGACGAGCAGCAGAAAAAGACGCGCGAGGCAAATGCTGCCGCAAAAGAAAAGGCTCTTGCCGCATTTACCGAAGGCTGCGTAAAGAACGCAAGTGGCGTGTACTACAAAGTTCTTAAAGAAGGACGCGGAAACAAAATCGGAAAAGGTCGCACGGCAAAGGTTGAATACAAGGGCTACCTTGCAGACGGCAGCATTTTTGATGCATCAAAAGGCTTCCACCCGCAGGGACACGAAGGCTTAGAGTTCAAGGTTGGTGCTGGACAGATGATTGCCGGCTTTGACCAGATGGTACAGGACATGAAAGTGGGCGAAACCCGTAAAATGGTCATTCCGCCGGAGCTTGCATACGGCAGCCGTGGCATTCCGCAGGCAGGAATTCCTGGCGGCGCATACATTGCATTTGATGTAGAGCTGGTAAGCGTAAAATAAAAGCGTTTGACTGAATGCGTGGGTGAGTAAAAAGCACTGCGAAAAAAAAAAGGCTGGCAGCAGAATGTGCTGTCAGCCTTATTTTTGAAGCAAAATCTCAGGGTGGTATTCAAAATGCATATTGTCCCAAATAATCCACTTGCCACCCCAGATAAAGCCTTCAGCTTCAAAAGCAGCGATTACCGCTTGCGGTGGCATCCAGCGCCGCTCAAGTGGCAAAAACATCCAGTTATCCGGATCAATGTCGCGCCGCCATGCCCAATAAATATTTTTCTTGCCCCATCCGCGGGGAAGCACATCAATAGCAATGCCAACGCTGTGAAAAGAGCGCTTGCGGGAATCGCTGATGGTGCGCCAGCTGTAGCAGTCGGCGCTGGCAAGGGTGTCAATAAACGATTTTACGGCGCTGTCAGTGGCGGCAAGTTCGCGAATTCGCATTTGAACGCGGTCAAGCGGTGCACGCAGGCGCTCGTGGATGTTTGTTTTTTTTCCTAAAAATGTATGCTTGACAATGTGACTTTCTACAGACACACGTGTAGCACAGTCGTAAACAAGGTCATAGAAAAAAGGCGGTGTTTCAGCGCCTTCCGTGCGATTTTGTGGTTCGGTAAAGCTTCTTATTCGCTCTATGTCTTCTTGGCTAAAGCGTGCAGGGTCAGGAATGTCGTCAGCATAGGCATATAACAGCGTCCAGTAGTGCTCCTTTTGTGCTAGCTCCGATTCTGGGAGCAAGCGACCGTCCTGCCAGTAGAGTGAACCAGTGCGTACAGTTTGCTGTTCTGTTGCGGGTACCGTGATTGTTATGAGATAGTCGGAAGCAGAAGCATCGAATGTGGCAGAAAAGGTAAGATCGGGATATGCTGCGCGAAAAAGTGCAAGCTGCGCTGGTTCATCGGTAGGTGCAGTAGAAGGTGTTTGCGCCTCTGGAGACATGGAAGCTGCTGTGTTTGCATCCTGCGTCTGCTTGTGACAGGCGACAGTGGTGCATAAAACGAGAACAGCGGTTGCAGTAAGGTAACAAAGGCGCTTCATGGTGGTAGAGTATAAAGTATCTTTAAAAGCGCGTCTATGCGTACATTCACGACTGTTTGTGTGCGGTTGCAGGGAAAGTGCAGCTCTAAAAACGCGCCTTTTGTGATTTATCGAAATTCGCTTCTGAAATCCTTCTGAAATCTACTAGAGCCTTTTTGTGTATTATGCTATACTTCGTTGCTTATTTTTACGTATTGAGGTCTGAAATGAAAAAAATCGTATGTCTGACAGCACTGCTTGTGGCAGGAGCTGCTCTGTTTGCTCAAAGTGTACCTGCTTTTGAGAATCCAAAAGCAACGGTCTGCAGTATCGCATCGATTGCAGGAACAGCAAAAAAAGATGTTTGTGTAATAAATGCTACGCACGAAAGCGAAATGGATGTTGCGTTATCTGTTTATGACGGAAAGAAAAAAGAGTGGGTAAGCTACGGAAACGCATCATTCCATGCAGTTACCGATGTAGTGACCGTTGCATCTGCTTTGAAAGGCACGCTAAAAAAATATGATTACATTGCCGTTGTTCCGTCAGCAGAAAAGGATTTTAAGATTCTACTTTCAAAAGAGAATAACAATCTGCAGGTTGCCATTCTTTCACAGGAAGAGCCGAGCGAATATGCGCAAGTAATGGATGTGTTTGCGGTAAACGGCACGTTTAAGGATGCAGTGACGCTCGTAAATCAGACAGAAGCAGTCAATGCTGGCTTTGATATCTACACGCAGAAAGATGAATCTGACACCTGGTTTAAGGTGGGAACAGCCTTTACGGCAAAAAAAGGCGATACATGCGCGGTCGCTGTTGTTACGCCTGACCCGGTAGAATCATACCGGTATTTTTCTGTAATTGCCTTTGACGGAAATTATTACAATTATGAGGCAAAAAAAGAAGGCGGTCGCCTCGTTATTACAGCTCGCTAAATTTTCGCCGACAATTTTAGGTTGTCGGCATTTTTTCTGCTCTGATTGCACCACGCTCCCGTTTTCGCTAAAATGGGAGCTATGAAAACGTCACAATTCTATCTTTCTACCTTGCGAGAAGCTCCGTCAGAGGCTGTCATCGCAAGCCATAAACTGATGCTTCGCGCAGGCATGGTGCGCAAACTTGCAAACGGATTATATGCGTACCTTCCGCTGGGACTGCGCTCCTTAAATAAAGTGCAAAAAATCATTCGTGAAGAGCTAGACGCAATAGGCGCGCTTGAATTTAAGCCGACCGTCATTCAGCCAGGCGAAATCTGGAAGGAAAGCGGCCGCTGGGAGACCATGGGCCCGCAGATGCTTAAGGCAAAAACACGCGGCGAGCAGGACATGATTGTAAGTCCGACGGCAGAAGAAGCCTACACCGCTATCGTGCGCGACGGCCTGACCAGCTACAAGCAGCTTCCGGTAAATCTCTATCAGATTAACACCAAATACCGCGACGAAATCCGCCCGCGCTACGGCGTTATGCGCGGCCGCGAGTTCATTATGATGGACGCGTATACAATGAACGCCGATGACGCTTCATTGGACGAATCTTACAAGGCATACGAGCAGGCATATTTCCGCATTTTTAAGCGTTTGGGTCTAAAAATTATTCCGGTAAAGGCTGACAGCGGTGCTATGGGCGGCTCTGGTAGCGAAGAGTTCATGGTCGAAAGCCCGATTGGAGATGACACGCTGATTATCTGCGGTAAGTGCGGCTATGCGGCAAACGCAGAAAAAGCTGCCTGTGCAGACGACAGCTCACCGCTTCAAGCTACCGAAAGCGCATTTGAAGACGTTGCTACTCCGAACGTGTTCTCTATCGACGACATGGTAAAATTCTTTAACGCACCAGCAACTACGTTCATCAAGGCACTTATCTACAAAGTTGAAAACATGGGCGTAGACGTAAGTAAAGACGCAAACGGTAAGCAGTTTAAGCGCGTAAAAGACAACGCTGGCGACTATCATCCGACAGCATTTGTCTGCGTGCTGATTCGTGCCGATCTTGATGTAAACGAAGCAAAGCTCGCTTCTACGCTTAAGGCAAGCGCAGTATCGCTTGCAAGCGATGAAGAAGTAAAGCAGTACGCAGGAGCCGGCCACGGATTTGTCGGCCCGGTAAGCGCAAAGGTACCGCTCATTGCAGACCTTTCTGTTATCACATCTGACGAAAACGGCACACTGACGGCAAAAATGCATGACGCAATCACTGGCAGCGGAAAAGACGGCTTCCACATTAAGCATGTAGAGCCGCTCCGCGACTTTACGCCGTTTATGTGCGCTGACGTGCGCCTGGTAAAAGAAGGCGACACCTGCCCGTGCTGTGGCGAAAAATTCCACGCAACAAAAGGAAACGAGCTTGGTCACATCTTTAAGCTTGGTCAGAAATACACCAAGAGTATGCACGTGTCTTTCCTTGACGTAAACGGAAAGGCGCAGACCCCGACCATGGGCTGCTACGGCATTGGCGTGGACCGCACGCTTGCTTCCATCATCGAAGAGCATAACGACGAAAAAGGCATTATCTGGACGATGAGCACCGCGCCTTTCCAGGTGTGCATTGTGCCGATTAAGTACGAGGGCGCAATGAAAGAAGCTGCCGATAAGCTGTATGAAGAGCTTACAAAGGCTGGCATTGAAGTGCTTTTGGACGACAGAAACGAACGCCCTGGCGTTAAGTTTGCAGACATGGAGCTTATCGGCATTCCGCTGCGTCTGACGGTGGGCGACAAAAACCTGCCAAATGTAGAATATAAGCCGCGCGACGCAAAGGAAGCAGAGCTTGTGCCGTTAGCAGAAGCAGGCGCAAAGGCTGTCAGCTACGTGCGTGACGCACTTGCATCATTGAATGCGTAAAGAAAAATGATGAAGAAACCATTTTTTGCGGCAGCCGCTGCTGCCGCAGCGTTACTCGTGCAGCCCGTAGCGGCGCTTCCCGGCACGACACAGTATATTCCGGATGCATCCGGTGAATATGTATTTTACCGCGATGCAAGCTTTGAGCGCGAAAGCTATACCGGCTTTGTCTATTATGACGAAAGCACGTATGGCGTGCGCTATTACGCGCCTGCCGTGCAGGACAAGAAAGCGCCGCAGGCAGAAAAGGACATTCAGCTTTATTTTACTGTTGATACTTTGCAAGACCACTTTGAGCCAACTGGCGAACGCATAGCAGGTACGGTCACGCCAGATGATACCGATGTCATAAATTATCTGCATGATATGATGTATGAGTTGACCGCCCGTAGAGTAAAAGCAGGCACGGTAGCTTCGCAAGTGACGCAGACACAGGATTTTCAGCAATTTGGCGGCGAAGTGACGCTTCTTTTTAATCCGTTGGTGCCTATATTCAATCTGGAATGTATAAAATCACTTGATGGCAAAACCATTTTGCAGGTTGTAACGACAGGCTTGCTGTCTGGTGCGCAGAATGAACAGGCAGATACGAGCTTTACCGACTTTAAGGGCTTTCCACAAAAGCTCACGGATAAAGAGCACGTGTTCAAGCGGAATAAAAAAGCTGCTGTTGCAACATACACCTACAGCAAGGACGAGCTTTTTACACAAACCGTTCAGCTTGACAGCCAGTGGACGCAGTATGCTGACAATTTCTTTTTCTTAGGCAAGCATGATGCGCTTGTTACTTTTGATGTTGCGGTGCAAGCGTCAGACACAACAGATAAGCAGGATTATGCTTCACGTTTGCTGCGGCGCTTTCTGCAGTCAAATCCAAATAGCTATGCAAACTGGATGGAACTGTCGCTTCAAAAAGTGGGAAATCGCACGATTGCAACGTTGCCAGTGTATGTGCAGAGCTCAAACACGAGAATGCAGCTGTTCCGTGTCATTGAAGAACAAAAAGATGGCTCGGTGGCATTTTTTCTGATGACCGTGTATGACAGCATTTATCAGAAAAATAAAGCATATTTTGACGCAGTGGTCGGCTCGTACACGGTAGCTGCAAAGGAGTAGACCTGTTTGATGCCTGTTGCTTCAGAACAGGTCTATGAGGAGCTGCTTCTAAAAGCTGCTTCGGGAAAGCGGGCTTCCAATCCACACGCCTTCGCTGCCTAAATATTCTTTCTTTTGGCCTTCAATAAGAATCTGTACACTGGAGACGGTGCTAAATTCGGTCGCTGTGTAGACAATCTGCATAAGCTGGCCAAGATAGCCTTCTACGCCTACTCGGTTAAATTCAAAGGCTTCGTTAAAATTAAGCTGGGCAATACCGTTACTGACGCTTGCTGATAACAGGCGTGTATTTTCCGGAATAAGTGAAATACAGCCTTTTGCCCGCTCCGCCTGATTGGGTCCTGCAAGCAGCTGTTTTATGTTTTCGCTTAAAGGAGAATCTGTTTTGGCAATGCTGCGGGTAATCTGCTTACGGGAGACAGCGCCGTCATTTTCGATTGTTACAAAATAGAGCTTTGCATTTGTTTTTACAGGAGCGGGCGCTGGCGGCGTGGGTTTTGCAGGTGCCGCTGTCTTTGCCGCAGGGGCCGCCTGTGTTGTGGTAGCTTGTGGCTGCGGCGCTGCTTGTGTTTGCGTTGTCACCGTCGGCTGGGGTTCTGTCTGCGTTTCTTTCGTTTCATGCGTACTAGGCTGCTCTTGAGCGGGCAACGCATCCTGCGCAGGTTTTGCTGCTTGTGCAGGAGTCTGTGAAGTCTCTTTTGTTTGCGCCGAGGATGCCTGTGATTGGGGTGCGGGCGCTGCCTGCTTTTGTGCTGTGCGAGCTTTATCCTGCGTGTGGAGCGTGATGACCGTTTCGCCTGCTACCGGTTTTTCATCATTCTTTGGCGCTTTTATTTCATGCTTTTCTACAAATTCGGGCGTCTGTAAGCCGAGCCGCTCAAATGCGCGTGTTGTCTTTAAGTTGGTTACGATGTCATCTTTTTTGACTAAAAAAATAATCAAAATAATGACAAGCCCTAACGCCCACAGCGTAAAACCAAAGCCATTCTTTTTTTTCTTACTCTTTTTTGTTGGCATGTAGCTATAATAGACTGTCATAACAGAAAAGTCCATATTTGCGCCCGTGCAAACATCTTGAGTGGAAGCAGACAAAAAGATAGACTTTGAGCATATTTTATGCACAGTGCGTATGCGAGGTTTGTACAAACCTTTGTCGGGAGGCTTTTATGAGCGAAAAAGATTTTGATTTGATTACATTTGGCGAGATTATGCTTCGTCTTTCTCCGCCGACAAACCAGCGAATCGGTCGCTGTGACTCGTTTGAAAAACACGCGGGCGGCGCTGAGCTGAATGTTGCTTCTGGCGTTTCGTTGCTCGGGCTCCGTACAGGCGTTATCACACAGCTTCCAAATAACGACATCGGCTCATTTGTCAAAAACCGCATCCGCTTTAGCGGCGTCAGTGATGATTTTATCATTTTTGACGACAATCCCGACGCCAGAATGGGCATTTATTTTTACGAAAACGGCGCTTATCCGCGTAAGCCGAAAGTCATTTACGACCGCCGCCACTCTTCAATCTGGAAGATGCAACTTGAGCACGTGCCAGAAGAAGTGTATGGCTCTACGCGCATGTTCTACACGTCTGGTATTACGCTTGCGTTGAACGAAAACTTGCGCGGAATTGCCATCGAAATGATTAAAAAGTTTAAGGCTGCCGGAGCGCAGATTGCATTCGATGTAAACTACCGCGCAACGCTGTGGGACGAAGAAACCGCCCGCGAAACGATTAAGAAGGTGCTTCCGTTTGTCGACGTGCTTTTTATTTCCGAAGAAAGCTGCCGACGCATGTTTGGCAAAAGAGGTAGCTTGCAGGACATGCATCGCGAATTCTGTCGCGATTTTCCGAATATCAAGTACATTGCTTCAAGCGAGCGCGAGGTAATTTCGCCGAAAAATCATTCGTTTACGTCTACCGTCTACTGTCACGAAACCGACAGCTTCTGCACGGAAGAGCCGTACAAGAACATTGATGTTGTCGACCGCATTGGTAGCGGCGACGCATACTGTGCCGGCGTATTGTTCGGGCTTTTGAAGTACGGCGATGCTCAGAAGGCAATGGAATTTGGCAACGCAACATGCGCGGTCAAAAACACGATTTTCGGCGACCTTCTGGTGTCAGATTACAACGAAATTAACAGCATGATTGTTGCGCATAAAAACAAAGGCGTGCAGTCTGAGATGGTACGTTAAAACTGACATCCATGTCAGTTTTAACGGTAGCGAAAAGCTTGCGCTTTTCGTCGAGCATGTGTCGAAGCGCCATTCCGTGGCGCCGGGCAAACGACCTCCGTGTCAATTTTCATCTTAGACAGCAGCAAGCTGCTGTCCGTGCAACTATATGAGCGCGTCCATGCGCCGGGCAGGGCGACTTTTTACGCGATGGGTGCGGGTACGGCGGGGTCAGGCGTTGGTGCGCTCTAAAAATGCCGTAATGTCAGCCCGCACTTCGGCGGCGCAGTTGTCAAGCAGGATTTCGTGGCGGCAGCCTTCATAGAGCTTATAGCTGCAGTCGCGCACGCCTGCCTGCTTGTAAAGCGCGCAAATTTCAGGCACGTCCTTTCCGTAATGCCCCACCGGGTCGTCAGCGCCCGCTACAAGCAGCACTGGCAGCTCATGCGGCGTTGCGGTAAAGGTTTTAGGCAGGTTTGCGTCGCGGTTTACTTCCATCAGCATTTTATAGCCGTCCACACTGAATAAAAATCCGCAGTAGGGACTTGCAACATAATTGTCTACATTTTCAGGATTTGCTGAAACCCAGTCATACGGCGTGCGCGCCGGCTTACAGCGGTCGTTATACGAGCCGAAGCTGCTTTTGTCGATAAAGCGGCTCTTGTGGTCTTTTCCAAAGACAAGGCGAAGCACTTTGAGCACGGTAAGTCCGAGCGGCACTTTCGGGTCTTTGCCGCCCGTGCCGCAGATTACAAGCGAGCGGTAGTCAGCGCCGTATTGTGCTGCACACAGGCGCACCACAAAACTTCCCATGCTGTGCCCAAACAGATTGACCGCGCAGTCCGGGTAGTCGTGCTTTGCAATTTCGGTCATTTTATGCGTGTCTTCAACGAGCGTGGTGCGCTGCTCGGCGTCCAAAAACAGACCAAGCCTTTCTATGCTTCCCGCCGTATTTCCGTGCCCGACATGCTCGTGAATGTAGACGGCATAACCAAGTGCACAGGCGGCTTCTGCCAGCGCCTCGTAGCGCTCAGCGTATTCTGCCATGCCGTGCACCATCTGAAAAATTGCCTTTGGCGCTGCCTGCTTTTCGTGCACCGCGTCTGGCGTGTACTTAAAATAACAGATGCGGTCGCTCCCGTTCGTGCTCTCAAAATACAGTTTCTCTTTATGCATACAAATCCTCTCCAAGTTCCGTCGTATTTACTGCGCACGCAAGGACGCGTGCAGACAGCAAAGACGGGAGCTTGCTCCCGTCAGATTTCGTTTTGCATGGAGGCAAAACGAAATCAATGCTCCACCCAGTCACGGCTGCGTGAAACCGCTTTTTCCCAACCACGCAGGAGCTGTTCAAGTGTTTTTGCATCCATGTGTGGCTTTAGAACAGTCGTCTTACGCTTTACTGCGCGAAGCTCTGCAAGATTTTTGAAAATGCCGACCGCAAGTCCTGCAAGCTGCGCAATGCCAAGCGAGGTAATCTCTTTCATCTCGGGACGACAGACGGGAATCTGCAGCACATCACTCTGAAAGTTCATTAAAAAATTGTTGCCACTTGCGCCGCCGTCTACATTAAGCGTGGTGAGCTGAATACCCGTGTCCTTTTGCATACAGTCAACTAAGTCACGTGTTTGAAAGGCAATGCTTTCAAGCGCCGCGCGGATAATGTGTTCGCTTTTAGTGCCGCGGGTAATGCCGACAATGCAGCCACGCGCATACATGTCCCAGTAGGGAGCGCCCATGCCGGTAAATGCAGGAACCACGTACACGCCACCTGTATCTGGCACCCTGCAGGCGTGGTATTCGGAATCTGCACTCGCTTCAAAAAAATGCAGCTCGTCTTTCATCCACTGGACGACAGAGCCAGCAGAAAAAATGCTTCCTTCAAGCACGTATTGCACCGTATGCGCTTCCGTGGTGGCAGCAATAGACGTCAGCAGTGCATTTTTGGAGCGGCAGGGCGTTGAACCTGTGTTCATCATCAGAAAGCAGCCGGTGCCGTAGGTGTTCTTTGCCTGCCCTTTTTCAAAACAACCCTGCCCAAACAAGCTTGCCTGCTGGTCTCCGGCAACCGCTGCAATCGGAATGGCGTTGTTTAAAATGTCAGCATTTCCGTAAATGTAGCTGGAAGGATGCACCTCTGGCAGGAGCTGCTCCGGAATATCGAGCAACGCAAGAATCTTTTTGTCCCACTGCAGCGTGTTGATGTTGAACAGCATCGTGCGTGACGCATTAGAATAATCGGTAGCGTGAATTCTTCCTTGCGATAGCTTCCACATGAGCCATGTGTCGACCGTGCCAAAGAGAATTTCGCCCTTTCGTGCGCGTTCGCGAGCGCCTTTTACGTGGTCTAAAATCCATTTGACTTTGGTGGCAGAAAAATACGCATCGATTAAAAGTCCTGTCGCTTCCTTGATGTATGGCTCGTGACCGTCTTTTTTGAGCTGCTCGCAGATTTCTGCTGTTCGTCGGCACTGCCACACGATTGCGTTGTAAAGGGGCTTTCCAGTCGCCTTTTCCCACAGAATAGTTGTTTCGCGCTGATTGGTTATGCCGATGGCGGCAATCTCATCAATCGAAAGATTGTTGCGGGTGAGCGCCTCTACCATGACGCCGTATTGCGTGGCGTAAATTTCCATAGGATCGTGCTCTACCCAGCCTTCCTGTGCGTAGATTTGCGGAAGCTCCCGCTGGGCTAGGCCAACGAGATTCTGTCTGTCGTCAAAAATGATTGCGCGGGAAGAGGTTGTCCCCTGGTCAAGCGCGATGATGTACTTTTTCATGGGTGTCTGTCAGCTCCAAATACCGATTTTATTGTATCGTGCGCCATTTTGGGGCGGCGATATTCGTCTACAATGCCTTTGCTGTTATGATAGCACGAAAAAACCGCGGAGGCAAAAAAAGTGTTCCGACATATTTACCCAAGCCTGCCGCGCTTTCGCAACAGCAGGTAGGCGGCAATGCAGATGAGTGCAGAAAGTGCGCTGCCGGCAGGTGCTGCCCAGCCCATCGGGTAAAGTGTTTCAGGATAGAGTTTTGACGCAAGCCAGGCTCCCGGAACACGTACCAGCACGATTGAGCACACATTGTGTATAAACGACACGACAGAAAAACCGTAGGCGCAGAAAAAGCCGCTGAACGAAAAATGGACGGCAGCAGCAACGCAGTCAAACACGTAGGATGTAAGATACTGCGTGCCCAGCGTGATAACAGCAGTTTCGTTTGTAAACAGGCGCAGCACCGGCTCTGAAAGCCACTGAAAGATGAGCGCAAATACGCAGCCAATGGCTACTGCCATGCCGGCTCCGTAAAAAAGCGTTTGCCGTGCGCGCCTGTGCTCGCCAGCTCCCATGTTTTGCGCTGCAATTGCAGAAATGCTCGAAAGCATACTTGACGGCACCAGAAACAAAAAGCTGATGATTTTTTCGACAATGCCGACCGCGGCGGCAACCGCAACACCGCGTCTGTTTGCAATGACGGTGATAAGCAGGAATGAAACCTGTATAAAGCCGTCCTGGCAGGCGACAGGAACGCCAATTTTTAAAAGGCTAGAAAACGTTTCCTTTTCAGGACAAAAGTCTGAGCGGCTAAGGCGCAGCGACTGCTTTCCACGCCGCCAGGCAATGAACGACACAAGTGCACTAAAGCCTTGAGAAAGCACGGTTGCTAGTGCCGCGCCGGTCGCCTGCATGCCTAGTCCGCCGATAAAAGCGTAGTCAAGCACGATATTCAGCACGCAGGCAACGGCGACAAAGTACATCGGGCTTTTTGAATCGCCTAAGCCGCGGTAGACGCTTGCAAAAATGTTGTAGGCAGTGATAAACGGAATGCCTGCAAAGCAGATGAACAGGTAGCGCTGTGTTTCAACAACAGATTCTAGCGGCGTTTGCATAATGCGCACAATGAACGGGCACAGCGCCAGAAGCAGTACGGTTGCCGCAACCGAGGTGCCCAGAAAGAGTAGCGCACTGTTTCCAATCGCCTTTTTTGCGCGTGCGCTGTCGCTCGCTCCAACAGCGCGGCTTATAAGCACGGTTGTTCCCATTGCCAGTCCCACCAGAATCACCGTGAGCATGTGCATAATCTGACTACCGATAGAAACGGCGGAGATGACCGCAGCGCCATTGAACTGCCCGGCAATAAACAAATCCGCCATGCCGTACAGCGTCTGGAGGAAATATGAAAGCAAATACGGAAGTGAAAAAACGATAATCGTCTTAAAAACGCTTCCTTGTGTCAGATTTTTTGGCATAGAATCTCCTGTGGTTAATCCAGTTTGCTTACAGAAGCCTGCAGGAGCTTACAGAAGCGCAATAAGTTCGGCTACCTTTTCTTTGGTTGTCGCCCAGCTGGTGGCAAAGCGGACAACCGTGTGTGTGTCATCATACTTTTCCCAAAAGCTAAAGCTCACCTGCCGCTTAAGCGCTTCAAGCCGATGATTTTCCAAAATAACAAACTGCTGATTTGTCGGTGAATCTAAATAAAAGCGGTAGCCCTTGCTCTTAAATGCTGCCTTTAGCTCCTCGGCGCGCTCAATTGCATTGCGGCTTATCTCAAAATAGAGGTTGTCGGTAAACAGCGTATCAAACTGAATGCCGAGCAGGCGTCCCTTTGCCAACAGCGCGCCGTGCTTTTTAATCAGGTTGTCAAAATGCGCAGGCATATTCTGTCGGGTAAACACAACCGCTTCGCCACAGAGTGCGCCGACCTTCGTGCCGCCAATGTAAAAAACGTCGCATAATTCGGCAACGTCGTGCAGCGTGACGTCGCTGTCATGGCTTTCTAAGCCGTAGCCGAGGCGCGCGCCGTCCATAAACAGCGGCAGCTTGTGCTGGTGGCAGACTTTGCTTAACGCGGTCAGCTCTTCTTTGGTGTAGAGCGTGCCGTATTCAGTCGGGTGCGAGATGTAGACAAGACCGGGAAAGACCATGTGCTCGTGGTTGCCGTCAGCATAAAAGTCGCTGATGTACGCATTCAGCTCAAACGCGCTCATTTTGCCGACGTGTGCTGGAAGCGAAAGCACCTTGTGCCCGGTAAACTCGATAGCGCCTGCTTCGTGTACGCTGACATGCCCGGTCGCCGCGGCAACAACGCCTTCGTATGGTCGCAGCATGGTGTCGATGATAATCTGATTTGTCTGCGTGCCGCCCGTTAAAAAAGAGATTTGCAGACTGCCCTCGCCTGTTTTTGCGTTATACAGCGGAAAATCGCAGGCGACGGCAATTTTTTCTTTGGCGCGCGCGCTGTAGCAGTCGGCGCCATAGCCTGAAAGCTGCTCTAAATTCGTTTCGGCAAGTCGTTCTAAAATGCGCGGGTGTGCGCCTTCAATGTAGTCACTTTCAAAAGAAAGCATTAGTTTCCTCCTGTGCTGTTGGCAGATAAAAGCATGTGTGCAATTGCGTTACAGGCGCGCTCGCCGTCCATTGCTGACGAAACAATGCCGCCAGAATAGCCACTGCCTTCGCCTGCCGGGTACAGCCGCCTGAGCGCAATACATTCCATGCTGTCGCTGTCGCGTGTAATGCGGACCGGCGTGCTGGTGCGCGTTTCGCTTGCAATTAAGAGCGCGTCATCGCTTATAAAGCCGTGCATGTTTTTGTCGTAGTCGCGGAACGCAGCCTGCAGGCGGCTTACAATTTGGTGCGGCAGCCACTGGTCAAGGCGGCTTGCGACAACGCCCG
The DNA here is from genome assembly GCA_937891125.1 of uncultured Treponema sp. Classification (GTDB taxonomy): domain Bacteria; phylum Spirochaetota; class Spirochaetia; order Treponematales; family Treponemataceae; genus Treponema_D. The sequence goes on along the minus strand of CALAEZ010000288.1, from coordinate 13,069 downwards.
GCGTGTAGCTGGTGCGTGGCAAATCCTGCGACGGTCTTCCGGCAAGAAAGTCCGTCAGGCGCTGTGCAGGCGCTTTTTGTCCGTCGCCGTGCGCAAAGGTTTCTGCTTCAAGCCAGCTTCTCCAGTATAAGCCTGCCAGCGCCGGGCAGCCGGCTTTTTTTGCCTGCTCCTGAAAAGGCGCAGGAATGTCTGCGGGGCGCGTTTCTACAACAATGGCGCTGTTGCTCCAGCGGCTGTTGCGGGCAGCGCTCGACATGCCGTTTATGACGATTTGATCGGGTGCGGTGCTTGACGGTACGACAAAGCCGCCGGGGCACATACAGAAGCTGTACACGCCGCGACCGTCTTCCTGCGCGGTGAGCCGATATTCTGCCGCCTGCTCCATTTGCTTACCGTGGAACTGTATGCTGTCGATGAGCGAGCGCGGGTGTTCTATGCGCACGCCGACCGCAAATATTTTTTCACTGAGTGCATCAGGCGCAATGCGAGCCATAAGCTCGTAGATGTCGTTAGAGGAATGACCGGTTGCTAAAAGCACGGCGTCGGCGTGTATTTCGCGTGTAGCGCCTGTTTTTGTGTTGCAGACCGTGACGCCAGTGACAAGCGGATAGCGGTCGGCAGCTAGTGGCGCTGTCTGCGCGGCAACAGTGGGCGCTCCAGGCGCGGTCGTAAAGCCAATGCAGCGGCTGTCAAACAAAAACTCACCGCCGAGCGAAAGAATCTTTTCACGCATCGCATTGATGATAGCAGGCAGGCGGTCGGTGCCGATGTGCGGGTGTGCGTCAGTAAGAATCGCCCGGTCGGCGCCAAAAGCGGCAAAAATCTGCAAAATGCGGGCAATGTTTCCGCGCTTGTTGCTACGCGTATAGAGCTTTCCGTCGCTAAAGGTGCCAGCGCCGCCTTCGCCAAAGCAATAGTTTGAGTTTTCGTCAACAATGCCGCGCGTGCTGATAGCAGCAATGTCACGCTTTCGCTGGCTGGTGACCGAACCGCGCTCAATAATGACGGGCTTTATGCCGTCTTCAAGCAGGCGAAGTGCGCCAAAAAGCCCAGCAGGGCCAGCGCCAATAATGGCAACCGTGTGCCGTTCGTCTGCCTGCTTCCAGACAGGAAGCGCGGTAGTCGAATCGTCGGGCTTTTCGCCAATATAGACCTTGTAGCGCAGGTTGATTTTTACCTGTCCTCGCCGGGCATCTATCGATTTTTTTACAAAAACGGTCGTCAGCTCACTTTTATTAAAAGGAATCCGCCGCTCTTTAAGCTCTTTCGTAATTTTTCCGGTAATTACCGAATTGTCATGTTCTTCTTCTGGCCGAACAACAATGGTCACATCTGTAGTCATCGGCAGGATTATAGCATGCTGCAGTAAAATGTGCGACAGGAGCAGCGCGCAATCTTACAGCAGACGGGCGTTTTCCGTGCATTTACAGAGCCGCCTAAAATTGCGATAATAGGAGCACGCAAATCTTTCTAAGCAATGGGAGCATCACCATGACAGTAAAATCACTTGAGACGGCACTTTCTGCAACTACCTATCCAGGACGCGGCATTATTCTTGGTCGCACTGCTGACGGAAAAAAAGCGGTCGCCGCATATTTTATTATGGGACGCAGCGAAAACAGCCGCAACCGCGTGTTTGTAAAAGATGGCAACGGTATTCGCACACAGGCGTTTGACCCCGCAAAATTGAGCGATCCAAGCCTCATTATTTATGCACCAGTTCGCGTTCTTGGTAACAAGACAATTGTGACAAACGGCGACCAGACGGACACCATCTACGACGGCCTCGACAAGCAGCTTACATTTGAGCAGAGCCTGCGTTCACGCGAATTTGAGCCTGACGCTCCCAATTACACGCCACGCATTTCTGGCGTCATGCATGTTGAAAACGGTAGCTACAATTTTGCGCTTTCCATCCTAAAAAGTGATAACGGCTGCCCCGACAGCTGCAACCGCTATACGTATGCGTACAACGCACCAGCAGCAGGCGCAGGCCGCTTTATCCACACCTACATGGGCGACGGCTCTCCGCTCCCCAGCTTTGAAGGCGAACCGGAGCTGGTAACCATTTCTGGCGACATTGACAGTCTTACCAATACCATCTGGAGCAGCTTGAATGACGACAACAAAGTGTCGCTGTTCGTGCGGTTTATTGACATTGCAACAGGTACGTGGGAAGACCGCATTGTAAACAAAAACGTATGATGGTGCGACCAGAAAGAATTACTCGCGAAAAGGTTATTCGTGCGGTTCTCGACTCTGCGTTTACAAAAAATGCAGAGTCAATAACGGTGGGCGATATTGCCGAGCGACTAGGGAAAAAAAAGAATTCAATCTACACGCATTATAGCAGCCGCGACCTGATAATTGCAGATACCCTGCGCTACTGCCAGTTGTATCTGCAGCACCTGTCGCTCGTTCCACAGGATTTGGCGCGCGTTGCCGCTGAGCAGCCTGCAGAGGTGGTTCTGAAAAGCATGGTTGAACAGTGGTTTAAGAAAAACGAGTCAGATCCGCTCCTCCAAATCCATTCTTTTATCGAAAGCGAAAAATATTTTTCTTCTGCTGCTATGCACATTGTAACCGAGTTTCGCGCGCGGATTGCTGTGCAAATCCAGAGTGTGCTGTCGTCACTTTCTGAGGCAGAAAAAATTCGCTCGTTAAAGCCTGTTGAGCTAAAGGATTATGCGCTTATTTTTGCAAGCATGCTCTGTGAGCTCGTTGACATGCACGTTGTGCGGCGCAAGGAAGAAATCCGCGTAAATCCAGAAATGGGCGTAGATTCTCTTTTTGGGGCGCTCCCGTTTGAGGATGTGCATGTGCAGGAAGCTAACCGCTTAGTGAGTCGCTTTGTCGCCCTCCTTTCCTCATAATTGCAATTTTCAATATGCGCCGTTATACTGAACGCTATGGAAAAGACACTCGTCAAGATGTTTAGAAAACAGGCGCGGGAATATCCCGATGTTGCCTATCAGATGTATAAGAGCGAGGGAAAATTCACCCCTATTTCATATAAAGATGCGTATGCAAGTGCCTGCGATTTTGCAGGCGGCCTGTTGTCGCTTGGCGTGCAGCGCGGCGACCACATTGGTTTAATCAGCGACAACCGCTGGGAATGGGAACATGCCGACATGGGCATTATGGCAATCGGTGCGGTAGACGTTCCGCGCGGCTGTGACGCAACTCCCGGCGACCTTTCATACATTCTTTCGTTTGCAGAATGTAAAACTGTTGTCGTAGAAAACGGCGCGCAGATTAAAAAGATTGCCGCGCTAAAAGCAGATTTACCTGGCGTGGAACGCCTGATTGTGTTTGAAGAGCCGGGCGACAGGGACGAAGCGTGCGCAAAAGAAGCCGGCTTTGCGCTTTTATCATTTGCTGACGTTATAAAGCTTGGTAAGGCATGGAACGCAGAGCATCCCAGCGCGGTCGAGGCAGAAATCGACAAGGGCGACTGGGACGACTTAGTAACAATCATCTTTACGTCTGGCACGACCGGTCAGCCAAAGGGCGTCATGCTCAGTAACGGAAACTTTATTACGCAGCTTGACGAGGTTGACGAGCGCATCTTCCTGTATCCAGGCGACCGCGGCATTATGGTGCTGCCGGTCTGGCACGCATATCAGCGCGCCGTTGAATACGTTGTTATGAGTCAGGCGGCAACAATCTGCTATTCAAAGCCAATCGGCTCAGTCCTGCTTGCAGATTTAAAAGCCTTAAATCCGCAGGTGCTTCCGGCAGTTCCGCGTGTGTTTGAGGCTGTCTACGACGGCATTTACCGCCAGATGCGAAAGACGGGCGGTGCTGTCTACGCGCTCTTCCGCTTTTTTACGCGGGTTGCGCTTATTCACTCAAAAATTGACCGCGTGCTGTTCGATAAAACCGCCCGCTTTGGCATTGATAAACGCTGGCTGCAGTGGCCGGGCTTTGTCATTCCGTGGCTGGTGCTGTACCCGATAAAGCTTTTGGGAAGCGCGCTTATTTTCAGAAAAATCCGTGCAATGCTCGGAACAGCCTTCCGCTCTGGCGTTCCCGGCGGCGGTGCACTTCCGCGTGCAGTAGACGCATTCTTCTGGGCAATCGGCTTAAAGCTTTCAGAAGGCTATGGTCTTACCGAGACCTCGCCGATTATCAGCGTGCGTCCGATTAAAAAGCCGATTTTCGGCACTGTCGGCACTCCCGTGCGCGGCGTAAGTGCCCGCGTTGTAGACATTAACACCGGAAAAGACCTAGGACGCGGCAAAAAAGGCATTCTGCAGGTAAAGGGCGGCACGGTCATGAAAGGCTACTACAAACGCCCCGACCTTACCGCTGCCGCCATTGACGAAGACGGCTGGTTTAACACGGGCGATCTTGCAAAGCTGACCCGCCACGGCGAAATCCAGCTCTGCGGCCGCGCAAAAGACACGATTGTGCAGCTTGGCGGCGAAAATGTAGAGCCGCTTCCTATCGAAATGAAGATTCAGGAGTCGCGCTTTATTCAGACGGCGGTTGTTGTCGGTAACGAGCAGCGGTATCTTGCGGCTCTTATCGTGCCGAACAAGGAAGACATTGAATCGTTTGCCAAAGAAAGCGGACTTGAATACAAGAGCTACAGCGCACTTCTGAAAACGCCGGAAATCAACCATCTGATTGAAAATGAAGTGGGGCTGCGCGTGAACGCAAAGAACGGCTTTAAGATGTATGAGCGCATCAACAAGGTGGGACTGCTTGAAAAGCCGTTTGAAGTTGGCGTAGAGCTTTCTGCCAAACAGGAAATCATGCGCTACCGCATAAACGAGATTTACGCAAAGGAAATAAAAGCACTGTTTAAATAACAATAAAATGAAACTGCTGCAGTCAGTGTCTTTGCTAGGCTGCGGCAGCTTCAATTTCTAAAAAAGCCAGACGAGCCGCGTCAAAATCTGCATAAAACCACTGGTCAAGCTTTAGACCATCACTTCTAAAAACGGTAATTACAGAGCCAGTAAGAGAATATGTTTTGCCGTTATATTCAAATGACATATGTTTCATAATCTGCTCCCCTATCTAGTATCGGAAACAAATTAAGCGAGGATTAACAGAAAAGCATAGGTGGCTTCGTGCGAGTTTGTCTCGTTCTGATTGACTGTTGCCCGCGCTCGCTGTTTTCGCTACAATGACGGCATGAATGCGATTATTACTGTCGTTGGAAGCGACAAAGTTGGTATTATTGCGCAAGTAAGCGCGCTCCTTGCAGAGCATAAGATCAATATTGCAGATATTACACAAACAATTCTTTCTGGCAATTTTGTTATGATGATGATGGTGAGTCTTGAAGGCGCCGACATCGATATTGATAAATTGCGTACACTTCTTAATGCAATTAGCGAAAACATGCATGTTGAAATCAACGTGATGGCAGAAAAAGTGTTTTCTGCGATGCATAGGATTTGAGATTTACATCCATGTAAATCTCAAATCCGACAGGAGCAAGCTCCTGTCCGTGCATTTGTCGTGGTGCGCGTCCATGGCGCACGGCCTCCTGTCGATTTTATATCCAGCGAGTTTGCTTTGCAAACTCGTAGTGCGTTTTCTCTGGGCGCCGGCGGCAGGCGGTAAGAAGGTACCACCCGCTCCATGCAGTCCCAACTGTTGCCAGCAGCTGGAGCCGTTGCAGCGAGGACGCAGGCTGCCGGGGCTGGCTTAAAAATACAGGCGGACCCCGCAGACAATGCTGGCCCAGTCGGCGGTAGGCTCATCCTGCTCAGCGTTGGCCACTGTCAGCGTGTGGCTGGCAATAAAAACTTCCCAGCGGTTAAACATCAGCCCGGCCTCCAGCTCAAAAAAAGTCAAATCAACGTCATCGTCATAGCCCTGGGCTTCCAGCCGCAGTCGCAGGGTAAGCGGCTTAAAGGGGTAAGAGCGCAGCTCAAGGCCTAGCAAAAATGCCGGTTCCCGCAAAATGCAGTGGACATCTCCATACCAGATTGCCGCTCCTGCATCCATATAGAGGCTCAGTGGATTTGTCTGGAAAAATGGGAGCCGCAGGGCAAGCCCGGCATTGCCTGAAAGATCAGGATTGCAGGAAGTTTGGCAGAGAAGAAGATTCTCCGCATACAGCCCCAGAAACGGCAGGAACATGCCTTCAAAGCGGGTCTGATTACCGACGCCCAATTCTTCCATGCAGACAAATGCGGTTTCAACTGCATAGCGATGAATCTTGAACTCGCCGTCACGGAGATTGTCATGCATGTCCCAGACGAGAGCCCGCTCGCCGTCAAAACTGTAGGGATAAGGCGCATAGCGCACGCCCAGATTATGCAGCCAGAGGATTCCCAGCAGCTGCAGCAGCATTAGGGTCGGATCTTCGGATTCGCCATTGACGCCTGAGGAACTTGTAGCGGAGGAACTGGCGCCGCCAGAGCTTTCCTTCGATTTTGCAGAGCTGCTGCCACCGGGAGTCCGGGAGGCTTCCACGGCGCTGTCAAAGGCAGCTGATGCGAAAAGGGGAGAGGAAGAAAGCAGCAGTGACAGCAGTATGCCACATGTAAAAATTCGTTTCATACAAAGTAACCTCGCGCCATAACTGTCGATTATTTCCTCGCAACAATTACCATTGTTTTTGCGTTTTCGTTGTACGGCGCGAAGTTAAAGTCGCCGTAAATCTCGGCGCTCTTAAAGCCAATTCCCAGTAGCAGGCGTTTAAGCTCTACAGCTGAATACAGGCGCTGTACAAATTCGTGCTCAATGCGACCGCCCGTTTTATTGTCAATCAAAATCCAGCGAGAGCGCAGTCCTTCCCATGCGCCTTCTACAGAAAAATCGGTTAGCACTGTTTTTCCAGCGCGTTCAAACCATTCGCCTGGCGTAAAATACTGCACTGCAATTTCACGGCTTGTTGTTTCCAGAATGAACCAGCCGCCGTCTTTCAGCGTGTTAAAAATGTGCTTTAGAATCTGCACATCCTCTTCCATGGTGTCGCAGTAGCCAAAAGACGTATAAACATTTATTGCCGCGTCAAAGCGCTTGTCGTCGGGCACGCTGTAGGTGCGCAAATCTGCCTGCACGAGCGAAATATCAACGCCTTCATCGCTTGCCGTTTCTGCCGCCGCATCGAGCTCGCTTTGGATAATATCGACGCCCGTCACATCAAGTCCCAAAAGCGCAAGCTCTACGGCGATGCGTCCCGGCCCGCATCCTGCTTCCAGAATACGCGCGCCTTTTTTTAAGCCGGCAATTTTCTGAATGGCAGCAGCAACCGCGGGCGCTTCTGCCCACCGTGCGCTGTCAAACATAATCGGCCCGTAATTTTTCCAAAAGTCTTCGTTTTCAAACCATTGCTTGCGCTCGTCGCCCGCTGTCGGCGTAAAACCAGCGCCGTTTACCAACGGGGTTGGCAAAAACTGCTCGTTTTGCGAAAGCGGCATGTGTGCTGGAACTGGCTTCCGCTCAGCAGATTTTGCCTGCGCCGTTGTTTTTCGTACTTTTTTTGCCATGCTGTTATTACCCAAGCTTTGCGATGTCTGCAATCATGTGCGCAATTTTTTCGCGCGGAATGATACCGCCGTTAATCAGTAAATCATAATTTTTGCGGTCGCCCCACACGTTTTCAGTAAAGGTGTTGTAATGATTTGCACGGCGCTTATCTACCTGCATGACCGTTTTACGCGCATCTTTTTCTGGAATACCATAATATTCGATGGCGTTGCGTACCTTTGCTTCCAGATCTGCGTAGATAAAGACATTCAAAATATCTTCTTTCTTGAAGTCCTCTGCAGTTGAAAGCACGTAGTCAGCGCAGCGTCCCAAAATAACGCACGGTCCTTTTTTTGCTAAATCAAGAATCGTCTTTCGCTGTGCATTAAAAACCTGGTCGGCAAGCGGCAAAACGGGCGAATGTGCTCCCATTGGCTGACCAGCGACATTTGCCGATGTTCCCGCATAGCTAGTGCCTAACAGCAGATTGTACAGCCATGCCGATGAAATATTCTGTTCTGTTTTTGCGATAAAATCTGCAGAAAGTCCGCTTTCTTGCGCTGAAATATCGATAATCTCTTTGTCATAAAAATCGTAGCCAAGTTCCTTTGCAACGAGCTGACCAATAACGCGTCCGCCAGAACCATATTCGCGGCTAATGGTGATGATTTTTTTCATAGTGTTCCTCCTGTGGGCTACTAAGCGCGGTAAGCGCACTTTCTGAGTCCGAAAACTGTTGCCGGACGGCTTTAGTATAGCACAAATCCGACAAAAAAGACAAAAAAAATGTGAAGCGTGCGCTTTGCTGGCAGTTGCGTGCGCTTGCCTGCGGGCGTTCTTGCAGCGAGTTCTGCGGTCAGATTACTTTTTTTTCAAGCCAGCGGCCGCCCCTAAAGCGCAAGACAAAGCAGGTGGCGCGGAAAATCCAGTCGATGTACATGGCAAACCAGACGCCGTAGAGAGCCAGCGATGTGTTTTCTGGATAGTGACGCAAAATCCAGCTTGCAATCAGATAGCAGAAAAGTACGCGGAACAGCCACATGCTGATATTGCTGACAATCATCGTGAACTTTGCATCGCCTGCGGCACGTAAGCTGTTTGGCAGCGTAAACGAAAGCGGCCAGACAAGCGCGTTGGCGACCATGCAGGTACGGATAACGCCAGAGGCAAGCCTTGTCGCTTCTGGTGAAAGATTAAAAAGCGAAACAATCTGTGGTGAAAACACAAAAATGACTGCTGAAAGCGCGCCCATGGAGATGACCGCTTCGCGCAAAATGACCCGCGCATAATGGACGGCCTGTTTGCGTTCGCCTGCACCAATACAGCGGCCGACAACCGTAACGGATGCAAGCCCCAGCGCATTTCCAGGAACGTTGGCGAAGCTGCCGACATTGTTGCAGATTGCATTTGCCGCAATGGCAACCGTTCCAAAGCTTGCCATAAAGGTCTGCACGATGAGCTTGCCGAACTGGAACACGCTTCCCTCAATGCCGCTGGGAATGCCAATGCGCAAAATCCGCTTTGTCATGGCGCCGTTCCATTCGGGCGTAAACAGCCGGTCAATGTACACGCTGTTTTTTTTGCGGTCAGTAAGCAGAACCAGCATGACAACTGCCGCTGCTGCGCGGCTTAAAAGCGTTGCAATCCCCGCCCCTGCTACGCCAATTTTCAGTCCGTAGATGAAAACAGCATTTCCGCCGATGTTGGTCAGATTCATTAAAATGCTGACCTTGAGGCTCAGTTTGCTGTTTCCCATGGCACGAAATACTGCCGCGCAGCTGTTGTAAATCGCAAGGAATGGAAACGAAATGACAATCCAGAAAAAGTAGGTGACGGCGTTTTGCATAACTGCCGGCTCAATCTTACCGTACAGCAGCCGAAGTACCGGTAGGCGCAGAGGCACAAACAGACAGACTAGTACCGCCGCTGCCGACAGCGAAAGCGTTAAAAGCTGCTTTGCCGCCTTGCACGCGTTAGATGTTTCATTTTTGCCAAGGTATTGGCTAGTGACAACTGCGCCGCCGGTTGCAAATGCCGCAAACAGCTGAATCATCAGCTGACTAAACTGGTCTATGAGCGACACGCCAGAAACGCCTGCTTCTCCAATTGAAGCAACCATGAGCGTGTCACACGCGCCGATGGTAATAGCTAAAAATTGCTCGGCAACTAACGGCAGAATAAGCGCAACCAGCGCCTTATGAGAAAAAAGCGGCTCGCGGGCGGTGGCCGTATTCTGGGGAGCGAGCGTCGCTTGAGAGGCGTGAGCAGCGGTTGTGTTTTTGTTAGCAGTCGGCATGTGCATTATTGAGCAGCGTAATATCCATGCGGTTATACGGAATGTTGATTTTGTGCGCACGGCAGGTCTGTATGACGGCGCGGCACAAGTCAGTGCGTGTCTGGATTAAGTCAGTGCGATTAAACCAGACAGCAATGTTTACGGTAATGCCGCTGTCAGCAAGATTAACAAGCATAACTTTTGGCGCAAAATCGGGCTTATCGAGCACGACGGTCGGGCACTGCGCCGGTACTGTTTTGAACACTTCAAGCGCCGTATCTAAGTCAGTTGCATAATCTACCGTGAATTCAAACACATGGCGGCGCAGGTCAAACGTAGAATAGTTTTTAAGCGCCGTACTAATGATTTTAGAGCTGGGGATGCGCACGTACTGGTTGTCCGGCGTGTGAATGCGTACCGAAAGAAAGCCGACCGCATCGACCGTGCCGGTAATGCCGTCAATTTCGATAAAGTCGCCGATTTTAATGGATTTTTCGGTCAGCACAAAAAGGCCGCTGATAAAATTGCTTACCGAAGTCTGCGCCGCAAAGCCTAATGCGACGCCCGCAATGCCGGCAGCACCCCAAATTGCGCTAAGCTTAATGCCAAATAGACTCAGCACATACATCGTCATCAGTACATAAAAGGTATATTTGACTGATTTTAGCAATGTCGTGGTCGCAGATTCGCTGAGCTTGCTTGCAGCAGTTTTTTTGATAATGCGGCGCACGATACGGTATATAACATAAAACAACACCAGCGTTATACCGCTTACCACACAGTGTTTTATGGTGTCAGTCGTGATGAGTGTCTTTAGTTCGTCTATATGGAGTGCCTGTTTTGTTTCGGTAATGGCGCCTCTGCCTACTTCCTTTACGGTGTCTACCGCGGTATGCGCAACAGCAAGTGCGCCTGCTTCATCTTCCATAAAAAAAAGCATACAACTTTTCCTACCGTTTGCATATGGGAGCTGACAGATCGATGTGCGAGCCCCGATGCACGAGTCTGCACTGCAGTTATACCGTAGTTGCACTACCGTAGTTGCAAAAAACTTTGTTTGACAAATCGCCGTGTGGTTGCTATCCTTAATGCATCTTTTAGAAAGAGGAATGAGCAATGTACGAATCTGGGGAAGATTATCTTGAAGCGATTTTGCGTCTGCAGGAAGAAAACGGCTTTGTCCGCTCTGTTGATGTTGCCCGCAAACTGAATGTGTCACGGCCAAGTGTCAGCCGTGCTATGGGATTACTGCAAGACGGTGGCTACATAGAGTTTTCACTCGGAAATATGATTAAGCTAACGCCGGCAGGTCTTTCAAAAGCAAAAGACGTGTACAGTCGGCACAAGCTGTTGACTTCGTTCTTAATGGCAATTACCGGTCTTTCTGCAGAGCAGGCAGAAGAAAACGCTTGCCGCATGGAGCATTATATCGACGCTGACGTTGTTGCTGGCATTAAAAACTGGATGAAGACGAACAATGTGCCCGAGGAAGTACCCATGCCTGCAGCTACCCCTGAAGACAGCGAGACAGACTAGGCTTACAAGACTGAGCTATACACAAGCATTGTTGCGTTGACGGGAGATTTTTCTGCCGTTACTATTTGGCTAATTACTTTTTCTGCTGGCAACAGCAGTTCTGGAGGAATATATGGCATTATCTGGTACATGCAAATTCTTGATTGGTGTTGCAGTTGGCGCTGCAGCAGTTACTCTTGTTCGCACACAGGCGTTTCGCAAGGGCTGTGCAAAGGTAATGAGCGCAGGCTTGCAGCTTAAGGAAGATGCTTCAGAATTTGTAGAATCACTCAAAGAGGATGCAGAAGATATTAAAGCTGAAGCAACTGCTAAGGCAAAGGCATAACGAGCAGACGGATGCAGTTTTTTATTAAACACGCACTGCCAGGGCGGCTACGAATCGGCTACAACAAAGCCGAAGTAACTCCTCGGCAGGCGGCGCTGGCTCAGAGCCTGCTTTCCGCACAGGAAGGAATTAGCCGTGTAACGGTAAATCCCGTTACCGGCTCTTTTTTACTCTATTATGACGAGTCAAAGCAGTCGCCAAAAACAATCGGCTCGCTCTTTAAGGCGTTGACGTCAAAATATTTAGATGATCCCGACATGCTTGCGGCAACGCCGGAGCCTGTAAAGCAAGAAAGCTTGATTGGCACGCTCGCTGCAATGACCGTGAACCATTACCTGAAGCGGCTGCTGCCCCTCCCCGTTCGCACCATTATCAGAATCTGTAATCTTACGCCGCGTATACTAAAAGGCGCTGGCTGTCTTGCGCGCGGTGCTGTCTTTAGTACCGATGTGCTCGACGCCGTTGCAATTACACTTGCTACCGCAACGGGAGATGCGACAACAGCTGGCAACATCAATTTCCTGCTAAACATTGGCGAAACAATCGAAGAATTTACGCGGAAAAAATCATACGAAAATCTGGCAAGCGCTTTGCTTGGTGAAAACGAATTGGTAAAAGTCGTCAATGGCAACGAAGAAAAGACGATTCCGCTTTCTATGCTTAAGGTGGGCGACACCGCTGTTGCTAGAACGGGCGATATTATTCCTGCCGACGGCGACATTTCGCGTGGAGAGGCGCTGGTAAATCAGGCATCCATTACGGGCGAGCCGCTTGCTGTTGAACGCAGAAGCGGACAGTCGGTCTTTGCTGGCACCGTTGTGCAGGAAGGCGAAATCTACATTACCGTGCGCGCGGTCGGCAGTCAGACAAAGGTAAAGAATATCCTGTCGATGATTGACAGCTCGCAGTCGCTCAAGGTGTCGAGCCAAATACGCTCAGAAAAGCTTGCGCAAACGCTTGTTAAGTACAATTTTGCGCTGGCGCTGGGAACGCTTATTTTTACACGCAATGTGTCAAAGGTCATGGCAACGCTCATGGTAGACTACTCATGCGCCATGAAGCTTGCAGCGCCGGTTGCCGTATTAAGCGCCATGCGCGAGGCGGCGGAGCATGGTATTTTAATAAAAGGCGGCAAATTCCTAGAGGAAGCAGCAAAAGCAGACACCATCGTCTTTGATAAAACAGGTACGCTGACTGCTGCTACCCCGCACCTTGAACGCATTATGCCGCTTGGTGGCAAAAGCGAGGCGGAAGTCTTAAAGCTCGCCGCCTGTCTTGAAGAGCATTTTGCGCATCCGATTGCAAACGCCATTGTTCGGGCAGCAACAGAACGCGGCATAGCGCATCCGGAAGATCACGCAAAGGTCGAATACATTGTGGCGCACGGTATTGCGACACAGCTTTCTGGGAAGCGCCTGTTAATCGGCAGTGCGCATTTTATTTTTGACGACGAGCATGTTACGCAGCCAGCAGACCTTGCGCAGATTCAGGCACAG